>DVGZ01000078.1 GCA_018712435.1 Candidatus Caccousia avicola
TAGCCGCCCTCGCAGGTGCCCTTGTAAGCGACGGAAACGGCGCTGGGGTTGGAGGAGGTGGCAGTGGGAGCGGTCTTGCTGCTCGTCGTTACCTTATAGGTGTAGGAGTTGAGCGTGGTAAAGGTGTAGGATGAGGTATCGCAGGGCAGCGTGCCGGTGGAGCCGCCGGACGAACCGCCGGAGGAGCCTCCCGAAGAACCGCCCGAGGAGGAGTCGCTGTAGCCCGTGACAGGGAAGGAGAGAGAAGTGCCATTCTGATCTAGAATGTTGATGGTAGTCTGTCCCGCGCCCTTATTGGTCAGCTGATACAGGAAGCCGTCCGTCGTTGCGGCATAATAGGAAACGGTAGCCACAGACGTATTGGAGGAGGTCACCGTGGGGGCCATGCTGCTCGGTGTGGTTACTTTAAAGATGTACGAATTGGAGGAGCCGTTGAAGGTATAGGAGCTGGTGTCGCATTGAACGGGTGTCTGTGAGGAGCCGCTCGGAACTGTGGCCATAAAGGCGCACATATTGCCGACGTCATCCACAATGGTGATCACCGCGTCGCCCGGAGACTGCTTCGTCAGTTTGAACCGGTAACCGCCGTTCGTGACACCGGCAAACGCGACGGAAACGACGTCCGGGGCGTTGGATTCTACCGTGGGATAACGGGGGTTGTTGGTTTTGACTGTGAATTCATAAGTGCTGTTGCTTCCAAAGGTGTAGGATTTCACATCACATTCCAGCGTATATCCGTCGTCGCCGCCGGGCGTTACGTTGCCGCCGCTGTTTCCGCCGCCGTTGTTTCCGCCGCTGCTGCTCCCACCGCTGTTGGTGTAATCCTTATAGCCATAGTTCGCGTCAACATTACCGGAAATGCCGGGGATGGAACGGAAACCGCTCTGCCAGATAGTGAAAGGCTTGGAATAAGCGGGACGATCCACACCGTAATGGGCGACCCAGTGATCATACTTATCCAGAGTGGGGCTGGAAAGGCAGCTGTTGAAAAGAGAGGGAGAGCTGTACAGAGCAGGCGTATATCCGGCCGCCGCGATCGTGCTGCAAAAAGCCTCCACGATGCTGGTCATCGTCGCCACGTCCATATTGCGGTGAGCCGACGTTTCAATATCGTAGAAGACAGGATAATCCAGCTTGCGGTTATTCAGAATATAAAGACAGAATTCCGCTTCCTTTTTTGCCATTGCCGGGGTGGTCGCGTAGCTGAAATGGTATACGCCCACGGGGATGTTGTTGGCCACCGCTCCGGCATAATTCTGTTCAAAGCAGGTGTCTACCTGATTGGTCCAGTCCTCACCGCCGTAGCCCGTGCGGATGATGGCAAAATCAACCTGGCCGCTGTTGGCGACCGCGTTCCAGTCGATGGTTTTCTGATAATAAGAGACGTCAATTCCCATCAGGGCAACATGAACCTGACAGCTGGCATAGCTTCCGTCAGCCAGATAGGCGGTGACGGTTGAAATACCGTAGCTGATGGCCTGCACACGCCCGCCGCTGACTGTCGCAACGCTGGGATTGCTGGAGCTCCAGGACTGTACCGATACCGTTCCGCTGCTGGATATCGCGGTCAGAACACCGGTTTCCCCGGGACGAAGGGCCATCATCGTTTGATTCAGGGAGAAGCTGGATTCAGCCGATGCCGGGAAGGGGACAGAGATTCCCACCACCAGCATCAGCGCGAGCAAGAGAGAGAGCAGTTTCTTTGGCATGAGAGCAAGATCCTCCATTCGTTGGGATGAGCATGTGGGAAAGACACACCGCCTTTTGCAATACGGCAGGGTCTTTCATTTTGACGGAAGTTTGCAGGGTACAGCGAGGTTTTTTGCTTGCCTTTGTTCGAAGAAATTCCCGCTGATCCGGCAAAAAGTACAGTTTTGATTATATGGGATTTGGCTGATTATGTCAAGTTCAGGGAGCACGCGACAATTAGGAATCTTTTCCTGTTCAGGATAAAAAAGGAGAGAGAAAATCTCCAGGGAAACCGAAGGGGAAGACAGCCGCCCAAAAGCGGAAAAAAACCGGGGTCAGGTGGGGAAAGAAGCCCAAAAAAGAAAATTGTAATATTTTTGTGAACAAGTTTCCCGCAGCTTTTTTCTGGGAATGCCTGTGATACAATAAAACGGCAGGGACGCTGTTTTGCCGGTTGGCGGAAAGAGCGCCCGGAGACAAGGGAGGCATGTCCATGAAGCAGATACCGATTGGCGAGATGAATTACCAGGAAAAGGATTCCGTCGGCTGGCTGACGTTTCCGGCGTTTGAAAGGCTGTCCTTTCTGCACCATGCGTTTTCCACCCGTCTTGGCGGCGTCAGCAGCGGCGAATTTTCTTCCATGAATTTGAGCTTTGGACGCGGAGATCCACGGGAGACGGTGGAGGAAAACTACCGCCGCTTTTGTTCCGCGGCAGGCTTTCCGTTTGAGAGCCTGACGGCTTCCGCGCAGGACCATCACACGGTGGTGCGGCGCGTTTCCGCGTCGGAGCGCGGCGTGGGCATTACCCGGCCAAGGGATCGGGAAAGCGTGGACGGTCTGATTACGAACGATCCGGCGGTCACGCTGGTGACGTATTACGCGGACTGTACGCCGCTGTTTTTCGCGGATCCCGTTCATCGGGCGGTTGGGTTGGGCCACTCCGGATGGCGTGGTACGGTGGCCGGAATGGGAGCCTGCATGGTGCGCCGCATGGCGGTCGAGTTCGGGACACGCCCCGAGGATTTGCTGGTGGCGATTGGCCCTTCGATCGGCGCATGCTGCTACGAGGTGGATGAAGCTGTCAAACAGGAGTTTGCACAGCAGGAGGAGCTGGATCCGGATTCCTTCTTCTATCGCGCTCCCGAAGGGAAATACAGGCTGGATTTGTGGGAGGCGAACCGCCGGATTCTGATGCAGGCGGGCGTTTTGCCGGAGCATATCAGCACAGCAAGGATCTGCACCCGGTGCAACAGCCGCCTTCTGTGGTCACATCGTGCGACAGGAGGCAGGCGCGGCGGTTTAGCGGCGTTTCTCCGCGTGCTTTCCGAGGAGGAAGAACATGGAGATTAAAGCATGCCGCCTTTGTCCGCGTTTGTGCGGCGTTCCCCGCACCGCACAGGAGGGAGCGGGATTCTGCAAAATGGGCGCGGATGCCGTTGTGGCACGTGCCGCGCTTCATTTTTGGGAGGAGCCGTGCCTGAGCGGGACGCGTGGCTCTGGAGCCGTATTCTTTACCGGATGCTCGCTGGGCTGTGTATTCTGTCAGAACGAGCAGATCAGCACGCGCCGGGAAGTGGGAAAACGACTGGAGCCGCAAGAGCTGTCGGAAGTGTTTCTCCGTTTGGAGGAACAGGGAGCCCACAATATCAATCTTGTCAACCCCACACATTTTGCCCCCGCCATCGCACAGGCCCTGCGGCTGCGCCGTCCGTCCGTGCCCGTTGTCTATAACTCGGGCGGCTACGATCGCGTGGAGACGCTGCGCAGTCTGGAAGGCCTGATCGATATTTATCTTCCCGATCTCAAATATGTGTCCCCCGCGCTTTCCCTTCGGTACTCCGGCGCGGAAAACTATCCGGAGGCAGCCAAGGCGGCAATCCTTGAAATGCTCCGCCAGACAGGTCCGCCGGTTTTTGACGAAGAGGGGATCCTGCAAAGGGGAACCATTGTGCGGCATCTGGTTCTTCCATCCAATACGCGCAATACCTCGGAGGTGCTCTCCTGGTTGTCCCAGCTTCCTGCGGACAGTATTCTGGTGAGCCTTATGGCGCAGTATGTTCCGTGCGGACGCGCTTCGCTTTTCCCGGAGATCAACAGAAGAATCACAAAGAGGGAATATGAGAAGGTGCAGGATCTGCTGTTTTCTCTGGACTTGGACGGTTTCGTCCAGGAGCGCTCCTCCGCTGTCAAGGATTTTATCCCGCCTTTTAATCTGGAAGGTCTTCCTTCTTGACAAATAGAATGCTTTCGTTTATTCTTATACATAGTATTGAATACCATGTATCGAAAACAAGAACAAATCCCCTCGTTTTTGACAACAATTTGTCGCAGTGGGAGATTGATTTTGTGTCAGACAAGAAAGGATGAACGGGAGATGGAAATGGTGAGCCGAAACGCCGTCTGGAGAGAAAAGCGCCGCAAGCTGCTCGCGCTGCCAAGATATACCCTGGGAGAGGAGATTGCCAACGCCATCACGCATGGTTTGGGCGCCGCTCTGGCCGCGGTGGGTGCCGGGCTTCTGCTGGTGCATACGCACAGCGATCCGCTTTCGCTGATAAGCGCGGGCATCTACAGCGCAACGATGTTTTTGCTGTATCTGGTGTCGACGCTGTATCACTCCCTGGCGGTAAGCCGGACAAAAAAGGTTTTTCAGGTGTTGGATCACTGTACGATCTACCTTTTGATTGCTGGTACCTATACGCCGATTTCTCTCCTTTGCATTGGGGGGAACACGGGCTGGCTGCTTGTGGGAATTGTCTGGACGGCAGCTGTGGTGGGGATTGTCCTCAATGCAGTAAACATGCGCAGGTTCCGGGTGATTTCCATGGTCTGCTATCTGGCCATGGGCTGGTGCGTGCTTTTCTTCCTGCCGGCTCTGCTGCGGGGGATCGACTCCGTTTCGCTGATCCTTCTGGTGACAGGCGGTGTCTTGTACACCGTCGGCGCCGTTATTTATGGGCTGGGGCGGACGGTCCCTTATATGCACGCGCTCTGGCATGTGTTCTGCACAGCGGGAAGCATCTTTCATTACCTGGTTGTTTACCGCATTTGTGGTTAAACAGCTCCACAAAGAAAACGTCTCACAACCAGTGAACGTTACACCGTTTTTGAAAGAAATTTACATTCAAAAGGGGCATTTTTGATACAAGCACAGCTGCTTTTCCTCGGGCAGCTGTGCTTTTTTGCATGTCTGCGACGGAAAAAGAAACAAAGATAGGTCCTTTTCATGAAAAATTTACAATTTTGTCAAGCTTATCATGCGGATTGCTCGTATAATAAAAACAAGAAACAAGTGCAAGGAGGGGAGCTGTGTGGACTTGCTCATGAAAGAAATTTCTTTCGACTCCTGCGCATGCGATGAACGGATTTTTGTGCGGGTCGTGGAACCGGCAGACAAGCTTCACACGCGGGGTGTGCTGCAAATTGCTCATGGGATGGCGGAGCACAGTTTGCTGTATCTGGATTTTGCCAATTATATGGCTCGCGCGGGCTTTGCCGTTGCCGTGAATGACCATTTGGGACACGGGAAATCCGTTTCAAAGGGCGGCGCATTCGGTTACTTTGGAGAAGGCGGCGCACAGAATCTTGTGCGGGATATGCACAAGCTGTACAGTCTGATGCATGCGGAGTATCCCAACGTGCCTTATTTTCTCATGGGGCACAGCATGGGATCGTTTTTGGCGCGCTCTTACGCGGCCCAATTCGGGGATGAACTGGCGGCCGCCGTGTTTATGGGGACTTGCGGTCCGCAGAACCGTATGGTATTTGCCGCGGAGAGAAAGCTGGCGGATCGGATGGTTGATAAATTTGGAGCAAAGTCGCATCATCCGCTGTTTTCCCGCATGTCTATCGAGCGCTTCAACAAAGCGTTTGCACCAAACCGAACCCCCAGTGACTGGGTGACGCGGGATGAGGCCGAGGTGGATCGCTATGTGGCGGATCCGCTCTGCGGTTTTGATTTTACGATTTCCGGCTATCGGGATGTTGTCTATCTGCAATCGGAGGTGACGTCGGACGACTGGCTTCGCCGATTGCCCAAAACGCTTCCCGTTCTCCTCATTTCCGGGGATCAGGATCCGCTCGGCGATTTCGGCAAGGGAATCCGGCGGCTGCTGTCCCGTTTGCGGGAAACAGGCCACGACGCGGAAATGATTTTGTATCCCGGCGCGCGCCATGCCTTGATCACGGAGACAAACCGCGACGAGGTGTACCGGGATCTTCTTTCTTATCTGGAAAAGAATTGCTGAAATTTTGGCTGCTTTCTCTGCCGTTATGGTGGAAAAGCAGCCGTTTTTTGTGTCTTGACAAGGAATAGGGTTGGTGCTACTGTTTAGAACAGAAATCAAAGACCCTGTGCGGAAGCAACGTTTTCCCGCACGGGGAGAATGGGGAGGGAAAGCGGATGGATGCTATTTATGCGCAGGGGCTTTCCAGAAGCTTTGGAGAAAAGAAGGCATTGGAAGGCCTTTCTCTTTCTCTGCCGCAGGGAAGCGTGTTTGGCTTTCTGGGGCCGAACGGCGCAGGAAAAACCACGACGGTGAAGCTTCTGACCGGTCTTCTGACGCCGACGCGGGGAGAATGCGCCGTGTTTGGCCTTTCGCCGCGCAGCGATGCGGAAAAGGTGCATGCCTTGTGCGGTGTTATGACGGAAAGCGCCCGTATGTATCCGCAGCTCAGCGGCCTTGCCAACCTGATTTTTTTCGGTGAGCTGTGCGGGATGACGCGCGCGGCGGCCACGGAACGGGCCGGAGAGCTTCTGAAAAAGCTGGATTTGACCGATTCAGAAAAATTGCCCGCCGGGAAATACTCCACCGGTATGGCACAGAGACTGTCGCTGGCGCGCGCCCTTTTGGGAAGGCCCAAGGTTTTGTTTTTGGATGAGCCCACCAGCGGGTTGGATCCGGAATCCGCGCAGGCGGTGAACGCCCTGATCAGCGAACAGGCGGGGCAGGAGGGCGTTACCGTGTTTCTGTGCACCCATCAGCTGCGCTATGCACAGGATCTCTGTGACAGCTATGGGATTCTCGACCACGGCTTTTTGCTGGCAAAGGGAGACTTGTCCCATCTGGCAAAGCTGGCAGGCTGTCAAAGCTATGCATCGTTCCGTCTGGCTTCCGGCGAAGAGTTGGCGGGCTTTGAAAGGAAAAACGGCTGGCTCCGCCGTCCGCTGGAGTCTCAGGAGGAGATGCCCGGCCTGCTTCGTGAGGTTGTGAGGGAAGGACGATGCGTGTATGAAGCGCGTATCGAGACGCCAACGCTGGAAGACGTGTATTTCAGCTTCATCGGACAGAGCGAAGGGGGGACGGAGTCATGAAAAAACAGCTTTTTACACCGCAGGAGAAAGCGATCGTCCGAAAGGACCTGCAAAACATCTGGCGGACGAAAATGATCCGGCTTACCGTTATTCTGGTGCCCACTCTGCTCTGCTTTGTCCTGCCTGCTTTCTACCTTGTACTTGCTTGGATAGCCCCGCCCGAGCAGCTGAACGGGACCGACGAGATTGCCGCGCTGCTGCCCGCCGTGGAACAGGGGCTGAATGTGAAGCAGCTGATGGTCTATATGATCGCGCAGCTTTTGGGGCCGATGTTTTTTCTGATGATTCCCCTGATGGTGTCCACAGCTTCGGCGGCTTGCAGCTTTGTGGGAGAGCGGGAAAACAGCACAATGGAAACGCTTCTGCTGGCTCCGGTTTCCCTGGAACGCATTTTTCGCGCGAAGGTAGCGGCATGCGCTCTGCTTTCCCTGATCACGGAGGCTGTTTCGTTCGTCGCGTTTTCTCTCGTTATGATCGCGGGCAGTCTCCTGTTTTCCATGCCGTTTTACTTGAACGGGAGCTGGGCTGTGCTTGTCCTTTTGCTCTCGCCCGCTGTCACATTGTTCGGCATTACCTTTATGGTGCTGATTTCAGGCCGCAGTAAAAGCTCCATGGAAGCGATGCAGACCTCCGGCTATTTGGTCCTTCCGATTGTTCTGCTTTTTATGGGACAGTTTACCGGTCTTTTTATCTTAGGTCCCCTTCTTTTGTTTGTGGCATTTCTGCTTGTTGCCATCGCGGATGGTATTCTCATCTTTGTGGCTTCCCGCTCCTTCACACCGGAAAAGCTACTTCGTGTATGAGAAAAAATTTGATATTCAGGGAAATCTGTATTATAATAAAACGAAGAGTTTTTGCAGCAGAAAACTCCGGCCGGAGACCCCGGCTTATTCTTTGGGCAACCGTGCCGGGATGCCGGCTGCTTGTCCGTTTCCGCGGAGGTGAAAAGCATGCAGTATACTTACCAGACCAAGGGAACCTGTTCCCGTCAGATTATTGTGGATCTGGATGGGGATGTGGTCCGTTCGGTTCAGTTTGTGGGCGGCTGCAATGGAAATACAAAGGGCATTTCTTCCCTGGTAGCAGGGATGAAGGTGGACGATGTGATCCGGCGCTGCGAAGGGATTACCTGCGGGCCGCGTCCAACGTCCTGCCCCGATCAGCTGTCCTGCGCTTTGCGCGAGGCAATGGCGCAGAGAGCCTGATCGGCTGTCTGATGAAAAAAACAGGGACTGCTGCAAAACGATTGTTCCGCAGCAGTCCCTGTTCTGCTTTCCCGGTCACATCACGCGGGCGGCCAGCGGCCGCCCGCCGGAGAAGCTCTTATGCAGTTTAGCAGCCGCAGCTGTTGTTGCAGCCGCAGTCGCAGCCGCAGCCACAGCTGTTGTTGTTGCCGCCGTTGTTGCAGCAGTTGCAGCCACAGCCACAGCTGTTGTTGTTGCCGCAGCCGCAGAAGAGCAGGATGAGGATGAGAATGATGACCCAGGAGTTGCCGCCGCAGTTACCTAAGAAGTTGTTGTACATAATGTTGACCTCCTTGAATGTTTGGTATGGTATATAGTATTTCGGAGATCGAAAATGTGTGACTCCCTTTTTTCCGCCTGCCGCTTTTTCGAGGAGGGAAAACTGTCTTATAGAAGAATAGAGGGGCTGTCGCTCCAATACCATAGAAAGAGAAGGAGAGCGTTTGGCTTATAAAGCGAAACGCGAAAGGAGGAACGGTTGCCATGATGTGTCAGGCTTGCGGGAAGCATCCCGCGATTACCCATGTCAAAACGATTACAAACGGCGAGCTTGCCGAATTTTCCATCTGCGCGGAGTGTGCGCGCCGTCTCGGTTACGGAAACCTGTTTGCGGAGCTTGGACGGGGGCTGGGAATCCTTGGTTTTCAGCCGGAGTCGGAGGAGCGCTGCCGCTGTGGCGCGTCCTGGGAGGATATTGTCCGTTCGGGCCGCGTTGGATGCCCTGAGTGCTATCATACCTTTTACGATCGTCTGGTGCCCGTGGTACAGCGGATTCACGGAAGCGCGCACCACAGAGGGAAAACGCCGGGCGGAAACCTCCCGCGCGCCGAGGAACCGGCGGAGAAGGGGCTGCTTCTGGTGAAGCGCCGTCAGCTTAAGGAAGCGATCGACGCGGAGAAGTTCGAGGACGCGGCTGTGCTCCGCGACGAAATTCGGGCATTGGAGGCAGGCGGGCATGAGTGAAAAGAAAAAATGGTATGAATACGCGGGCGATGATTCCGACGTCATCGTAAGCACCCGGGTCAGCGTGGCCCGTAACCTCAAAGATCATCCGTTTGTTTGGCGGATGCGCGCGGCAGAGCGGAAAACGGTTCTGCGCACAGTGATTTCCGCTGTGCAGGATGAGCACTTGTCAATCGCGGGCCTCTTTTCTTGCACGCTGATGGAGGAGCTGACTAAGACGCAGGCGGTTTCCCTGGCGGAGCGCGGCGTCGTGTCCCCGGAGTTTATCGCAAAGTGTGAGGGGAAAGCGCTGCTGTGCAGCGAGGATGAAAGCATTTCCATCGCGGTAAACGGGGGCGACCATCTTTTGCTGTCCGCGATGCGTCCGGGACTGGATCTCGACGGAGCCGGTTCCGCGGCGGATACGCTGGAAAGCGTTTTGAGCCGTGTGCTGCCGTTTGCCTTTGATCGGGAGTTCGGCTACCTGACGGCGGACCCGGCAAACCTGGGAACCGGTATGCATGCGGAACTGACGATGCACCTGCCAGGCCTGGCCCGCGCCGGTTCCCTTTCCCGTGTTGCGTCCGGCCTTGCCCAGCTGGGCCTGAGCCTGCGGGAAGGGGTGGGAGCGGAGTCCGGCGCGGAGCTGTACCGCCTTTCCAACCGGGTGACGCTTGGCATCTCGGAGCAGGAGGCCACGTTCAACCTGAAAAGCATGGCCTATCAGGTGGTGATGCAGGAGCGCGCGGCACGGAAAACGCTGTGCCAGCCGATCGAAAACCAGGATCGGATTTTCCGGTGCCTTGGTGTTCTGCAAAACGCGCGCATTTTGCCGCTGGGCGAGTTTATGGAGTGCTTCTCGAATGTACGTCTTGGCATTGCCCAGCAGATGTTCTCTGCCGGGCCTGCCATGGACGCCATGGCCCCGCTGATGATGCGGGCGCAGCCTGCCACGCTGACGCTCCTCGCGGGCCGCTCCATGACGGCGGCGGAGCGTGACGCGGCGCGTGCCGATCTGGTGCGTGCGCTCTGGAAAGGAGAAAAGGGAAAGGAGAGTTACTAATGCCGTTTCAGATACAGAAAACACCTCAGATGGATCAAAAGTTGGAGCTGGCTGCCGCTCTGTTTTCCGTTTTGGGGGCGGAGCTTCCGCACCGCACGGAGCTGGAACAGGAAGCCGCTGGCCTTTTTTCCTCTCTGGGAAGCCGCAGCAAGACGCTGAAGAAAATTCTGGAGCTGTGTGAATCGTCGGAAAGCCCGCAGGCGCTTTACCTTTCCGCCAAGGCATGCGCCTGGCTGGGAAGCGGGTATCGCAGGCAGAATGTGGAGTTTGCCGCGCGGTATCTGCAAGGGCCGCCGTGGCAGGCTCTTCCTTCCGGCATAGCGGAGCAGAACGGTCTGAAATTCGATCGCGCGGCGGCTGTGCGCGCCGATCTCCTGCGCGATATGGCGCAGGCGGAGCTGATTCTGGGAAACGTCAGGGATGCTCATTCCCATTATATGGCGGCCTGCCGTCTGGAGCCTCACAATGCCATGAATTATGTAAAAGCAGCTGAGGCGGTGGAGAAGCAGTCGGGACGGGAGGAAGCGCTCCGCTTCCTGCGGGAGCAGCGAAAGAACGCCTGGTTTACACCGGTCAAATACCGCGACAGCGCCGGGAGGCTGTGCACAAATGATCTGTTTCAGGAGCTGCTGAACGCGAATATCCGCAAGCTGGAACAGCAGAAAGAATCCACTCGCGAAGAATCCCCGCTTTATTAAATCAGAAACAGAAACGGGCCTGTTGCAAAATAGGCCAAAGAAAAAAAGACAGGCAGGGCAGCCCGAAATGAACTGCACCCCATTTGTTAGACAGTGTGATATACTGAATAACAAATGGGGTGCTTTACTATGCCGAAAGGAATACCAAACAAACG
>DVGZ01000079.1 GCA_018712435.1 Candidatus Caccousia avicola
AGGTGCCGCCCCAGGACCTCTTTTGACCCTCTCACTTGTAGGCCACGGGAAAGGCCGTTTGTTGCACAAAATAATAATAAAAAGAAAAAGAGAGCTAACTGACTAATCAAAATCAGTTAGCTCTCTTTTTATGAATAATGAAAAAATGTTGCCAAATCGTTGCCACGGAGGGCCTTAACCCCTCAAAAACCCAGCAAAATCAGGCTTTTCCGGGCCTCTGAAATCATTCCCACTCTATGGTGGCCGGGGGCTTACTTGTGATATCATAGACCACACGGTTGACGTGCTGAACCTCATTGACAATGCGGTTCGACACCTTTTCCAGCACATCATATGGGATACGCGCCCAGTCAACCGTCATGAAATCCGCAGTGGTAACACCGCGCAGGGCAACGGTATAATCATAGGTGCGCCCATCCCCCATCACGCCGACGGAGCGAACGCCGGTCAGAACAGCGAAATACTGGCTGATAGAACGCTCCAGACCGGCAGAGGCAATCTCCTCACGGAAAATAGCGTCGGCTTCGCGCACGATTTCCAGCTTCTCCTCATCCAGAGCGCCAAGCACACGGATCGCAAGCCCCGGCCCCGGGAACGGCTGACGCCATACCATCGGGCTGGGAATGCCCAGCTCCAATCCCACTCGGCGCACCTCGTCCTTGAACAGATCGCGCAGCGGCTCCAGAATGCCCTCAAAGCCGATGTCCTTGGGCAGACCGCCCACATTGTGATGGCTTTTGATCACAGCCGCTTCTCCCGTGCCGCTCTCCACCACATCGGGGTAAATGGTTCCCTGACAGAGGAATTCAATCTTTCCAAGCTTGGAGGACTCCTCCTCAAACACACGGATGAACTCTTCCCCAATGATTTTCCGTTTGCGCTCCGGATCGCTGACGCCGGCCAGACGCTGTAAGAAGCGTTCCTTCGCGTTGACACGGATCAGGTTCATGTCAAACTGACGGCGGAACACACGCTCGACCTCGTCCCCTTCGTTCTTTCTCAGAAGGCCATGGTCGACGAAAATGCACACCAGATTTTTCCCAATCGCCTTGTGCATCAGCACAGCGGCAACAGAGGAATCCACGCCGCCGGAAAGCGCGCAGAGAACTTTCTTGTCTCCCACCTTTTCCCGGATGGAGCGGATGCTCTCGGCAGCAAAGGCATCCATACGCCAATCGCCTGTGCAGCCGCAGACATCGTACAGGAAGCGGCGCAGCATATCGCCGCCAAAGACGGTATGCTCCACCTCGGGATGGAACTGGAATGCATACAGCTTGCGCGAAGCACATTCCATCGCCGCTGTGGGGCAGTCGTCGCTGACCGCCGTCACGCGGAAGCCTTCCGGAACCTCCGCGATGTAATCGGTATGGCTCATCCAGCAGACCGAGCTGTCCTCGAGCCCGTCAAACAGGACGCTTTTTTCAAAACGAACCGGCGTTTTGCCGTATTCGCGAATCTCACTGGGAGCTACTTTTCCGCCAAGGCTGTGCGCCATCAGCTGAGCGCCGTAGCAAATTCCCAGCACGGGAATGCCCAGAGCAAAAATCTCTTTGTCACAGACGGGAGCATTTTCCCCATAGACGGAATTCGGCCCGCCGGAAAAAATGACGCCGCGATAACCCGCCGCCTGAATTTCGGCGGCAGTCATCCGATACGGCTTGATTTCACAATACACGTTCAGGTCACGGACACGGCGGGCAATCAGCTGGCTGTACTGTCCGCCGAAATCCAGAATCAGAACCGCTTCATTTCTCATAGATTTCCTCCAAAAGATGGTATTCCCAGCCACCCGGAATATCACGCGCTGCGCGCCATATTATTCCACAGTGACGGATTTTGCAAGATTCCTGGGTTTATCAATGTCACAGCCCTTCATGGACGATACATAGTAAGCAAAGAGCTGGAGCGGCACCACGGAAAGCGAGGGCAGCATCATCGGGCAGGCGTCCGGAATATAAAACACATAGTCCGCTTCCTTCTCGATCTGAGTCTGCTCCTGCGTTGTCACGCCGAGCACGACAGCGCCGCGCGCCTTGACCTCCTTCATGTTGCTCATCATCTTTTCAAAGAGGCTCTTCTGCGTGGCCAAAGCCACAACAAGCGTGCCGTCCTCCACCAGGCTGATCGTTCCATGCTTCAATTCACCGGCGGCGTAGGCGTCGGAATGAATATAGGAAATTTCCTTGAGCTTCAGGGAGCCTTCCAGCGACATGGCATAGTCAAGATTGCGGCCGATGAAGAACACGTCACGGACATTGAAGAACTGCGAGGCCAAATACTGGATATTGGCGCGATTTTGCAGGATGCTCTCCATTTTTTCCGGAAGAGCCTCCAGCTCCTTCACATACTCCGTGTACTGCTCCGGAGTCAGCCGCCCGAGCAGATCCGCCAGATAGATAGTGAGGAGATACACAACCGCCAGCTGCGTACTGTATGCCTTGGTCGTGGCAACGGCAATTTCAGGGCCCGCCCAGGTATAGATCACGTCGTCGGATTCGTTCGCGATGGTGCTTCCCACCACGTTGACGATTGACAACGTATAGGCCCCCAAGCGCTTTGCTTCCCGCAGAGCGGCCAGCGTATCCGCCGTTTCTCCCGACTGGCTGATCACAAGCACCAGCGTATCCTTGCCGAGAATCGGCTGACGGTACCGGAATTCGGAAGCAACATCCACCTCTACGGGAATCCGGGCTGTCTGTTCCAGCACATATTTCGCCACCACGCCGACATGATAGGCGGAACCGCAGGCGACAATAAAAATCTTGGAAAACGACTGAATCTGCTCCGCGGTCAGGGAAATTTCGTCAAAGACCACGCGGCCATCCCGCAGGCGCGGCGAGATCGTATCGCGTACCGCCTTGGGCTGCTCCATGATCTCCTTGGCCATGAAATGTTCATAACCGCCCTTTTCCGCCGCGGACACATCCCAGTCAATATGAGTAACCTGCTTTTCCACGGGTTCTCTGTCCATATTGAGGATCTCAACGGAATCCTTTTTCAGAATCACAATCTCGTTGTCCTGCAAGCGGTAAATATCACGCGTGCGATTGAGAATGGCCGGAACGTCGGATGCGATGAAATTTTCTCCCTGTCCCAAACCCACAATCAACGGACTGTCCTTGCGCACCGCGACAATCTGATCCGGCGCGTCCTCACACAGAACGCCGAGGGCATAGGAGCCTTCCACGCGCCGAAGCACCTGGATCACGGCGTCAATGATATCGCCCTTATAATAATACTCCAACAGCTGCGCCACAACCTCCGTATCGGTTTCCGATACAAAGGTGACGCCTTTTTTCATCAGCTTTTCTTTCAGCTGAAGATAGTTCTCAATAATCCCGTTGTGAACCACCACAAATTTTCCGGAATCGCTCACCTGCGGATGAGAATTCACATCCGACGGCGCGCCATGCGTCGCCCATCTGGTGTGACCGATTCCAATCACACCGGGGACCAGAGTGCCGTCCTGCGTCATCTCACGGAGCACCTGCAGGCGTCCCTTTGCCTTTGCAACATGCACGGTCTTTCCGTCATAAACAGCCAGCCCCGCGGAATCGTAACCGCGATATTCCAGCTTTTCAAGACCGCTCAAAAGAACCGGTGCAGCCTGCACCTCGCCTGCATATCCAACTATACCACACATAAAATCCTTGGCTCCTTCCTGAGGACTCCTCCTCAGCGGTAAATGATATCATCACGGGACGGACCATTGGAAACCATCGTAACCGGAACCCCGATCTGCTGCTCCGCAAATTCAATATAACGACGCGTGTTCTCCGGCAGCTTTTCATAGCTGCGGATCCCGCGGATGTCGCACTTCCAGCCCGGCATGGACTTAAGCACCGGCTTGCAGCGCTTGAGATCGCAGGTGGGCGGGAAATAGTCAATCTTCTTTCCATCCAGCTCATAGGCCACGCACACAGGAATTTCATCCAGATATCCCAAAGCGTCGAGAACTGTCATGGCAATGGCGGTTGTTCCCTGCACCTGGCAGCCGTAGCGGGTAGCGACCAGATCCAGCCAGCCCATGCGGCGCGGGCGGCCCGTGGTCGCGCCGTACTCGCCGCCGTCGCCGCCGCGGCGGCGCAGCTCGTCGGCCTCCTCGCCGAAGATCTCACTGACAAACTCACCGGCTCCCACGGCGCTGGAGTAAGCTTTGACCACCGTGATGATCTCCTTGATCTCATACGGCGGCAAACCGGCTCCCACCGCACCGTAGCCTGCCAGCGTGGAGCTGGAGGTGACCATCGGATAAATGCCGAAATCCGGATCCTTCAGAGAACCGAGCTGGCCTTCCAGCAGAATCCGCTTGCCCTCCTTCACCGCGTTGTGCAGAATGGAGAAGGTGTCGGCCGCATACGGAGCCAGCATCTCTTTGTATTCCATCAGCTTTTCAAAGACCTCATCCACCGTCAGAGGGGGCTGATGATACAGGTGCTCCAAAAGGACGTTCTTGATCGCCAGCACACGCTCGATGCGGTCGCGGAGCATGGACTCCTCCTCAAACAGCTCGCTGACCTGGAATCCGATCTTTGCAAACTTGTCGGAGTAGAAGGGCGCGATGCCGGAACGGGTGGAACCGAACGACTTGGAGGACAGACGGGCCTCCTCCAGCGTATCAAACGCCACATGATACGGCATGACCACCTGCGCGCGGTTGCTCACCAGAACATGCGGCTTCGGTACACCGCGATCCTCGAGCGCTTTAAGCTCGCTCACCAGCTTCTCCGGGCTGAGCGCCACGCCGTTTCCGATGATGTTAAGAATATGGCCGTGGAACACACCGGAGGGCAGCTGATGCAGGGCAAATTTTCCGTAAGGATTGATAATCGTATGTCCCGCGTTGCTGCCGCCCTGATACCGGATCACAATATCCGACTGCGCCGCCTTGACGTCTGTAATTTTTCCTTTTCCTTCATCGCCCCAATTGGCTCCAACAATTGCAGTTACCATACTAAAAGCACCTTTTCCCTTTCCTAATGTATGCCGGTTTCCTGTCTTGTGTGCCTGTCCGCCGCAAAATGAAAGACAGACACAGGTATTTTACACGTTGATTTCCGGCGTTTCCTCTGCGATCTCCTGGTATTTGGCCAGAACAGGCTCCACCACGTCATGCAGGAAGCCCGCCGTTTGAAGCGGGGCGCATCCGACATAACGGGAAGGCTCCATCATCTTCTCCAGCTCCTCCAGCGTGACGCCGAACAGGGAATCGCCCGCGATCCGCTCCAGCAGATCGTTCTCGCCGCCCTCCTCCTTGACCACGCGGGAAGCCGCCATGGAGTGCACGCGGATCCGCTCGTGAAGCTGCTGGCGATCGCCGCCGCGCTTGACCGCATCCATCATGATGTTCTCCGTCGCCATGAAGGGAAGCTCCCGGCGCAGGCGCTGCTCCATCACCTTCGGATAAACCACAAGGCCGTCGGTGACATTGCGGTACAGGTTGAGAATCGCATCCACCGCCAGGAATGCCTCCGGCACGCTGATGCGCTTGTTCGCGGAATCGTCCAGCGTTCTCTCAAACCACTGAGCTGAAGCGGTCATCGCCGGGTTGAGACTGTCGGCAATCACATAGCGGGCCAGGGATGCCATGCGCTCGGTACGCATGGGATTGCGCTTGTAGGCCATCGCGGAGGAACCGATCTGGTTCTTCTCAAACGGCTCCTCCACCTCCTTGAGATGCTGAAGCAGACGGATATCGTTGGAAAACTTCGCGGCGCTCTGGGCAATCCCGCTCAGGACGGACAGGATTTGGCTGTCCAGCTTGCGGGAATACGTCTGGCCGGAAACGGCAAAGCAGGCCGAATAGCCCATCTTCTCCGCGATCTTCCGATCCAGCTCGCGCACCTTCTCATAGTCGCCGTCAAACAGCTCCAGGAAGCTCGCCTGCGTTCCCGTCGTTCCCTTGGAGCCGAGCAGCTTCGCTTTGGAAAGCTGATACTCCACATCCTCCAGATCCATCAGCAGGTCCTGGATCCAGAGAGTCGCGCGCTTGCCGACCGTGGTGGGCTGAGCAGGCTGAAAATGCGTGAAGGCCAGCGTGGGCTGATCCTTGTGCTGCTCCGCAAAACGGGACAGCGCACGCACGACAAGCACCAGCTTCTTCTGCACCAGACGGAGCGCTTCCGTCATGATGATAATATCCGTGTTGTCGCCCACATAGCAGGAGGTCGCGCCGAGGTGAATGATCGGCTTCGCCTTCGGGCACTGCACGCCGTAGGCGTAGACATGCGACATGACATCGTGGCGGACTTCCTTTTCTCTCGCCTGGGCAACCTCATAATTGATGTCGTCCTGGTGAGCCGTCAGCTCGTCAATCTGCTCCTGCGTCACCGGCAGGCCCAGCTCATGCTCCGCCTGCGCCAAAGCAATCCAAAGCTTACGCCAGGTGCGGAATTTTTTCTCCTCCGAGAAGAGATACTTCATCTCTTCGTCGGCGTAACGGGAGGAAAGCGGAGATTCATAGTTTGTATGCATACCTTTCACGCTCCAAATTTATTATTTTCGATTCATGCGATAGTACTCGATAGTGCGGGTCAACTTTATCAGGAAAAGAAAAAAGAAAATTGCCCCGAAACAGACGTATGGACACGCTGCTCCGCCGACAATTCCCTTTTACGGTCAGGAAGCTTTCTCCTGTGCCAAGAGAAGGCTCTCACCAGTTGTTTTTTGTATATGGACGCCCGAACGGCAGACAGATGCGGAAAAAAGAGCCGGGCTCTCCCCTGACGGTGCGGCATGCTTTCCATCCAACGGGTTTCTTTTCTCTCCGGCAATTTTCTCCTCTCCTTTCCGCTCGCAATCCTCATTCCGACAGATCGATCTCGCCGTCAAACACAAACGCGGCGGGACCGCGCATCATCACATGGCCATCCTCTTCCCGCCAGTGGATCGACAAATCTCCCCCGCGCAGGTGGACAACCGATTGCCTTTCCGCCTTTCCACACAGGCACGCGGCGACGACAGACGCGCAGGCGCCGGTGCCGCAGGCCCAGGTTTCTCCGGAGCCGCGCTCCCAGACGCGCATTTTCAGGCTGCCGTCCGGCAAGGGCTGAATAAATTCTGTGTTGACTCCCTGCGGAAACAGGGGGTTCCATTCAAAGCGGGGCCCCAATTCTTCCAAATCAAGCGCGTCCACGTCCTCCACAAACAGCACACAGTGCGGATTGCCCATGGAGACACAGGTGACGGAAAAGACATCGTCTCCCATCTCAACGGGAACGGACACCGCTCGTTCTCCGGAAAGCAAGACCGGAATGGAGGCAGGCTCCAAAACAGGCTCACCCATATCCACCTCGATGGATTGAACCATTCCATTCGCAACATCCAGATGCAGTGTTTTCACGCCGCTGAGCGTATCAATGCGCAGCGTCTCTTTTTTCGCGATTCCCCGCTCATACACATAGCGGCCCACGCAGCGGATGCCGTTGCCGCACATCATGGCGCGGGAGCCGTCGGCATTGTAGAGATCCATCATGGCGTCGCCGTTCTCCGTGGGGCGGATCAGGATCAAGCCGTCCGAACCGATTCCAAAGTGGCGGTCGCTCAAACGCCGGGAAAGAGCGGCGGGATCCGCCGGAATCCCTTCTTCAAAGCAATTGACATAGATGTAATCATTGCCTATGCCGTGCATTTTCGTAAATTTCAAGGAAGTTCTCCCCTTCCTCAGAATTTGCTCAGATACCGATCGATCTCCCACTGGGAAACACGAGTGGAATATTCATCCCATTCCAGCTTTTTCGCCTCGGTGTACTTGTCATAGGCATGGTCGCCAAGCACTTCGCGGATAAACGGATCCGCCTTCATATAGTTGATGGCCTCCAGCAGCGTCGAGGGCAGGTTCTCAATACCGTTTTCCAGACGCTCCTGCTCACTCATATCGTAAATATTCGCGGACACCGGCTCGGGCGGCGTCATATCCTTACGGATGCCTTCCAGACCGGCAGCCAGCAAAACAGCCAGCTCCAGATACGGATTGCAGGCCGGATCGGGAGAACGCAGCTCCACACGCGTTCCCATGCCGCGCGTGGCGGGGACGCGAACCAGAGCGCTGCGGTTGCTTGCCGTCCAGGCGATATAGCAGGGAGCCTCATAGCCGGGCACCAGACGCTTGTAGGAATTTACCAGCGGATTGGTCAGCGCGCTCATACCGCGAATGTGGGCAAGAATGCCCGCGATAAAATTGTACGCGATACGGCTCAGGCCCGTGGGAGACTCCGGATCATAGAACGCGTTTTTGCCGTTCGAGAACAGGCTCATGTTCGTGTGCATTCCGGAGCCTGCCTGACCGAACAGCGGCTTGGGCATGAAGGTGGCGCACAGGCCATGGGAATCCGCCGCGGATTTCACGACCATCTTAAAGGTCAGGATGTTATCCGCCGCGCTGAGCGCGTCGCTGTATTTGAAATCAATCTCATGCTGCGCAACGGCACACTCGTGATGGGAGGCTTCGATCTCAAATCCCATCTCCTCCAGCGTCAGGCAGATCTCACGGCGGCAGCTCTCCCCCAGATCGGACGGACCCATATCAAAATAGCCCGCGGTGTCGTGCGTGACCGTGGTGGGGTGGCCGTGCTCGTCGGTGTTGAAAAGGAAAAACTCACACTCCGGGCCTACGTTGAAGGTATATCCCATATCTGCCGCTTCCTGCAAGGTTTTGCGCAGGATGTAACGCGGATCTCCCTCAAACGGCTCACCGTTCTTTTTGTAAACATCGCAGATCAGGCGCGCAATTTTGCCATGCTGCGTATGCCACGGAAGCAGGCAGAAGGTGTCCAGATCCGGCTGTAAATACATGTCGGACTCCTCAATGCGCACAAAACCTTCAATGGATGAACCGTCGAACATGCACTCGTTATCCAGCGCCTTTCGCGCCTGGCTTCTGGTGATGGCGACGTTTTTGAGCGTACCGAAAATATCGGTGAACTGCAAGCGGATAAATTTGACGTCGTTTTCTTCCAGAATCCGAAGGATGTCTTCCTTGGTGTATTTGGCCATTTGCTTACGCCCTCCTAAAAAGAAAATAACAAGGGGTCGAGTCGGCAGAATCGAGTCGGAAGCCTCCTTGTTAAGCCAGCAGCACACATCCAATATGCGTTTTCATTCTATTATATTTTTATTTTGGTGTCAA
>DVGZ01000080.1 GCA_018712435.1 Candidatus Caccousia avicola
CGCAAACTCCTCCTCCGAGAAATTTTTCGCGTTGCGGCGGGCGTTGAAATCCCCGTAGCCCAGGTAGACGGCGTCCGCGCCGTTCTGCACGGCGGCGGCCACCGCCTCCATGGATCCGGCGGGGGCGAGCAATTCCAGCATAGTCGGAAACCTCCGGTTGGGGCGTTCCCCGTTACTTCTTGTTGTTCTGGTTCTGGAGCTTGAAGATCTCCCGTTTGGCCTCGGACAGCTCCAGCTTCACCTTGGTGGCCTCCTCCAGGTACTCCTTGAGCTGGCGGCGCAGGTTCTCGGCGGCCTCCACCTCTTTAAAATACTCGTCAGCGATGTTCACCGCGGCCAGGATGGCCCCGTCCACCAGGGAGACATGGGCCCCGTCCAGAACCTCCTGCACCTTGGCGTCCACGTGGTCGGCCACCTTCTTGGTGTAGCCCACATCCTCGGAGCCTACCAGGGTGTACTCCTGCCCGGCGATGGTGACGGCAACCCGGTTTTTCATGGAACTCCCTCCTGAACATAGTGATATACGGTACTATTATAGCATAGTTGCCCCGTAATGGAAAATGAATTCTTCATGAATTTTACTTTTTTGCTCCCTCCCGTGTTTTTCCACATTTTGGCCGAGATTTGTGCAAAACTTGTCCGGAAACCGCCGCCCTGCCGCGCTCCCTTTTTAAGGAAAGTAGTGATATCAAGGAAAATTGAAATATTCCGTCATTTTAACTAAATATCACCTGTAGACATATTGGAAAGGGCAGCCACTTTCTGACATAAAAACAGCTGCCCTAGTTGATGATATTCAATTATTTAATTTGGTGGTCAATCACCCAATAAATGGGAAGTTGCTGTTAGCCTATTCCCATGCTAAAACTTTCGGGATATTGTCCCATTACCTGCTCAAAAAATTCTATCTCCGCATCGGCTATTATATCTATTACCATCTCTGTCCCGTAATGCTCGCTCCAGATATCGCATAAATTATTTGCCACATGAATTGTAAAATATTTTGTCATTTTGTTATACATGCTTCTATCGGTAGGTTCTTCTGTCAGCAATTTTTCAAGCATCTCTTTTGTTACCATTCCCTTAATGGATACTTCATATTTATCATCAATGGCAGTACCATATAAAGAAGCTTCCCGAATCTCGGCAGTTTCTTCTCTCCAACAGCGAATTTCAAATGTATCTCCGACTCTTATAAAATGTTCCATTATCTTTTTCCACCATTGTGATGAAATAGAATTATCTATCATTTGAACACCAAATTGCCTCATAAAATGCCCCCTCCACTTCCGATGTCGCTCTGGCAATATAATTTTGAGAAAATTATACCATGGAGCTACAAACAAAGCCATGTCATTTCGGCCTGCCAGTATGGCTTTTTTTGATAGACCGTAATATTATGTTCCCGCCATAAAATTTTTTCATTTTAACTTATCATATCTATATGCTACCTACAAGGCCAGCGCCTTAGCCATCCGTGTTTCGTGAAACCGACGGAGTTTAAGCCATCACTACTTATCTTGAAAAGGGACTTCTGCGGCATGTTGTTGACAAGGCTCCCAAAAAGAACTATAATGAAGGCAGAAGCAGAGGGCGCTGCCGGAAAACGGTCAGCCCCCCACTGGATTACAGAAGTAACCGCAGGCCGGGCAGCTTATGCGGTTACTTCTTTTTATTTGCCTGCATAAACAGGGCAATAATGGCTACAACCAGAATACCGATTTGAATCAGATCCGAATATGTGACCATTCTCATCCCCCCTTTCCATGCGGATCCGGGGGAAAAAGAAGTCCCCCGAAAAGCAGGGGGGCTAACCGCTTGACGTTTCTCGACAGCGCCAAAATCAGAATACCATAAGGCAGACAAAAAGACAAGCAACCATGCGGTTTCTGCGTTTTGTACAGAAGCATCTTTGCTATTTCTTCCATATATGGTATAATAGCCGCAGGCAGACTGAGTCTGCACGCAATGGCCCGCGCGCTGGTATGGTGCAAAACAGAAGCCCGCCAGCGCGGGACGGTCTGGACCTACTCCCGTGCTTCTCTGCGGCAGCAGCGCGGGACGCCAAACATACGGACCCACACGGCCGGGCATCGGGCATGCCCGATGCTTGCGCGAATTGCCCGCCGCAGGCGCGCGAATTGCCCATTGCAGGTGTAAGAGGAGTGAGCGTTTTGAAGATTTTAATACTTTCCGCGGCGACAGGCGGGGGCCATCTTCGGGCTTCCCGCGCATTGCAGACCTATATCAAGGAAAACACCGAAGGCAACGAGGTAGTGATCGCGGACGCGCTCAAGTCGATCAACACCATTTTGGATAAAACCTGCTGCGACGGCTACCATTTTATGGCCACCAAAGCGCCGCGCGTGTTCGGCCGTCTGTACCGCGCGACCAACATGGACACGCCGCTGTATTCGCTGGTGTCGCGGTTTAACGGAGCGGTGGGCGTGCGGCTGATGCCCCTGCTCACAGAGGAAAAACCGGATGTGATCATTTCCACGCACCCCTTTGCAACGGAAATGGTCTCCCATCTCAAAGGAAAGGGCCGTGTGACAGCTCCGCTCATCTGCCTGATGACGGACTACGGCCCGCACCGCGCGTGGATCGCCCCGCATGTGGACGCCTACGTCGTCGCCAACGAGGCCATGGCCGCGCAGATGACCGAATGGGGCGTGCCGGAGGAAAAAATCCATCCCTTCGGCATTCCGGTGGAGGATGTGTTTTTCAGCAAGGCGGACAAACACGCCCTTTTGCGCGAATTCGGCCTGTCCCCTTCCCTGCCGACCGTCCTTTTCATGGCGGGATCGTTCGGCGTGATGAACATTCTCGGCATTTACAAGGATCTGGTGCGCACCGATTTCCCGTTCCAGATCATTATTATTACAGGCCGCAACAAGCGCCTATACCGCGCGTTTCAGAAAATCATCCTGCGCTCGCCCAAGCCGACCAAGCTGGTGTTTTTCACCGACCGTGTGGCGGATTACATGCACGCG
This sequence comes from Candidatus Caccousia avicola, assembly GCA_018712435.1. Taxonomy (GTDB): domain Bacteria; phylum Bacillota; class Clostridia; order Oscillospirales; family Acutalibacteraceae; genus Caccousia; species Caccousia avicola. The sequence goes on from DVGZ01000080.1 coordinate 2,994, forward strand.
TGCGATCTGCTCGTGACCAAGCCGGGCGGCCTGACCACCTCCGAAGCCCTCGCGTGCGATATCCCGCTCGCGGTGTTCGACGCGATCCCCGGGCAGGAGGAGGACAACGCGAATTTCCTCATCTCGCACAACATGGCCATCCCCCTCGACTCCCGCAAAAACTGCGCGAAGGAGATCACCTCGCTTCTGGAGGACTCCCGCCGTCTCGAAGCCATGCGGGAATCGTGCGGGTCGTTTGACAAATCCGCGTCGAGCCGCAACATTTTCTCCCTGCTCAACGAGCTGACGCAGAAGAGCGGGCAGGACAAAGCATGAAGGCCGTCATTTTATACGCGCTGGCGGGCGGCGGCCATCTGAGCGCGGCCCGCGCGCTGAAAACAGAACTGGAGCAGCAGGGCTGGGAGGTCGCGCTGGAGGACTCCACCAAGCCCTTCGGGCGGCTGATCGACTTTTTCTGCTGTGACCTTTACCGTTTTTCCGCAAAGTACGTCCCCCGTGCCTTCGGGGTGTGCTACCGCCTGACCGACCGCAAAAAGGGAGGAAGCGGCGCCATGCGCGCTCTGGGCGCGCCGCTCGCGAAACGGCTTTTGCCCGTCATTGAGCGCCACCACCCCGATCTCGTCGTGTGCGCCTACCCGTTTTCGTGCCAGCTTGTGGGGCTGCTCAAAGCCAGAGGACTGCTGAAAGCGAGAGTCGCGCACCTGCTCACGGACTACGGCACGCACGCCGCGTGGGTGACGGAGGAAGCCGACGAATACTGGGCCTCGTGCGGGGAAGCCGCGGAGGATCTGATCCGGCGCGGCGTGCCGAAGGAAAAAATCACGGTGCGCGGCATTCCGGTGAATCCGAAATTTCACGAACGGCCCGACCGCGCCGCCCTGCGCCGCGAGCTTTCCCTGCCGGACGCGCTTCCCGTGCTGCTGTTCATGGCGGGATCGTTCGGTGTGCGAAGCGTGTTCCGCGTGTTCCGCTCCCTCGACGCGCTGCCGGACGCATTTGAGGCCGTGGTCATCACGGGAAAAAATGAAAAGCTGTTCCGCCGCTTTCAGAAGCTGGCCGCAAACTCGCGTCACCGGCTGCACCCGATCCTGTTCACGGATCGCGTGGCGGATTACATGCACGCGTGCGACCTGCTCGTCACCAAGCCGGGCGGCCTGACCACCTCCGAAGCCCTCGCTGCTGGGATTCCGCTCGCGGTGTTTGACCCCATCCCCGGGCAGGAGGAGGACAACGCACGCTATCTGAGCCGTCACGGGCTGGCGGTGCTCCTGCATCCCCGAAAGCCCGCCGGATCGCTCCGGGAGTTGGGCGTGCGAAGCTTGGATTCAGAAGAACAGAAAACGGAGATCAGGTGAAAAACATTCACCTGATCGAGGATTCCCCCGCCGGGTCGGCGCTGAGCAGCTCCCTGCTGCCGGGCGAGGTCTACGCCGGGCTTTCGATCACCATCAGCGTGCCGAAACGGGAAGCGCGCGCACTCGGTCTTTTGCAGCCGGACGGCTCCCTGAACATCGACGCGGTGCTCCCGCGTGTATTTCAGGATCAGGATTTTGCTTTGCGCTATGCACGGATTGCACAGGTGCACAGCGGGGTGTAGTCGTCCGAAAAAATTCGCTTCGCTCTTTTTTCTTGCTGCTTTTTGGCTTCGCACACTTTGTGGGGCTCCGCCCCATACCCCGCCGCCTTTTGAAAAAGGCGGGCGAAAACTTTTATGCGGCTCCGCCGTTGCCGCCGGAAGCGCAGCTTATTCGGAAGCGGATGCGGCGTGATAAATCGCGGATTTTTTCAATCCGGTAAGCGCCGCGACGCGCCGGGCGGCCTCGGAGAGGGAAACGCCCTCGCGCTCTGCCAGCTCGCGCACCGCGCGGGCGGCGTCCTCAATCGAGACGGTTTCCTCCTGCTCCGGCTCCGGCGCGCCCTCCACAACCAGCACAAACTCCCCGCGCGCGCCCCCGTCCGCGTACCGCGCGGCGGCTTCCCGCAGCGTCGTGCGCTGCACCTCCTCATGCACCTTCGTCAGCTCGCGCGCCAGCGCAATCCGCCGGTCACCGAGCGCTTCATACAGATCGCGGAGCGTCGTCGGAAGCTTGTGCGGCGCTTCGTAGAAAACCATCGTGCGGCGCTCGTCGGTGAGCTGAGCCAAATGCTCCCGGCGGCTTTTTTTGTTTACGCTCAGAAAGCCCTCAAACGTGAACCGTCCCGTCGGCAGACCGGAAAGCGCCAGCGCCGTCACCACCGCGCTCGGCCCCGGCACCGCCAGCACCGGAATGCCGCGCTCCGCGCACTGGGCTACCAGTTCCTCGCCGGGATCCGAGATGGCGGGCATTCCCGCATCCGAAACCAGCACGCAGTTTTCGCCCGATTCGATGCGCGCGCAGATCTGCTCCCCACGCTCGCGCTTATTATGCTCATAGTAGCTGACCAGCGGCTTTTTGATCCCGAAATGGTTGAGCAGGCGGAGCGTCACCCGCGTGTCCTCCGCCGCGATAAAATCCGTTTCCTCCAGCGCCTGCACCGCGCGCGGCGAGAAATCCCCCAGATTCCCGATCGGCGTCCCCACTATCGTCAATGTCCCGCTCATGCGCAGCATCCTTTCTATCTGTATTTTCCACCGCGCCGGTATTTTCTGTGGAAAAACGGCGCGATTTCTTTATATTCTTCCTTCTTTATACGTTCCGTATATTCCCAAAATCTCCTGTGACCAGCCGCCCGCGTCTCCCTCGACAAACAGGACCGGTTCGACGCGCAGGCCCGGCTTCGCGCCGCGCACGGCTTCGAGCAGAAAGAGGAAGGGGGCCTTCTGTGGGCGCTGCTGCACCAGTCGCAGCCGTTTTGGTTCCAGCCCGGCGCGGGACAGCTCCGCCATAACGGCGGGCAATCGCTCCGGGCGCTGACAGCAGCAGAATTTCCCGCCCCAGCGCAGGAAAAAGCGCGCACAGGCGGCAATGTCCGCGAAGGTGCAGGCCACCTCATGCCGCGCGATGCGTTCCCCGGCCTCCCGGCTCTCCACGCCCGTCCCGGCCGTCTGGTACGGCGGGTTGCAGGCCATGCGATCGAGCGATCCCGGCTTAAAGAAGCCGCGCAGCAAAGCGCTGTCCCGCAGGTCGGCCCGGATCACCTCCATGACGCCGGAAAGGCCGTTGTGCTCCACGCTCTCGCGGCACAGCGCGGCGGCGTCCTCCTGAAGCTCCACGGCAAAGACGCGCGCGGGATCGCTCCGCAGCGCCCACAGCAGGGAGATCACCCCGCAGCCCGCGCCCAGCTCCGCGCACCGCTCGCCTTTTTTCGGCATGGAAAAATCCGCCAGCAGAATCGTGTCCGTATTGAACCGGTGGACGCGTGAGACACGCACCGCCGCCTGCGGCGACAGCGGTTCCCAGGAAAGCTCCTCCACGCGCCAATCCCCCTTTCGCGGACAAAAAGAAAGGCCCAGGAACGCCGCGCGGCAATCCTGAACCCTTTTTTGCCTGAGTGTAAAATTATTCGGCCTTCGGCGCGCCCACGGGGCAGATGTTGGCGCAGGAACCGCACTCGGTGCAGGTAGCAGCGTCGATCACATACTTGCCGTCGCCTTCGGAAATCGCGTTCACGGGGCACTCAGCAGCGCAAGCGCCGCAAGCGATGCACTCGTCGGAAATAACGTATGCCATTGAGAATACACCTCCATAATTTGATATTCCTATCATACCATAAAAATTCCAAAATGCAAGAGCGGCGTAAGATTTTACACTCCCGCAACAATCTTGGAAAATCAGCCCTTCTCCAGATTTTTAAGCTTTTCCAGCTCCTCCTGGGAAAGGCGCTTACCCTTTCCGGGCCGCAGAACGCGCAGCTGCTTGACATGAAACGTTTTGAGCACGCCCTCCGCCGCGCCGTCGAGACGGACGTGCAGCATCCCGGTGAGAAGATTCACCTCGGTGACAACGCCGCGTCCCTCCGGAGTGGAGACGAGCGAACCGATCGGCGGAGTGTTGCGGAGCAGATCGGTATAGGCCTCCTGCTCGTATTTCAGGCAGCACATCAGCCGCCCGCACGCGCCGGAAATTTTCACGGGGTTGAGGGAAAGCCCCTGCTCCTTCGCCATCTTGATCGAGACGGGCTGGAACCCGCTGAGGAAGGAGGCGCAGCAGAAGGGCCGCCCGCAGATGCCGATGCCGCCGAGCATCTTGGCTTCGTCGCGCACGCCGATCTGGCGCAGCTCGATGCGGGTGCGGAACACGGACGCGAGATCCTTGACCAGCTCGCGGAAGTCAATGCGCCCGTCCGCCGTGAAGTAAAACAGGATCTTGGAATTGTCAAAGGTATATTCGACGCTCACCAGCTTCATATCCAGCTTGTGGGCTTCGATTTTGCGCGCGCAGATCTGGTATGCCGTCTTTTCCTTCGCGGCGTTCTCCGCGATACGGGCCAGATCCTCCTTCGTGGCCAGACGGATCAGCTTTTTGAGCGGCTGCGGCACGCTCTCCTCGTCGATCTCGCGGTTGATCATCATGACCTCGCCGCACTCCACGCCGCGCGACGTTTCGACAATCACGCGGTCGCCCTGGCGCAGGCGCGCGCCGTCGGGATCGAAATAATATATTTTTCCAACATTACGAAAACGGACGCCAATGATTTCGGCCATAGATTACCTCCAAAAAAGAACGGGGCCTTGCCCCGGGAAATCACCGCCCGGCGGCGGCGCGCAGACGCGCGCACAGCGACGTGACGAGCAGGGCGGCGTTCGCGTTGCGCTTTTGAGCCGCCGCGGCCTCCCGCGTGAGGGTGAGCAGGCGGAACAGGCTGTCCCTTGTGAGGGCGCGGGACAAAGCCGCCGCATCGTCCGGCAGGCCGGAAAGGCAGCCCGCCGAGGCTCCCGCGCGCAAAGCGCACGCGTCGCGGAATAAGAGGGTAAGTCCCTCCAGCGTGGCCGCGAGGGACTCCTTGTCCCGGATCAGCGGGGCCGTCAGGAACAAAAGCTCCGCCTCGCCGGGAGCGCACAGGGCGGCCGCGATGCGGGAAAGCAGCTCCGGATCCGCCGCGCAGGGCTCCGCGCCGTCGAGCCGGAACAGCTGGGAGCGGGAGCGCACCGTGGGCAGGAGCATGGAAGCCGAGGGGACGGTGAGCAGGAACAGCACCGCCGGGGGCGGCTCCTCGAGCACTTTAAGCAGGGCGTTCTGCGCCTGCTCGGACATGGCCTGCGCTTCCAGCAGTACAAAGACCTTCCGCGCGGCCTCGTTCGGCCGGATAAACGCGTCGTCGCGCACGCTGCGCACCACGTCCACATGGAACGAGCGCGCGGCCCCGCTTCCGCCCTCCACGCGCAGATCCGGGTGCGACCCGGCCAGCGCCTTCACACAGTTGGGGCACACGCCGCAGGGGCGCTCCCCCTCGCCGGAGCACAAAGCGGCCCGCGCCAGAAACAGCGCGAGCTCCCGCCGCCCGTCCGCCGTGCCGCCCTCCAGGACGGCCGCGTTCGGGAAGCGATCCCCTCCGAAGGCGATCGACAGGCGGCTTTTCAGCTCTTCCTTTTCCACCAGCGAACCGAACTGCATGGAACAACCCCTTTCCGCGCAAAAGGCCCCCGATCCCCGGCGGGGCGGCCCGAAGGCCGCCCCGCCGGACGGAGGCGCTGCCGTTTGAGAAAATCAGACCTTCTCGAAACGGTCGACGTTCAGGACAAAGATGGTGGCGCCGCCCACCGTGACCTCCACGGGGAAGGACGTGTACATGCCCACATCCATGGTGGTCGCGCTCGGCACCAGCTGGGTGCGGCGGCTGCTCTGCTTGGAAATGATGTCGATCACGCGGTCGACCTTTTCGTCGTCGACGCCGCAGATAAAGGTGGTGTTGCCCGCCTTGAGAAAGCCGCCGGTGGTGGCCAGCTTCGTGGCATAAAAGCCGTTCTTCGTCAGCGCGGACGCCACCATGCTGCTGTCATCGTTGCTCACAATCGCGAAAATCAGTTTCATACAGAACCCCTCACAATCCTGACAAAATATCCCAATGGGCGGGAAAGCATACCCCGCCGGAGGGAGCTGCCCTTATTCTAGCACAAAGGGGAGAAAAAAGCCAGAGGATTCCGTCCGCTTCCCTGTCGGATTTGCCAAGTTTTTACCCGGCGTTCTGCGCGGCTTCGTATTCCGCCGCGTCCCCGAACACAAAGTCCACCAGGCTCTCGCTGCACGCCTCGCGATCCGGGACCAGCACGGCGGCGCGCGTGCCGCTGATGGTCACATACGTCGCCTCATACTGCCCGTCGCCGGGGACGCGCATCTCATACAGATCATAGTTGAGGTACGTCAAAGACTGGCTCGCAAGATTCAGGATGTAGTTGCGGCTCATGTTCGTCTGAATCAGGTTCAGGGTATTGTACAGCACGTTGTTGATCGTGGCAATGTCGGAGTCCTTGAATTTGTCGACGATGGCGGCGAACACCTTGCGCTGGCGCTCGGTGCGCTCAAAATCGTCGCCGATGGCGCGGATACGGCTGTAATAACGGGCCTGCGCGCCGCTGAGCACAAACGTGCCCTTGCTCAGGTTCCAGCGCGGGTCGCCGGAATAGCGGTTGACCAGATCGGCCTCGTCCTGCGTCAGGGTGATCTCCACGCCGCCCATCGCGTCGATGATCTCATTGAACGCGGAGAAGTCCACGACAACCCAGCGGTCGATGTCAATGCCGAAATTCGCCTCGATGGTGGAGACGAGCAGCGACGGGCCGTCGATCGAATAGGCTGTGTTGATGCGGTTGGAGCTGTAGCCCGGAATCGCGACGTACATATCGCGCATGAAGGAGGTCACCTTCAGCTGCTGGTGGCGCGTGTCGATGGTGACAAGCATCATGCTGTCCGTGCGGCCGGGGTCGTTGGGCTGGTAATCGTCCACGCCCATGACAAGGATGTTGGCGATCATATCGTCGTGCCAAAGTCCGCCGACCTTTTTCAGGCCCTCGTCGCCGGCCTCCGGATGATCCTCAGGCTTCGATTCCACGATGGTGCCGGGATCGGCGCTCGTCTGCTCAAAGGGGTTGTCGCCCGCCGTGCTTTCGTCCACGACGGTGTTGATCCTTCCCAGCAGCGACTCGGCATATACCATGGTCACGCCGGTGACAAGGAAAGCGACGCTCAGCACAAGAATGGCAATATTTCGGATCAGGGCGCTCCTCGGCTGCCGCGGCTTCGTTTGCAGCTTGCGGCTGTTCTTCTCTTCAAAGCTCTCTTTCATAGGAATCCGTATCCTTTCCTTCGGTGATTTCAGTGGGATCGCCCTCCTGCTCGTCGAGCGTCAGGGCGTAGGAAGGCAGAAATTCAGTGAGAAAGCAGTCTGCTTCCGGCAGATGCATGTCCTCCACAGCGCGGCGCAGCGTCTGCTCCGCCCGGGAAAACTCCGCGTTTCCGGCGCGGCGCTCCTCCATACATTTGATCAGGGCGGAAAGCTTGTCCGCGGCCTTGACGATGCGGCGCAGCTCCTCCTCGTCCGGCCCGCCCTCCTCCAGAAGGGGACGGTAGGCGGGGCGCAGATCCTCCGGCAGCATGGAGAGCAGGCGGCTTCTCGCGTGGCTTTCCACCTGCGCGTAGGCGCTGCGCAGAGCCGGGTTATCGTATTTGACGGGCGTGGGAAGATCTCCTGTGAAGATCTCGGACGCGTCGTGGAACAGGGCGAGCGCGGCGGCCCGCTCGGGCGAAACGCTCCCGCCGAAGCGCTCGTTGCGCAGGAGGGCCAGCGCGTGGGCGAGCACCGCCGTCTCAAAGCTGTGCTCGCAGAGGTTTTCCTCCCGGGTGCAGCGCATGAGCCCCCAGCGGCGGATATGCTTCATGCGTGACAAAACGGCGAAAAAATGGCGCAGGGCCGTTCCCCCCCTTTGCGATCGTTCGGGAAAATTCCCCGAAAACCGCCCATACTCTTTCCTATCATAAGGGAAGCGGGCTGATTTTGCAAGCGCCGTCACAGTTTTTTAACTTTTTCTTTCGGGTAGACTGTGCTATAATGATCACATTCGTTTGAGGGGCGGCGCGCCGTCCCTGTCCTTACCCTTACCCGCAACACGCGCGGGACGGAGCAAAGGTTACACGCCTTTTCAAAAATGCTCCGCGAAATTCTGCCTGCGGCTCACGCCGCCCGGAGGTTTTTCCATGCCGACTGATGCGATCAAACTTGCGGAGCTGAGGGGGCGGCTCCTGTACCGCTGGCGATCCAGCTACCTTCTGCGCGCCTTCTGGATTGCCTTTGCCACCGCCTTCCTCTTTTTTATCCCGTTCATCCTGTTCGACAACGGCTATTTCCTCTTTTACGGGGATTTCAACGTGCAGCAGGTCCCGTTCTACCAGATGTGCCACGACGCCGTGCGCAGCGGCAATCTTGGCTGGAGCTGGACGACGGATCTCGGCGCGAACTTCATCGGCAGCTATACCTTTTATCTGCTGGGAAGCCCGTTCTTCTGGCTGACGATCCCCTTCCCGAGCGAGGCGGTGCCGTATCTGATGGGGCCGCTGCTCATTCTCAAGTTTGCCTGTGCGTCCGCGACGGGCGCGCACTACATCCGGCGCTACGTCACGCGCGGGGACGCGGCGGTGCTTGGCGGACTTCTGTACGCGTTTTCGGGCTTTTCCGTCTATAACATCTTTTTCAACCATTTCCATGAGGCGATTGTCTTTTTCCCGCTCATGCTCTGGGCGCTCGACGAGTACATCGCCACACGGCGGCGCGGCGTGTTCGCCTTCACCGTGTTTCTGTGCTGCTTTGTCAATTATTATTTCTTCGTCGGTCAGGTGACATTCACGCTGATCTACTTCTTCCTGCGCCTGTTCACGCGCTCCTTCAAGCTCAACCTGCGCGACTTCCTGCTGCTGTTCTGCGAAGCCGTCGTGGGCGTGCTGATGTCGTGCGTGCTGCTGGTGCCGACGATCCTCGCCGTGGTGCAGAACCCGCGCGTGGACAACCCGCCGAACGGCTGGAGCGCCCTGCTCTACGGCTGGAACCAGCGCTACATTCACATTCTGGAATGCTTCTTCTTTCCGCCGGACATTCCCGCGCGGCCGAACTTCACGCCCGACAGCGAAGCGAAATGGGCGTCCCTCGGCGCGTGGCTGCCGCTGTTCAGCATGACGGGCGTGCTCGGCTTCCTGCACCGGCGCGGCCGCCACTGGCTCAAAACGTTCCTGCCGATCCTGTTCCTCATGGCGTTCGTGCCGATTCTGAATTCGTCCTTCCAGCTCTTCAATTCGAGCTATTACGCGCGCTGGTATTACATGCTCACGCTGATGATGAGCCTGGCCACCGTGCTCGCGGTCGACACGCCGCACACCGACTGGCTGCGCGCTTTGCGCCGCACCTGCGGGATAACGCTCGGCATCGCTCTGCCGATCGGCCTGATGTGGGAGAAAACCACGGACGCCGATGGCACGGAAACGATCACCTTCGGTCTCGAGGACTATCCCACGCGCTTCTGGAGCTATGTGGCGATCGCTTTGCTGAGCCTGCTTCTGCTCGCGATCCTGCTCAAATGGATCCGCCGGGGCAAGCGGCGCTTTCTGCGGTATGCCATCCGCGGCACGATGCTGATCACGGTCGTCTATGCGATCTTCTTCATCGCGCTCGGCAAAACGCAGAGCGACGACACCCACAAGCATATCATTCCGTACTGTCTCAACGGCGGGGAGGATATCTCCCTGCCGGATACAAAGAACTGCCGCGTCGACGTGTTCGACGGCATGGACAACCAGGCCATGTTCTGGCAGATTCCGACCATCCAGGCGTTCCACAGCATCGTTCCCGGCTCCGTCATGGAGTTTTACCCGACGATCGGCGTGCAGCGCGACGTGGCCTCCCGCCCCGAAACGGACGTGTACGGCCTGCGCGGTCTGACCTCCTGCCGCTGGCTTTTTGATCCGGTGGCCACGGGCGACCGCTTCGGCGGCGCGGAGGGCAACGATCCGCAGATGCCCGGCTGGACGTACTACACCACCCAGAATGGCTTTGACATCTGGGAGAACCAATATTATATCCCGATGGGCTTTTCCTATGATTATTACATCACGCGCGAGGAATACGACGCGGTGAGTGAAGCCAACCGCCATCTGGTGCTGCTCAAAGCGCTCGTCCTCTCCGACGAGCAGGCGGAAAAATACGGCGATCTTCTCACGCACGTCGACTCCCTCTCTCTGCCGGAGGACACGGAGGATGGCTCCGTTCCCGGCGTGCAGGACATCAGCACCGCTTCCGCCGAAGGGGAAGGCTCCGATATCACGTTCCTGTATTCCGAGGAAGCGTATTATCAGGATTGCCTGGATCGCCGTTCCATGTCGTGCAGCAGCTTCTCGCGTGACAACGGCGGCTTTTCCGCCACCTTCACCGGCGACCGCGAACGGCTGGTCTTTTTCAGCGTCCCGTGGGAGGGCGGCTGGACCGCCACCGTCAACGGGGAACCGGCCACCATCGAAAAGGTGAACGTCGGCTTCATGGCGGTGAAGGTACCCGCCGGGACGAGCGAAATCCGCTTTAACTATGAGACGCCCGGCCTGAAGCTCGGCGCGGCCGTCTCCGCCGCGGGTGTGCTGATCCTCGTGCTGTACCTGCTGCTCTCCCGCCGCTTTGACCGCACGGCGCGCGCGGCTGCCCGCCGCCCGCTCTCCGCGTCCGCGCAGCAGGATGATTCGGTTTCTCAGAGCGTTTCCGGCATACAGGAGCCCTCGTATCCGCAGGATCCGGATTTTCCCGATCCCGAAGCGGAGATCCCGCCGGAACCGGAAACGCCGGAATTTCCCGCCGGAGACACGGAACATCGTCCATAAAAAGGAGGAAACGGTTTTGCCTTCGATTGTCTATCTGGTGATCCCCTGCTACAACGAGGAGGAGGTGCTCCCCGAGACGGCGCGCCGCCTGACCGAACAGCTTTCCTCCATGCAGTCCCAGGGGCTGGCCGCCCCGGAAAGCCGGATGCTTTTTGTCGACGACGGCAGCCGCGACGGCACCTGGGCGCTGATTGAATCGCTGTCCCAAGAGAATTCCTTCGTGCGCGGTCTGAAGCTGGCTCACAACCGCGGCCACCAGAACGCCCTCCTGGCGGGTTTGATGGAAGCGCGCCTGCACGCGGACTGCGCGATCAGCCTGGACGCGGATTTGCAGGACGATGTGTCCGTACTGCCGCAGTTTGTGGAGAAGTTCCGGGAGGGCTGCGACGTGGTGTACGGCGTGCGCAACCGCCGCGACACGGACACCGCCTTCAAGCGCGTCACAGCGCAGGGCTTTTATAAATTCATGCACGCGCTCGGCGTGGATGTGGTCTACAACCACGCGGACTACCGCCTGATGAGCCGCCGCGCACTCGACGCGCTCTCCGAGTACCGCGAGGTCAACCTGTTCCTGCGCGGCATCGTGCCGCTGATCGGCTACCGGAGCGACTATGTCTACTACGACCGGCACGAGCGCTTCGCCGGGGAATCGAAATACCCGCTCAAAAAGATGATCTCCTTCGCGCTCGACGGGATCACCTCGTTCAGCGTGCGCCCTCTGCGCCTGATCTCGCGGCTTGGGATCTTCGTCTCGATGGCGAGTATCCTTGGGCTGCTGTACGCGCTGATCTCCCATTTCATGGGCCAGACGGTGGCGGGCTGGACGGCGATCGTGTGCTCCATCTGGCTGCTCGGCGGCATCCAGCTTCTGTGCGTGGGCGTTGTGGGCGGCTATGTGGGGAAAATTTACAGCGAGGTCAAGGCCCGCCCGCGCTACCGTGTGGAGGAAAAAGCCGGTTTCGCGGAGGATTCCTCCCCGCCCGCTTCTGGACAAAAGGAAGAAAAAAGGGTATAATAGAGAGCCAATGCCGGATTTTCCGGCAAAATTTCAATTTTGATTTCGGAGTTGAGTCATGAAAATGAAGATGAAGAAAAAGCTTGCAGCCCTGCTGCTCGCCGTTCTGACCGCCTTCGGCGCGGCCTCCTGCTCCACCGCCGACCAGAGCTGGAGCATTGACAAGGACGGGGAACGCCTTCCCGTCGGCGTTTACGTTTACAACTTCTATTCCGCGATCGCCGCGGCACAGCAGGAGGAGGGCGTGGACAGCTCCGTCTCCCTGCTGGATCAGCAGATCGACGGCCAGCCCGCCGAGGAGTGGATCCGCGACGAGGCCATGCGCTACACGAAGGAATACTTCTATCTGCGCGACCAGCTCGATTCGCTCGGCGTGCCGCTGACCGACGAGGAGAAATCCCAGGCCAAGAGCAACGCCGCGGCCGCGTGGGGCTATGTCCCGGAGTCCGTCAAGAAGTACGTTTCCCAGGAATCCTTTGAAATCGCCTACGGCGAGACGAACATGATGTACACCAAGCTGTTCAACACCATCTATGGCGAGGGCGGCGAAAAGGCCGTCAGCGACGAGGAACTGACCGCGTATTTCGAGGAGACCTTCTATGATTTCGATTATATCTTCTCCTCTCTCGCCTATAAGACCGACGGCGAGCTGACCGACGCCGCCGAGGACACCGCCATGACCGAGGAGGAAACCGCCGCGCGCCGCGAGCTGTTCGAGGGCTACGCCGAGAAGATCAACGCGGGCGAGATGACCATGGAGGACGCGGCCAAGGACTTCCAGACGCTGATTGCTTCCGCGGATGAGCAGCTGTCCAACCAGCTGGTGGATGGGGAGTACATCAATTCCTCGTTCCCCACGGAGATCAAAACAAACCTGGATGAAATGCAGAACGGCGAGGTTCGCTGCTTCGAGGTCACCGGCCTGAGCAAGGGAATTGTGGTCGTACGCAAGAACAACATCGCCGATTCCGCCGCGGAATACATGGAGCAGGAAGGCAATCGCCAGACACTTCTCGCCGGCATGAAGTCCGAGGAATACCTCGACATGATCAAGGCCGGTATCGAGTCCTATGAGGGCGTCACCTTCAACGACGAAGCCATCGCCACCTACCACGCTTCCGAATTCTACACCTTCACCCCGCCCGCCAGCTCTACGGCAGAATAAGCCAAGGTTGAACCTTGACACATGACGCGAACGCCGCGTCCCGCGGCGAACCATGGCAAAACACATCGACCCCCTTGCGATCTTGCGTCGCAAGGGGGTCTTGCTATGCAGCCCGCGTTGTTCCCACGGAGCAACACGGCAGGTTGGCTGTGATTTTCAGCTTGTATGCGGAATGACGCGCACGCTGCGCGACGCGCTCGGTGTCACGTTCAGAAGAACGTCAGCTGCTGCTCCTCCTCGCCCTGCGGGCGCAGGAGCCAGTTGACCCAGCTCACGGCGGTGGACGCGCGGCGCGTCAGCGTTTCCTCGCTCCACACCTCCGGCGGACGCGCGCGGCGCAGAAGCTCCCGCGCTTCCTCGGTGGTCACGGGCTCGGGCTTGTGCGCGCCGAGGTTCAGCAGCTCGCGGAAGGCAAGGCTTCGCGCCATGCGCGAGCACAGAGCCGCCTGCCGCCTGCGGTAGCTGAGTTCCAGAATCCGGCGGCCCTCCTGCGTCAGACGGAAGAAGGGGCCGTCCTTCTTCACCAGTCCCAGAAAGCGCGCCGCCGCCGTGTAATACCCGGCCTGCCGCAGTGTGAAGTCGTACGCCGCCGTCACCTCCTGCGGCGTCATCGGCTGGGCCTGCAGCAGCTCGCAGAGGTTAAACACGCGTTCCAGACTGTTCGCCTGCGGGAAGGCCACATCCGGCTCCTCGCCGCGCGGCGTCTCGCGCAGCACGTCGAGCAGATCGCGCCGGGTAAAGTCCGTGTCCTCCAAGCTGTAGGTTTTCTGCTGCACCAGCCGCAGGGAGTTGTAGCACGACGGATCGGTGAATTCATATTCGTACAAACGGAACAAACCGTTCGAATGGATCAGGAACACGGGGCGCACACGCTTGTGCACCCGCGCGCTCCACACGCGGAACGGGTAATACAGCTGACGCACCAGAAAATCCTCGGAGAGATCGCGCTTGGCTTCGATCAGCGCGAGACTGTTCGCGCCCTCAAACGCCGCGTCAATCTCGATCTGCGCGTGGTCGACCCGCACGGGGATCTCCCGGCCGTCCGCGCTTTGGATCGAAAAGGAAAAGCGGTCCGAATTCATGCGTCCGGAGACGGTCGGCACCAGCGTTTCCTCCCCGAGAAAGTCCGCCAGAATTCCCGAAGCCGCCGCGCAGTTGACCGCGATGGACTCGCTGGGGATCCGCCCGCCGTCCAGACTTTCCAGCGACGCGGGCAGCGAAAAACGCCGCACCGCCGCCGCGCTCTCCTCGAACCGGCAGTATGCTTCAAACGGGCCGATCAGATAATCCCCGCGCGTTACGGGGAGAATCGCCAGCGAATGCTGCAAAAACACGTCCGGCAGGTTGACCCGGTGATCAAACTTCGCCATCAGGCGCGGCTCGCGGTACTCGCGGATCTGATCGGCGGAGATCACAAAGCCGCCCTCGCGCTCCACCGTGCCCGGCACGTCCCAGCGCTCGAAAATAGCCTCCCACGCCTCGTCGTTTCGCCCTTTACTCATAATTGCGGATCACCACCTCTTCCACGCTTCCGCGTTTGCTCGGATCGGAGTTGACGGCACGGCGCGCGCTCACGGCGGTGATGTGGTACGCCGCGTACTGCTCACGGATAAAGGCCGTCGCGGAATTGGAGAGCATGAAGCGGATCCCCCGCTTCGTCAGCGCATCGCAGCACTCGCGCAGCCGGATCTGTTCCTCACGCCCGAAGCCCGCCTTGGCGTATCCGGTGAAATTCGCCGTGTCCGACACGGGATCATACGGCGGATCCAGATACACAAACGTCTGCGGCGGCAGGCGGTCCAGCACCTTCGCATAATCCTCGCACGAAAACCGGATGTCCGCCGAGGAAAAATAGCGGTGCACCGCCCGCAGCGTCGTCTCATTCACGATGCCGGGATTCTTATACCGGCCGAACGGCGTGTTGAATTCTCCCGCGCTGTTGACGCGAAACAGGCCGTTGTAGCACGTCTTGTTCAGGTAAACAATCCGCGCCGCGCGCCGTACACGGTCAATCTGCGCGTAGGACTGCGGATCGCGGTCCCAGTCGCGCACAGCGTAAAAGCATTCCGCGTCGTTGGAGAAAGCGGACAGCTCATGCAGCAGGCCGTCCACGTTGTCCCGGATGACCTCATAGAGGTTGATCAGCTCCGGGTTCACGTCGTTGACAAAGGCGCTGTCCGGCTGCAAATGAAAGAGCATCGCCCCGCCCCCGACAAACGGCTCGCAGTATGTGCGGATCCGCTTGGGCAGCAGGGGATCGAGCGCCGCCAGAAGCTGACGCTTTCCCCCCACCCATTTCACCACCGGAACCGCCTCACGATCCCTCTTTCCCCTTTTTGCCGCCATCTTGTTTCCTTCCTCCCCGTCCGGAGTTTATCTTTGTATTCTACCACACTTCGACCATCTCCACAAGAGAAGGGCGCCCCTTCGTCCGCGCGTTTCCGTGCGGCGCAGAGGAGCGCCCTGTTCGTTTTTATTCGCCGTCCGCGTCCCCGCCGGAGGATTCTCCTCCGGGTGCGTCCGCTCCGGGACCGTCCGAATTTTCCTGCGGGCCGTTCTCGCCGGGCGCGTCCATGCCGTCTCCGGCTTTCCCGCTCAGAGGTTCGCCGTCGCGCGGCAGCATGGCGGCCTGTCTGGCCTGCGCCTGCTCCCGTTTCCGGGCCTCGTCCTCCTCGCGGGAGCGCTTCGTTTCCTTATAATAGACGGTGCACGCGAGCACCAGCGCGCCGGCCGTCACCAAACGCAGCACCCAGCCCCAGACGCCCTCGAACATCATGCCGCCCTGAAGCGTATCCACGAGCCACCACACGCCCAGCAGAAGGAAAAAGCCGCCGAGCGGATAAAAAACCTTGTTCTCCTTGCCGAAGCGGAACAGGAGCAGCAGCCCCACCGCAAACCACAGGAAAACATAAATATAGCCTGTCATTCGATAAAATCCCCCGTTGCCCGGCTCAGCGCCGGTTTTGTACCAGTATACCGCCGGGCGGGAGAGCTTGTCAAGCGCAGCCGCGCCCCCTGGGCTCCCCGCCGTACAGCACCGTCAGCATCGGGGCATTGCCCGCCTTTTGTGCTTGTTCCCGGTCCGGGACGGACTGTTGTGCCGGGGCGGGCTGCGCCTTTTGGTGTGCGCGGCGCTTTTGCGCACGCAGCCGGGCCAGCTTTTCCCGGTGCAGGCAGAACAGGCAGCATACGCCCGCCGTCACGGCGAGCAGCCCTTCCAGCACGGTGAGCAGCGGCCCGCACTCTCCCGCGAACATACCGCCCAATCCCATCGCAAAGCACAGGCCGCACAGCTTCGCGCCCTCGCCCCAGCGCGGACGGTACCAGAAAAACATCGCCGCCGCCGCGATCGCCGTCACCATTCCAATTTCGATCATCGCCCGTTCCCTCCAACCGTATGTTCTGTTATATTCGATATTTTGTTCGACTGTACGCTTAGTTTAGCACAAACGTTCTTGTTTTGCAAGCTGTTTTCGAACAAAAATCGAACATTTTATCCGTTGGGCAGGAAACAAAGAATCCGGGGCACCTGGGAGAAAAGTCCAAAATTTTCCAGCGAAACAGCATAGGAAAAGTGTATAAAATAAACAAAAGACCACACGGGAAGTGTTGTAATTGCGTGTTGTTTTCGTTATACTAAGGGTAGTTCCGGAGGAGAGGAGGTTGTTATGGATACCCCAGTCACGATAGGCATTCTCGCCGGTTGTGCGGCGCTGGTCCTGATCCTGGTTCTTCTTTCCCTCCACATCCTGCGGAAGGAGTCAGCGTATCTGCGGGAGCGTTCCCGAAACGGGGAGATTCTGCTTCTGCTTTCCGGCATGATCGGCGGGAAAGTGGCCGCAGGCAGCCAGGAGCCTTGCGCCCCGCCGCCGGCTCCCGCGGAAACGGCAGACACGGATTCTCTCGGCAAATCCGCCGCACACACAGAAACCTCCCCGTCAAATCAGCCCCCTGAAAACGGATAATTCTTCATGTCCCGGCAATACTACCCATGAGAAATTTCGCCGGAATGCTTCCGGCTGTATCTATGGAGGAATAGTATGAAAGCCACGGGAATTGTGAGAAGAATCGACGATCTGGGGCGCGTGGTGATTCCGAAGGAGATCCGCCGCACGCTGCGGATCCGGGAGGGCGACCCGCTGGAAATTTTTACGGACGCGCAGGGCGGAGTGGTATTCCGCAAATATTCCCCGGTGGGGGAGCTTTCGTCCTTCGCGTCCCAGTACGCCGAGGTGCTGAGCAAAACGGCCAACCTGCCGACGCTCGTGTGCGACCGCGATCATGTGGTGGCGGCGGCGGGAGTGCCGCGGCGCGAATATCTGGAACGGCGCGTCTCGCCGGAGCTGGAGGAATATATGCAGTCGCGCCACAGCTTTGTGAGCAACGGCGCGAGCCGCCTGTGCCCGGTGGAGGGCGTGAGCCGTCCCGCGTCGATCGTGTACCCGATCATCGCGGAGAGCGACGTGACGGGCGCGGTGGTGGTCCTGCAGCCGGAGGGCGGCGCGGCCCTGGGGGACGCGGAGACGAAGCTGGCGCAGGTGGCGGCGAGCTTCCTGGGCCGCCAGATGGAGGGCTGAACGCCCGGTTTCCCTCATTTTCCACAATTCCGGCGGGCAAAAGCGCCCGCCGTTTTGCGGAGGAGCCGCTTGATTTTTCATGGGCCTTGTGTTAAAATAACAATGTTTGATATGGTGGAATGATGAAAGAGTGGGGCGACCCGCTCTTTTGTTTGTATTATCCCAATTTTTCAAGGAGAGGTGACGGGTGTTGGCTGAGAAGAAAAAAGGCGGGAACACCGCCGCCGTTGTCCGGCAGCTTGCCGGGCCGATTGCGGAGAGCCTTGGCTATCTTCTGTGGGACGTCCGCTTCGTCAAGGAGGGCGCGGACTGGTTCCTGCGCATCTACATTGACAAGCCCGGCGGGATCGGCATCGACGACTGTGTGGCGATGAGCCGCGCCGTCAACGATCCGCTTGACGCGCTGGATCCCATCGACCGGGAATACTGCCTGGAGGTCTGCTCCCCCGGGCTGGGGCGCGAGCTGACAAGGCCGGAGCACTTTGCCGCCTTTCTGGGCGCGCCGGTGCTGGCGCGGCTGATCCGCCCGCTTCCGGACGGCAGGCGCGAGGTGCGCGGAACGCTCACAGGGTATGAAAACAACGTCATGACGCTGGACGTGGACGGCGGTGAGCCGCTCACGCTGGAAAAGGCGGCCGTTTCCAAGGTGCGCCTGCTGGATGACGAGGACGTGGATGGAGGGAACAGTTAAGATGGCAGGGAGATCTGCGAAGAAAAAGAACGACAAGCCCGAAAACAATAAAAATGAGATTTTTGAGGCGCTGGAGCTGCTCGAAAAGGAACGCGGCATCCCCGTGGAATTCATGCTCGAAAAGATCAAGAAGGCCATTCTCACGGCGTGCAAGAACAGCTATGACAACGAGGACGCCGTCATCGACCTGAACCCGGAGACCGGCATGTTCGAGGTGCGGCTGAAGATGATCGCCGTCGACGACGTGTGGGAGCCGGGCAAAGAGGTCCTGCTGGAGAAGGCGCGCAAGATCGATCCCACCGTCGAGGTCGGAGACGACGTGTATGTAACGATGAGCACCAAGGAGTTCGGACGCATCGCGGCGCAGACGGCGCGCAACATCATCCGCCAGGGCATCCGCGACGGCGAGCGCGGCCAGATGATGCAGGAGTTCCAGAGCAAGAACCAGGAGCTGGTCAGCGCGCTGGTGGAGCGCATCGACCCCCGCACCGGGGCCGCGACGCTGCGCATCGGCAAGGCCGAGGCCGTTCTGCCGCGCTCCGAGCAGGTGGGCGGCGAGGTGCTCGAGGAAGGCAAGCATATCCGCGTGTACGTTGTGGATGTGCGCGAGACCGAGCGCGGACCGCGCGCCGTCATCTCCCGCACGCACCCGGATCTCGTCAAGCGCCTGTTTGAAACCGAGGTGCCCGAGATTTACGACGGCACCGTGGAGATCAAGGCCGTCTCCCGCGAGGCCGGTTCCCGCACGAAGCTGGCCGTCGTGAGCCACAACCCGGACGTCGACGCCATCGGCGCGTGCATCGGCGCGCGCGGCAGCCGTGTGTCGAGCATTGTCGAGGAGCTCGGCGGCGAAAAGATCGACATTGTGGAGTACAGCGACGATCCGGCGAAGTTCATCGCCTCGGCGCTCTCCCCGGCGGACGTGGTGAGCGTCACCGTGGCGCAGGACGGCTCCCGCTCCTGCCGCGTGACCGTGCCGGACAGCCAGCTCTCGCTCGCCATCGGCAACAAGGGCCAGAACGCCCGTCTGGCCGCGAAGCTGACCGGCTGGAAAATTGACATCAAGCCCGAAAGCGGCTTTTACGGCGAGGACGAAGAGCCCGCCCCCATAAAGGAAAAAGAAACCCCGGCCCAGGAGGAAGCAGCGCCGCAGGAGACGGACGCACAGGAGGAGACCGCGGCGCAGAACACGGATGCGCAGCCCGAGACTCCCGCTCCCGAAGAGGCCGAATAACCCCAGAAAAGAAACGAGGTGACCCGCGTGATGCACCAAAAGAAAATCCCGATGAGAATGTGCACCGGCTGCGGCGAGATGAAACCGAAAAAAGAGCTGGTGCGGGTGGTCAAATCCCCCGAGGGAGAGGTTTTCCTTGACCTGACCGGCAAAAAGCCGGGACGGGGCGCTTATGTGTGCAGGAGCGCGGAGTGCCTGAAGGCGGCGCGCAAGGCGCGCAGGCTGGAACGGGCGTTTTCCTGCCGGATCCCCGACACGGTTTACGACCGGATGGAGGAGGAATTGAGCCGGAATGAATGAGAAGGAGAGGCTTCTGTCCTTCCTTGGCATCGCCAGAAGGGCGCAGAAGCTTTCCATGGGAGCCGACGCCGCGCAGGAAGCCATGCAGAAGGGCAAGACAAAGCTTCTGCTGCTCGCGTCGGATCTGTCCGAGCGTTCGGAGCGCAGCGCGCGCGCCGCGGCGCAGGCAGCCAGCACGCCGGTGCTTCCCGCCGGCGTCACGATGGACGAAATCGCTTTCTCGGTGGGGAAACGGACCGGGATCCTCGCCGTGAACGACAGCGGCTTCGCCGGAAAGCTCAGAACGATGCTGGGAGAGCAGCAGGATGCTCCCCAAGGCAGCGCAAGGCCCAAAGAGCGGCACGATGCTGGAGGAAGCAGCGCCGGCAGGAATGACTGAGGAGGTTGATTCTATTGATGATTAAATACAGAGTCCACGAGGTCGCCAAGGATCTGAACGTCCCGAACAAGGAGGTCCTTGACGCGTTGCAGAAATACTGCGGAGAGACAAAGAAGCACATGACGGCCCTCACCGAGGAGGAGCTTGACGTCGTGTTCGAGAGCTTCACCCAGAGCCACTCCTCCGCCAGCCTGGACGATTACTTTGCTTCCGGCCGCGAGCCGGAGGTGACGGTGACGGTGGAGGAGGAGCCGAAGGCCGCTCCCGCGCCGAAGCAGGCGGAGCCCGCCCACAAGCCCGCCGCAAAGGAAGCGCCCGCCGCCCAGCAGCCCGCCCGTGCGAACAACGGGAAAAACGATCGCGCCCCGCAGAACGCGCAGGGGAACCAGAACGGGCAGCGTCAGAATGACCGCCGCGCTCCGCAGAATAACGGAAACGACCGGCGGCAGAACGGCCAGAACAACAGCCAGAACGGGCAGAACCGCGCAAACGGCCAGAACGGACAGCGTCCGAACGACCGCCGCGCCCAGCAGAACAACGGGAACAACCAGAACCGCCAGAACGCGCAGCCCGCGCCCCAGCAGCGCCCGGCGGCACAGCAGCAGGCACGCCCCGCCGCCCAGCAGCCCGCCCAGAACGGACAGCAGGACAACGTGGTGCGCCGTCCCGAGGGCCGCATCGTCGACACGCGCGCGTCCCATGTGGAGCTGGAAAAATACAATGAAAAGTACGACCGCCTCGCTTCCGAGAAGATGAAGGTGGAGAACACCGTGCAGAAGCAGAAGCTCACCCAGCGCAGCAGCCAGTACCGCGGCAAGCCCCGCAACTCCCGCAAGGAGACGGAAGCCGAGCGGATGCGCCGCATCGCGCTGGAGAGAAAGCAGAAGCACATGACGATCCAGGTGCCGGACGAGATCACCGTGGGCGAGCTGGCCCTGCGTCTGAAGGCGACGGCGGCCGAGGTCATCAAGAAGCTGATGGGCCTGGGCGTGTTCGCGTCGATCAACGACGTCATCGACTTCGACACCGCCTCCCTTGTCGCGATGGAATTCCACGCGAAGGTGGAGAAGGAGGTCGTCGTCACCATCGAGGAGCGCATCATCGACGACAGCGAGGACGACGACGAGAACCTCGTGCCGCGCGCCCCGGTCGTGGTCGTGATGGGCCACGTCGACCACGGCAAGACCTCCCTGCTCGACAAGATCCGCAACGCGCACGTTACGGCCACCGAGGCGGGCGGCATCACCCAGCACATCGGCGCGTACCGCGTGCAGCTGGGCGATCGCACGATCACCTTCCTCGACACGCCCGGCCACGCCGCGTTCACCACGATGCGTGCCCGCGGCGCGCAGGTGACGGACATCGCGATCCTCGTGGTGGCGGCGGACGACGGCATCATGCCGCAGACGATCGAAGCCATCAACCACGCGAAGGCCGCGAATGTGAGCATCATCGTCGCGATCAACAAGATGGATA
>DVGZ01000081.1 GCA_018712435.1 Candidatus Caccousia avicola
CTGCGCCGCTCCCCGTGATTAATCATCTGCTTTTTGGTGAGGTGGTCAACAGAATAGGTCTTCTGTAACAGCATATCTCCGGTGTACTTCTCATTGGTGAGGATTCCCAGAACGGTGCTTTCCCGCCACTGCCCACCGGACAGCGTGGGGACACCCATGCGGATGAGCTTCTTCACGATGAGGTTCCTGCCCATGCCGGAGAGGTAATCGTTAAAGATCATTTTGACAATCCCGGCTTCCCCCGGGACAATCTGCAAGACGCCGTCTTTGAGGCGGTAGCCCAACATACGCCCGGTATTAGGGCGTCCCTGCTCAAACATCCTGCGGATGCGCCATTTCTGGTTCTCGCTGACATTGTAGCTTTCTTCCTGTGCGTAGGCGGCAAGCAGGGTAATCATCCGCTTGGAGATAGCGGCCTCAGAGCGGTGCCACTCGCGGGCGACCTCGCTTTGGTTCCTGCCGTCAAACACAATTAAGGTGAGCAGTTCGAGGTCGTCGTCGGAGAGGGCTTTGAGCCAGAGGACAAGCGCCGGGGTATCAATGTCCTCCAGCCAGCCGTAGCACCCGGAATAGTGGATCTCCAGCTGGACGCTGCACTGCGCCAAGCAGTTCTTATAAAGGGGCGACCGGCCTTCCTCGTATCCTTCGTCATCTCCACAGCAGAATGCAGCGCCAGCAAAAGGCTGCGTGTGGGTGTAATAGCGGCGGTCACTGTTGAGCGCCTCGCGGTCATATTGGTACATCTCAGCGATGGCGTCCTCCGGCATCCCGGCCTCCCGGCAAGCTCTGGCGAAGCGGGCAAACTCCTTCTCGGTGCGGTATCTTTCTTTCCCATAGTTGAATCCCATGTGCGGCTCCTTTCGCGGGGATCCGCGAGGAGCCGTACATGTCCATAAATCCGTAAGACACAAAAAGACGGCAGGGGAACATCTGGGAAATCCAGATATTCCGTACTGCCGTCTTGCGGTCTCGCGGATCGGGTATGTAGTTTGTGGGGTTATGATGCGTTAGCGGTTATGCGGTCTTGCTGTTGATCACCTCCAGTTCTCCGCCGTACTGGTAGCGGATATCTGTAACGCAATCCTTGAGTTTGATGGTCAGCGTGGCGGTTTCAAAGCAAAAGCGCCCGACCAGCTTCCCGTCTTCGTTGCGGATGTCGATGATATTGTTCTCCTGCATAGCGCGTACCTCCAATTCTCAGGGCTTTGTCCTGCGCCCTTGTTTGATTGAAGTTTAGCGCATTGAGGAGCTGTTTTGGGGTTTCCCAAAAAACCAGAAATAAAAAGATGTTTTCCGAAGAGAGCCAAAAACATCCGAAAAGAGCCAAAGAAATCCGAAGTGATATATTCCCGTCCTCGGCGCACCATAGAGGGGTAAAACAGGGGTGCGACTTGACACCGGCGATGTATATTGGCTTTGGTATTGACATTTTTTGCCACCTGTGCTACAATTAAAACATAAGTTAGTTATAGCTAACTTATAACCGCACCTTAACTTACAGCTTTAGCGCCTCCGGATTATCGTTGATTTCACTTGTGCTTCTCAGGGAAGGACGGGTGATAATACGATAATCTTGGAGGTAAGAAAAATGCGTACGGAGTGTTATGAACGCGATTTGACTGAGGATGGCTACACGGTGCTCGCTTCTCGCCGCATTGGTGAATACTGCGATACCGAGGCAGAGCCGCTCAAGATGCGGCTGAGTGATCGTTACGGGAGCTTTTGGCCCGGATTTGCGCTGACGGCGGATTCCGATCTGCCCTTGCGCCGTCCGGCCGACCTGCCGGATTACCCGGACAACCCCCTGCCGCCGGAAACAGACATCTTTGCCATGGATCCGGAAAAACTGTCCCAACAGGAACGGGACGAAGCGGACTTCTGCAAAAGCTGGTACGACATCCTGCGTGGGAAACGTCAAGATTGGCAGTGCAGCGGGTTCCGCGTATTCGCCGGGCTGGTTGAGATTTACTTTGTGCGGCCGGAAACCGGTGGGATCGCCTTCCTCTGGCTCAGGGAGGAGGACGGCCTTCACCTGCACTTTGAGTGCCCGAAGACGAGGCTGGGGTTTACCCCAAGCTACGAGGTGACAATCAACCGCCAAACCACCCGTGTGGAGGAAGATCAGGGGTATATGATGCGGGATATCCGCTTTATGCTCAGGGATCCGTCCAAGGGAGTGGATTCCGATGTGGACAACCAACGCATTGCCGTCACTGAAGCTGTAGGTATCTAAACCAAACCGCTGCGGGTTCCGCAGCGGTTTTTCCATGTACTCTTGCACTCCTGCGTCTTTCGATGGAGCGCAGAATGTGATATAATAAAATATCTTCCATTGAGGCGGGGTGGGCAAAATGCCGGATTTCTTTCAAATGAATCTGGAACAAATGTTATCGGAATTAAGGCTGCATGAAAGCAACACCCAAGCCCTGTTCAATGCGTTAGAAGGAGATGAAACTGTCGCTGACTACCGGAAGCGTTGCCAGAACAGTGAGCCGCAATATGAGGTCTTCTGTAAAAGTTACATTATTGCTTTGGTGAAAAAGTATGTATCCAGTCCCTATGACAGCGAAATCCTTCTTGCAGCATATGGCTTCCTGCGGGGGTTCGATCAGATCAACGGGGTCGAAAAACGGCGCAAAGAATATGTCGAGGCGGCTTTTGGGCGCAATAAAAAAGTGACGGATAGGAATGGAAAACCCGTCAAGTCCCTCTATACGAAGGAGCAGCCGATTATCCAAGCGCTAGCCGCACAGCTGACGAAAGAGGTTTATCAGCAGGGCAAACGCGGTTCATTGGGACTGGCGGACGAGGTTTTCCGTGAGTTGTCCATGCAATTTCCAGATGGCCTGCCTGATATTTGCCCCTTGCCGGAACCGAGGTTTGTTAACGAAACCTTGGAATGCGGGGATGAGCTTCCTCATAAAGCGTATTCTGCCGGAAACGTCTTACAGACAGAGGACAGCAACGAGGAATCCGATGAAGCAGAAACCGGTGACCGGCAAAAAGAGGCTGCTTATATGAGGAAGCCATTTAATTTGCCCCCCCAGCAGCCTTCCAAAAAGGCTTCGGCACGTGATGAAGTGCCGCTTAGAACCGACGCTGTCATTTCCAATATCAAAATTGCGCCCGGTCGTTTCTTTGGGCGCACAGCGGAATTGAAGGAAGTCAGAGATAATTTCCAGAATAATTCCCGCATCCAAATTATTAGTGGGCGCGAGGGGCAAGGAAAATCCATATTTGCTTTTGAATATGCGAAAACCTTTCACAACGAGTATCAAATCCTGTGCTAGCTTAATTGCAAAGATAATATCACGATACTGGGAAGTATTGTGGGATTCCTTGATTGCGCCGGGGTTGAATTGCAGGGTTACTCACCGGAAGAAATCAAGGACACGTTCCGCAGATTTTTTGAGGAAAACAGCGGTTGGCTGATTGTGTTCGACTGCCCAGCGCTCAAGACGGCAGAAGATCAGGAGGCTTTGAAGCGCTATTTCCCTCAGAACCCGAAGGGGCATATTTTGATCACAACCGGCGACGCCCCAGAATGTTGGGAAGCCAAGCGCCTGTCTTTGGGCAGTTTTACAAAGTCAGAGGCCGACGCCTTTTTGACGGATGCTGTTGGCGAAAAGCAACACGGCCAAACCGTAAGCAGCCTATCCTATGCGCTTGTTTATGATCCAGTCGCATTGGAATACGCTGCCGCCTATATCCGTGGGACAAGCTGGGCGGCTCCGCTGATGTATTTTAACTCGTTAGCAGAACGCGGCATCCATCCGGCAGAGCCGTCAGGGGAAAAACGTAATGTGTTTGAGATGTATCTGGCAAACGTCGACAGTCTGAACGCGGCGTTTGATATTTTGATGGGGCGTTTGCGTACGCAGATGAAATTTG
>DVGZ01000082.1 GCA_018712435.1 Candidatus Caccousia avicola
GAAACACATAATATTCCTGCGGTACGCCGTTTTCCGCAACTTTCACGATGGAGTTTAATGCCATCGAGCTTAAAAGTCCCATTTTTGCCCTCCCTTCAGCATTCCAGCCGCGCTTTCGCGGCGTTCCACACGCCCGCCGTCACCGTAATGCCGGAGAGCGACGAAAAGGCCACGGTAAACGGGTTACCGGTGATGTTTGTGAAGATGGCGTCCCAGAGCGTCGCGATTTTGGATTCGTTCACCGTCACGCGGCCCGTCAGTCCCGTAAGGCTTTCCCCGACCTCTGTGGAGATCTGCCCGGAGAGGGAATTCAGATCGGCGCGGAGTTCTTCGATTTCGGAGGAAAGTTCCTGCGAGGATTCCGTCAGCTGCTCCGCATACGAGGTCAGATCCGTGCGCAGAGATTCCGCTTCGTCCGCGTTCACCCGAAGCTGGGCGTCGATTTTCTCCGTCGTTTCATTTACCACGGCAATGCTGTAATACTCCTCCTCCAGCGGGAGGGGAAGCTGATAATTTTTGGTACGGTCAGGCAAGCTTGATCACCTCGTTTTCCAGATTTTCATGTGTGTAGCGCGCGAGAGAGGCGTGCGTGAAATCCGCCAGCTTGCGGTGCGGGTTGCGTTCCAGATCAAAATCAATCCAAAGGGCGCAGGGCACCACGCGTTCCAGCAGATCCCGGATATCGTCCTGATAATTGCGCAGGGCAAGCGGCGCGCGCACACGCAGAGCATTGTTGCCGGAAAAGA
Source organism: Candidatus Caccousia avicola (assembly GCA_018712435.1). Taxonomy (GTDB): domain Bacteria; phylum Bacillota; class Clostridia; order Oscillospirales; family Acutalibacteraceae; genus Caccousia; species Caccousia avicola. The sequence goes on from DVGZ01000082.1 coordinate 747, forward strand.
GTTCGATGGTAAAGCCGCCCGCACCGCATAACGCTTCCAGCTGAACCCGGAGTGTGCGCAGGGTGAAAGGAAGCTGCTCGCACAGCCGGGCCAGCACACGGGCGCGCCGCTCGTCGAGTGTTTCCGTCCCGCGCGCGTAGATGCCGAGCATGCGTTCCCAGCGTGTGAGCGCGTAGTCGCTTGCCGTGGCGACAAATTGATCGTCGAGCGTCCGGTCGAGCGATTGCCACAGCGCTTCAAACAGGGCTTGCTGCCCAGCGGCAATCGCCCGCAGCTCCCGGTAGGGACGCAGCGCGTCCGGAAGGTAGTCCAAAAGCTTACGATCCATGCAAAGCCCCCTCCACCGGCACCTCATCTTCGGTGAGCTCCAGATTGGCCGCTTCCCCGCAGAGCGTGGTTCCCGTCACATCCAGAATGCCGGGACAGGCCAGAAAGGCGCTTTCCAACGCGCTGATCCGCACCGTCAGTCCCTTGGGAGAATCCGCCCAGGCTTTGCGCAGGGAAAGCAGGTAGTCGCGCGCCGCCTGCTCCAGATACGGGCGGCAGGCTTCCCAGTCCCAGCTGTCCTCATAGACAAAGGAAGCGGAAATTTCCACCTCCCGGCCCGTGACGCCCTCCACAAGCACCACATGTCCGATCGGTGCGAAGCCTTCGCCTTCGCCTGCTTCTCCCTTTGGATCAACCGCCTGCTGCACCTGCTCCACCAGCTCGGCGGACGGCGGGGAAAACGTGCTGTCGAGGATTGTCAGCCGCACCACGCCGCCGGTCGTCAGAAGTCCTTCGGACGCGGCGCGCGACACAGCATCCAGCCACTGTGCGACGCTTTCCGGCGTTTCCTCCGGCAAAGCGGCGAACCAGTCCTCCCATTCCTCCGGCGGGCGCAGATCGTTTGGGGAAAGGGGGCCGTTCCAGGCGCGGTACACCTTTACGCCGCCCACGCCCGCGATGGCTCCCACCTTCTCGCGGTAGTCCGCCGCGTTTCCGCCGAACGATTGCGAGACAAAGCTTGCGAGATAGCGCGCCCGAAAGGCTTCCGTTTCCTCCTCGTCCGTGCCGGGAATCAGAAGCTCCTTCGCCGAAGCGCTTTGCAGTCCCGGCACATATTCCACCGGCGTCAGATCGCCGGGAACGTCGTTGCCCGCCGTCCCCGCCGTCTCGCAGCGCAGGCTGTAGGAGCCGGGTTCCAGCTTTTCCTCCACCGCGTAATTGACTTCCCCCAGGTTAAAGCGCGTCCCGAGAGGAATTTCCAGCGTTTCCGGCAGAAATTCTCCCCGGATCAGCGCGCAGGAAGCGGGTTTCGGGGAAAGCCCGCGCTCCGCCGCGCGCCGCAGCAGATACGGGCGCGAAGCCGTGTCCGCGAACGTCTCGTTCAGCACCGCGTCCAGCTGGATATAGAGATTCTGCGCTTCCGCCGCCGCCGGGGCCTGCCCGTACCAGAGCACAGAGCCCTCGCGCGCGTCCAGGCCGGGCTGATCGGCCAGCGCCGCCGTCAGCATGGACGAAAGCAGTCCTTCATAGGTGATATCCTCATACATTTACAGCGTCACCTCCTTGTCCTCGCGCAGCTCTCCGAAAATGGTTGCCACGGTAAACGCCGCCGTCACCTTTCCGCCGCGTCCCGGTGTGAAGGTAAAATCCCGCACGTCCGTGATGCGGTCGTCCTGCAAAAGAGCCTCGCGGATTCTTCGCTCCAGCTCCGGCAGGGCGAAGGAAAGCGGCTTGCCAAACAGATCCCGGAATTCCACGCCGTAATTCCAGCTGTGGATCAGCCATTCATACCGCTCTACCGAGAGGATGAGCCGGATGGCCTGTTTGACAGCATCCAATCCATCAATCCATCCGGCGGCGCGCGCTTCCTCCTCCCGCAGACGAAAGGTTTTCGAGGGCATGATTTCCCCCAAAACCGGCAGGGAAGCGTCCGCGCGCGGCGTCATACGCTCCCTCCCAAGCGGTCCAGCACCAGGTAACGCCCGCCGCCCTGCACGCGCAGCAGCGCCACAGCGTCCCCCGTTTCCAGATCGGAAAGGCGCTGGGGAACGATCAGAAATTCGCTCGTAAGCGTCAGCTTTTCCTCCACCTTAACGGAGAGAGGGGAGACGCCGGACACGCTGCCGAAGCGGAGTTCCAGCGGTTTTTGAGCCTGTACGGCCTCCACGGCCGCGCGTTTGACGAGTCCCACCGCAGATTCTGCCATAGTACGTTCACTCTCCTTTTCTCAGTTCCAGATCCATGGTGTGCACCGGGCCGCGAAACACATGGCGGGCGCTCTCCACGGTCATCGTCCGGTCCGCGCCGGGCAGATCCGTAAACAGCGAAACGCCCGCCCGCACCGAAGGATGGCCGAGCGCTCCCGTTACAGTCACGGTCAGGGACGGCTCACTGTGGGTGCGCAGAAGCGAGGAAACGCGCTCCCATCCGCCGGTGGGATCCGAAAGCTTTTCAAAATATTGCAGCACGCCCCAGCGCTCCTCCAGCGATTCATTCGCGCCCGAAAAAAGCTGGCGGATGCCGCGCCGCCCGTCCTCGTAGAGCAGGCGCACCCGTGTATAGGTTTCGCTGTCGATGCTCTCCTCACAGCAAAAGCCCTGCACCGTATCCCCGTCGAGCAGGAGGGGGAGAATCAGGCTTCCGGCGCTTTTCAGGCAGAGCCGTCCGAAGTCGTCATACAGGACATACCGCCGTCCCGTGGCCCGATACGTGTCATCCAGCGCGTTTTCGAGCATATCCCAGATCGGGACGTTTTCCTCCGTGCCCAGCGGGATCATATAGCCGGTGTCCTCCACCGTGCCGAGTGAGAGCCGGAAATCGGCGGCGAGGATCCGCAGAAGATCGGAGGCTTTTTTCCCCGCGTAGACCAGTGTGTCGCGGCTGCGCAGGTAGCGAAGCTGGTCGTAGGCGGTGATTTGCACCTGACGGCGGTCGGTTTGCGTGCGCGTAAAGACGTAGCCGCAGAACAACCCTTTCCCGTCCAGACGCAGACTTACGCGGCAGCCCTCCCGCAGAACGGGAAAGCCCTCGTCCTCCAGCACGGTAAACGTGAGCGTGCCCGGTGCGCCGCTGCGCTGTGTCGTCCATTCCACCCCGCCGAGCGTTACAGGCAGAAAGACCGCGCCGTCCTGCTCGGCCACCAGTTCAGCCGCCATGGCTTCGCCTCACGGAAGCGTCAGCACCTGACCGGGATAAATCAGGTTCGGGTTGACGATCTTGTCGCGGTTGAGCTCGTAAATCTCTTTGTACCGCGTCCCGTCGCCCAAAAATTGTTTTGCGATATTCCACAGGCAATCCCCCTTTTTCACAGTGTAGGTTCCGCCGGACGGCGCACCGGAGGTTTCCCGCCCGCTGTCCACGGTTGTGCCGTATTCCGCCTGGCTTACGGTTTTGACGGACCAGGGCCTCCATTCGCGCAGGCGCATAGTCACGCGCACATCGTCGCCCAGCTCTTCCGCGTCCTCCTCCACGGCGTAATCCTCGAGCACAACCGTGAGATTCGTGCCGAAGCGCAGGGAATTGTCCATTCCCTTTCGGTAGACGATGAACTGAACATGCTTCTGTTCCGTCTTGAGCCGGTCAAAGAAATTGAGATACCAGGCGGGATACTGCCAGCCCCGGTTGAGGAACGGATAGTATCGGTGCGGCAGCAGCACCTCCAGCTCCACCTCGCGGAGCGCCGGGGCTTCGGGGAGGTTGATTTCCTCCCCGCTGAGCAGCCGCGCCGTGCCGTTCCGGCTTTTGACGGTCTGCGTCATGCGCCCCGGCGTGACCGGCAGCAGAACGCCGTCCAGATAAAATTGATAGCCCATTTACCCATGCACCCCCTCGGGGGAGCTGTGCAGCTCCCCGGCAAACCTCCGCGCCCATTGATTCCAGAATTCCTCCGAGGTCGGCGCAGCTTCCTTTCGCCGCACGGCGGGGGAGGAGCGCGCCGTTTGTTCCGCTGTGGTCGAAGCGCTCGCGTTTTCCCGCACCGGGCGCGGCACAGAGGACAAGGCTTCCTCCCCGGCAGGATGGGACAGTGGGAGACGGATACGTTCACTGTCTCCTGCTTCCCGCTGTGCTGTGCGGGGGAAGGAAAGCGCGGGGCTGTTTTCCACAAGAGAAAGCGTTCCGGTGGAAAAGGCGGAGGAACGCTCTGCGCGTCCCTCCGCCTGCATGATTCCTGCTTTTCCTGTCCGAATGGTTTGCCCTGCTGCCGTGTTTTCCGCTGTTCCAGACCCCGGAGTTTTCCATACTGCCGCAATTTCCGCTGCCGCAGCCCCCGCCATTTGTCGTATGGCCGCGTTGTTTGTTCCTGCTGTGGGAATGTTATCAAAAACCGACTGCGCCGATGAAACCGCAGAATTTTGGTCCCACGCAAAAACAGCGGCGTTTTGCTTCCGTTGTGGTGTGAGAGCCGCCGCTGTGCGCATAGCTTCCTCCACCGCCTGTTTTTTCCCAAAAATGATGTTTTCCACCGAACGGGGAACGATGGTGGAAAGAAGGGTTCCGATTGGGAGGACGGCTGTTGACCGCATGGTTTCCGGCAGCTTTGCCGTCTCCGCCATTTCAGCTTGTGATCCGTCCCGCCGCGAAATGCTTTTCACGGCCTGCACCGCCGGATCCCTAAGATTTTCAACCGCTGTCTGTGCCGCACTTCGCCAAAGCTCCGTCCCCGTCCGCTGCCTTTCTGTTTGTTCCTTTGTCCAAACAGCCGCGAAGGTTTCCGCTGCCGTTCTGTCTCCGCCGGTTTCCGTCAAACCCGGAGCTTTCCGCAAGAAAGCCGCGCGTTTTTCCATCCCGGCGGCGGAGAAGGGTATTTCCCCGCGCACCACGCTTTCCGTTGCCCGTTGCTGTGCGTCAAAGGAAATTGTTTTTTCCACCAGCTGCCCTTTCTCTGCGGACAGCCGGACGGCGGGGGAGAGGGAGACGCGATCCGGTACCGGGGAAAGCGCGCTATCCAGCTGAAAAAACGCTTCCCCGGCGGAGGACAGCGTCCGATCCAGCGCGGGCGCGCGGAACAGGCGGCGCGCGGCGATCCGTACCGCGTCCAGAACCGTTTTTCTCGCCATGATTTCCCTCCTTTCTCATCGCCGCCCTTCCTCCCGCTCCGCGTGCACCTGTAAGGCCGCGAGCAGAAAAGCGCGCTCCTGACGGCTGAGCGCGAAATACTGCGACGGCGTGAGCGAAAACGAGAACAGGCAGGCATAAGCGGCGGCAGCTTCCCCGTCGCCGCCGCGGATCAGTTTTTTGCTTCATTCACCTCGTCCTGCATGGTGCGGGCAAAACCGCACACCTCCTGCACCTTGTCGAGATACGCGGCATATTCGCCCGCCGTCAGCATGGCGCGCAGAAGCTCCTCCGCGCCCATCACGCCATAGCTGTCCTGCAAGGATCGATCGTTCAGATCGGGATAGACGGTGCAGGCGGCGGCAAGACGGCCGAGGTATAACCCCGCGTCCGTCTCGCTCATATACTGCCCGCGCCGTCCCGGCACCGGAACACACCGGGCGCAGGATCGGCGAAGGGATTCATCCTCCGCCGCCGTCAGGCAGCGGATCTCCCACGGCTCGGCCTCGCCGTCCTCCCCCAGAAAGCGGGGGGAGACGGCGAACCGCACAGGCTCCGTCCGCATGGCGTTCTGTGCCAGAAACGCGCTCAAACTCATGCTCTTTCCTCCTTATTCCATACCGTCCAGAGCGGTGAAGGTCTCCGGCATCTCAAAGTCCTCAAAGGTAAAGCTCATTTCCTCGTCGAGGTAGTCCGCGTCCGCGTCAAAGCGCGCGAGCACGCCGCCGTCGATGTTGCAGTCTTTGAGGATAACGGTCTGCCGCCCCGCCGAGGAGGTCGGATCGTCGTTCGTCACCTGGATATCGAAATACACGTCCTCACCGGTGGACTTGTAGCGGTACATCAGCTCGCGGAAAATGGACGTATTGTAATGGAAAGCGGCTTTGCCCGTGCCCTTCCAGCCCGAGGTCTTGTTGCCGCGCCCCGTTCTGCCGAGGATCGGTACGCGGGATTTTTCACGCTCAAACTTTGCTTCCAGGTTGATGGCCTGCATGAAGTTGTACCGCTTGTCTCCGATCGTCACATAGCATTCCGCCAGCGCGGCGGAGACGGTATCCTTTGCGTTCATCGTCAGCATCAAAATTCCCCCTTCCTTACGCCGCGCCCGCGACGGTCACGGTCATGTAAAGCTGTTCCATGGCGCACACCGGCATCACGCGGCCGCTTACCACGACGCTGCGCTTCGTCTGTCCCGCCGAGACCTGCACGTCCTCCGGGGAGAAGTTCTCGATCGCCCGCTGGTGTTCCAGCTCCTGGTGGTGCTTCACAATGTCGTTCCACAAGCTGATTCGTCCCGCCTCGTCGTTCGGAATCTGCCCGAGGTAACGCGTACAGAACAGCACCGCCACATCGTTGGCGATCTGGTCAAGCACGCGGACAGTCTGGTTCAGCGCGAAATCCTCGCCGCGCTCGTTGGTGAAGGTCGTGAGCGTGTTCACGTCGGAGAGCACGCGCACCTGCCCGCCCGCGCGGTGGAACATCAGCTTTCCGGCTTTCAGACCCTCCTCCAGCTCGGCCTGTGTGTAGTCGGCCAGGACAGTGTATTCGCCGTCATAGATCTTGTTCGAGCAGCTGGCGTTCACGGCGCAGCCTGCCGCCGCGCCCGTCATCCAGTAGACGAGAGCGGGAGCGTCCTCCTCCGCTTCGTTTTCGACGCTGATCACGCCCTCATAGTCGGCCACGGTACGGTAAAGCACCGTCTGGAATTTCACGCCGGACTCCTCGCGCATGCGCCGCGTGAACGAGACAAAGAGTTCGTTGATCTCCGGATCCTCCGAGGCGCAGCCCAGCGTCTGGAAGGTGTACGGCTCCACCGCGCGCAGGAAGGCTTCATAGTCGGATTTCTCCGGCTCCTTGTCGGTGCCGCCTGTCAGCGGTTCGCCCGCCGTGGCCGAGAGCGCTTCCTCCGTAAAGGTGACAAAGTCGTTTTCCAACAGCTCTTCCGCGGTGGAGACGGTCTGCGAGTCCATCTCGACGCCATCCACCACCGTCACCACATCGAACTTTTCCGCATTTTCACGGATTACAATCTGAATCTGGTTGCCGCCGGTTCCCGCGTATTTCGCGGCGGCGTGGGTGCTCTGCGCCTTCTCGCCGCCCTCCGGACGGTAAAAGAGCAGCGTTTCCGCTCCCCGGAACAGCTCCCGCACGGGAAGCAGCGCGTCGCTGTCTGCGCTGCACCCGAACAGGCGCGGCGCTTCCTCCGCGAAATAGTCCGCTTTCAGGCTGGTCACCACACCCTGCGGCCCGAAGGGTAGGGGCAGCAGCATGGCCGCCGTGCCGCGTGCCGACAGCTCCGCCGTTGCCCGCGCCGCGCTCACAAAGTTGATATAAGCGCCCGGCAGGATCTTGTTTTGAGTGGTATAGGTTCCTCCGCCGTATGCCATCTGATCATTCCTCCGTTTCTGTGTCATCCGTTTCTCCGTCCGGCGCGTGCAGCGTCATACACAGGGAAACAGCGTCCATGGTTTCGTGTGCTTCCTCCGTTTGCGAGAGAACGAGGCGGTAGCGGGCGGACGCTTGCGCCCGCCCGGATTTCACCTCGCCCGCTGTCCCGGTCCCGCGCAGGATCGGGCCGTCCTTCACCTGCACCACGGCAAGCGCTTGTGTCAGCAGCTCGACCGCCGTGCGCGGTGTGTCCTCGTTCTTGCGGGGAAGATAATCCGCCGTCACCGTGCAGACGAGTTCTTCCCGTTTGCACGGGAGGGGACGGCGTTCTCCCTCCTCCGCTTCCAAAAAAATACAGGGACGTTTCACGCCCTGCTCCGCACGCCCGAGATAGATTTCCACGTCCTCGCCAAAGACCTCGCGCACCGACTGTGCCGCGCCTTCCAGAAGCTCCTGAAGCGCCATCGTCCTCCCTCCTCCCTCCTTACGCGTCGTCCTGCCACAGCGCCAGCGCGATCTCCTGATGAGAGTCGTATACAGCAGGCTGGCCGCTGCGCCCGTAGACACGCTGGATGCCGCGCCCCTCCACTGTGATCCGCGAACCGGCCGGGATCTCCCACTCCGGCGCGAGGAACAGCTTGACGCTCTGTTCGGCCTGCGTCCAGGGCTGGGCTTCCCCGGCTGTTTCCAGTCCGGAGAGCGTCTGGCCGCTCGCGCCGGAAAACGACAGGCGGCACGGCGCACGGGTGACGGTTTCCTCCTCCCGAAAGCGTGTTACGGCCCCGTCGCGGTACGGCACATTCACCGTCACCGTAGCCAAGCAGTCGTACAGGCTTTCCAAAGCTTCCCGCACGCTCACCAGATCAACCTCCTCCACCGCGCGCAGTCCCGCCGCGCCCCGTCAATCAGGTCCCGGGCCAGAGAGCGGCGCAGCGCACCGGGCGAATGCTCCTCGGAGAACTGTACCTGCGTGTCGCCCTCTTTCACGGAGACGGCCTGTGCCGCGTCCGTTCCCTCCGCGCCGGGGAAAAGCAGATACAGTCCGGCGGCCAGCGCGCCCGTCTCCTCCAACAGGGAGTCAGGCGCTTCTTCGGCGCTGCACAGGGCGGCGGCTTCGCACAGCGCGCGGCGGGCGGCCGTGAGCAGATCGTCCTCCCGCGTTTCGGCTCCCGCCGCCGTCACATAGGGGCGCGCGCGATCCGCAACCTCTTGCTCCGTCATGCCTTCACCTTGATTTTGCGCATCACGCCCGCGGCCTTGGTGGCCTTGAGCGCCACGGCGGCGACCATCTCAACCTCGCCGGTCTTGACGGCTCCCGCCGTGCGGTAGTCCGGCAGCCACTGGCGCACCGGGACAACGCCGGAGGGGCTGACGGCGTGGAAGCCGTCCAGGCCGAAGCGCACCGCGTAAAGCGACGTGCAGCCCGTGTCTCCGGAGTCGAGGATCGGCACGATGGGATCGTTGGTGCCGGGCTTCGCGCCGAGATCCACCAGCGGGATCGAGCCGTACTGCTCCACCTGCTGGCCGAAGTCATTGCGCGTGGTCTGATACATCCCGGCGCGGCGGGCACAGGCGCGCAGCTTGGCGATCAGCTTGGTGTTGCCGCCGATGAAATCCGGCGCGCCGTCCAGCCCCATGAGGAATTCGTCAAGCGCGTCGAGGAAATACATGTAATTCGTGTCCACCGCCTGCGAGGTGGAGAGATCGATCGCGGCCTCGGGGATAAACTCCGTCGAGGAGCCGGTCAGCGCCTTTTCCAGACCGTCGAAGGCTTTGCTGTCGTCCTCGCTGTCGCCGTTGATCACCGTGTCGGTGAAGAGGGCGGAGGCCGCCTTGATCTTCTGCGCCATCTGGAAGCTGACTTCGTTGGCTGCGCCGCCGAGATCCGCAATCACGCGGTCGATCTGGAAGGAACCGCCGAAGATCTTGAGATCCACCGAGTGGCGTTCCTTCGCGGCCTCCTGCGGGGTGTACTCCTTGTTGATCTCGCGGAATTCCGCCGTTGGCTGGGTGATGACGCGCGTGTAGCTGTACGTCATGGTCGAGCCGCCGCCGGGGTGGGAAACGCAGTCGTCAAACGGGATCCGGTCGAGCAGAAAGCTCGACTTGCGGAACTCGTCGATGACGAGGGGAGAAAGCTTGTCCTGTACGCTCAGTTTTGCCTGTTCGAGTGTCACTGCCATGTGTCATCCGTCCTTTCTCATTCGTCGTTGTCGGTTGTCTGCATGCTCTGCTCAATCGCCTGCGCCAGCGTCAGCGCTTCGCCGGAGCCGCCCTCTCCGGGAGAAAGTCCCTCGGCGGGACGAAACCCCGTCAGTTGGGGGGCCTGCGTCCCGGCAAAGAGGAAAGCGGTGGATTCCTGATTTTTGAGCGCTTCGATCTGCTCCGCCAGCCCCGGCAGCGTGCCGTCCGGGGAAAGGGAAACGTCGGGATCGAGGGTGACGAGCGCGCGGGCGGCTTTCAGATTTTTCGCTCCGGCCTGTGCCAGCGCGATCTGTACGGCTCCCTCCTTTCTCTCGCCTGCCAGCGCCGCTTCCCATTCGCCGCGCGCCTGCTCCAGCTCGCGCTCGAACTGGGCGGCGATCTCCCCGGCTGTCTCGGGGGAAAGGCCGAGCTCCTGCAAATATTCTTGTTTCATACGGGTTCTCCTTCCTGTTGCTTGGATACCGCCTGTTCCTGCCGCAGCCGTTCCAGTTCACGCTGCACGTCCTCCACCCACGGATGCTGTTCCAGCAGCGTCTCGCGGGAGAGAAGAGAAGCCGAACCGGTCACGTCGGCAATCACCTGCGATTCGTTGACAATCGTGTCGCGGTTGAAAACCAGCGACGCTTCCGCGCCGCCCGCCGCCATGCCCTTCGCCCGCAGACACGCGTTTGCGAACGGCAGCAGCTCCTGAAACAACGACTGAAATTCGGCTTCGAGCATGTCCGCGTCGAGATCCGCGTCGCTGAACACGGAGCGCAGATTCATCTCGTTCGGCGTTCCGGCGGCGCGCAGATCCTTCGCGTCGTAGCCGCGCGCGTTCTCCACCAGAGCGCGTTTGAGAAGGTCAAGTACCGCCTTGTAGTTTTCGCCGTTTACGGAGAGGGAGAGCGTTTTCACGTCCCCGCCCGGCGCGTTCGCGTCGCTGCGCACCTTGACGGCTCCATAGGCCGCGAGGTTGCGCCGGAATTCCCCGAGATTCTGCCCGTCGTAGTTGACGAGGACCAGAATCGTGTTGCGCGGATCCTCCTGCATCCCGTTGACAAAATTGGAGAGAATCAGGTTCACCGCGTCCTGCAAGGATTTCACCCGGTCAAGCAGCGAAACCTCCGCCGGGCCGTTCTTCACGGCGAACAGCGGGAGGGCTTCCCAGTTGAGCGGGAACGCGCGGCCTTCAAGCGACGCCGTGACATACGGCAGATGAAACGGCTGATCCGGAAGCAGCGCGCGCCCTTCGCGCCGGAAGCGGAACACGCCGTCGCGGGTGTACAGCTCGGCATAGCCCGCGCGAAATTCGCCGTGTTCGCCATGCTCCTCGCGCTCCCAGACGCGCAGCGCGCCGTCGAGCTCCGTGTGGTCGGCGTCCGCCCAGAAGGGCATCACTTCCCACGGGCGAAAGCGCCGCAGCCGCAGGCCGCCCGCGCCGTCCGGGCAGGCAAACAGCCACGAGCACCCGCCCGCAAGCGCGTCGTGTGCCGCCCCGCGCAGAGCGCGGAAAAAGCCGGGCCCCAGGATACCGCGAAGGGCTTCGGCATAGTCTCGGTCCGCGCTGACAATCACCGGCGGCCTGCCCAGCAGGTAATTGACCTTCTGATCCAGCAAGCGGGCATATTGGTTATCCGTCAGGCGCGCGTTCGGGAGGTTCGTCACCTCCACGGGCGCGCCCTCCGGGCCGATCACTGTCCGTTTGCGGCGCAGAATCTGCTGTTCGCCCCGGTAGTACAGCTCCCCGAGAAGCTGCCTGCGGCGTGTGCGGGAGGTTTCCCAGTCCCGCAGCTCCCGCGCCAGAAAGCCGGATTCTCCCAGCCCGCGCGGCAGGGGCGGCGGGGCGGGCAGGGAGGAGAAGGCTCCCAGCTTCCATGGTTTTGTCATCCGATTCCCTCCTTTCCGATGGTTTGTCTGTCCTGTGTCATGCTGCATATCCTCCTGTTTTTTGATGATGCGGCGTTCCCGCTCCCTGTTGACCCGTTTCCCGGAGCCGAAGCGGCCGCGGCGAATCCGTTTTGCTCCGCTCCGCCGCCGTCATGCAAAGCTGAACGTGTCGCCGCGCAGGATCGTCCGCACGAAATAGCGGATCTCGTCCATCGCGTGGTCGTTTTCTTTGACGGGCCGATCCTCGCCGCTTCCTTCATCCCAGCGGTACAGCGAAAATTCCCGCAGCGCGCCCTCGCAGCAGTCGCACACAGCGATTTTCCCCTCGTGCAGCGCGGCGGCGGTGTCGCGGATGCCCGCCAGAACGGCGTTGTCGGCGGGGCGCACGGGCCATTTGCCGCGCCTGCGCAGCGCTTCCAGGAAGCTGGCGGCGGAAGGATCCACCACGACGGCTTCCAGCGGCCTGCCGCCCGCCAGCTTTTCGAGCCGGTCGCAGTATTCCTCGTCGGTGAGCTGTTCGCGGCTTTCGCGCCCGCTGTGGTAGTATTCGGCGAAGCGGTACCACACGCCGCCGCAGTAGCCCCAGAGTCCCATGGAGCACGGGTTGAGCGTGCCGTAATCCACGGAGACGGCAAACCGCGTGTAGTCGCGCGGAATGCTCTCCGCGATTCCCTCGCCCTCGGCGGCGCGCGGGTAAATCAGCCCTTCCGCCGCGACCCATTTGCCGAGAATGTAGCGATCGTAAAAGACGCCGGAAAAACTGGCCTTTGCCCGTTCGATCGCTTTCCGGCTCAGGCCGGGGTTGTCCTCCAGCAGAAAGTGCAGCCGCTTGGCTCCGCGTTCCTCGGCCCGGCAGACCCATTCCCGGTAAAACCAGTGGGAGGGGGAGGCCGGGTTGCAGTTGAACCACAGCTTCGCGCCGTCCACGCTCAGCGTGCGGGTGATGGCCTGATCCACAAAGGAGCGCGGCATCAGCGCCGTTTCGTCGAGCAGTACGCCCGCGAGCGTCATGCCCTGAATGAGCATGTAGCTGGATTCATCGTACCCGCCAAAGAGATAAAAGGTGTTCTGCCTGCCGCGAAATTCCGCCGTGAGCAGAGAGAGGGAGCGCGAGTAGTGCAGACGGTATTTTTTGGCGACGCTCTGTAGAGCAAGCAGCGGCTCCACGATGTTGCGTTCCACGGAGGGCTTCGTTTTTCCGCACAGGGCGAAGCTCATCCCGGAAAAGGCGTGCATGGCCCATTCCAGAAAGGCTGCCGTCATCAGGACAGTTTTGCCCGTTCGCACGGCCCCGTCACAGATCAGCGCGGAATACGACTCGTGGATGAAGCGGAAGATTTCGAGCTGCTTTTTGGAAATTCGCTCAAACCTCACGTTCCATCGCCTCCGCGAGCGCCGCAAAGAAATTGTCGTCCTCCTCCGGCTGGTTGTCCGGCAGGCCGGGCTTGTCGCGCCAGCGGTCGGGACGCCGGTTCTTGAGCCAGAAAACCTGTGCCGTGGTGTTGCCCGGCACATGTACGTTCTCCTCGGCTGTTTGCAGCTCCTCCTTTTCCTGCACCTTTTTTCCCGTGTCGGGATCGTATTCGACGTGTTTGACCTTGTACGTCTTGGTCACGGGCTTGCTGTAGCCGGTCGCTGTCCGCAGAAGGGCGCTCTCCACCTCCCAGGCCGCGGCGCGTCCCCGCTGGATCACTTCATCCAGCTCCGATGAATCGCGCCGCCAGCGGTGCAGCGTGGATTCCGGCACTCCCATACGGCGCGCGATGGCCGCGTCGTCCTCGCCTTCGCGCGCCCACAATTCCGTGAGATGCAGCCCTTCCTCACTTTCCCAGAATTCCTTTTTCCTCATGTTCCGCGCTTTTTCTCCTCCTTTCGGCGCTTTCCCTTGCCCGCGAAGGGGCATGCGGGCAGCACACAGAAGTTGATTCCCGTCATCCATTTGGGGTTGTACACGCATTTGCCGTTCCGGCAGCAGCTCACAAAGATTCCTCCCTTCTTCGGAAACTCGGGAAACGCGGCGGGGGACCGCTTCCGTTTCCGGCTGCGATCCCCCGCTGTGTTTTCCTGATTGTAACGATATCACAGGTGCGGCGTGACATGCTATGACGCGAGGTGACATTTACTGTCCTCCTGCAAAATTTTCTGGACACGCTCGAGCGCAAGGCGGTGCAGGCGCATGATCTGCCGCTCGGAGTAGCCCATGTGCTCGGCTGTCTCCGCCCAGGTGAAGCTGCACTGGTAGTAAAGCCGCAGAAGCTCGGAAAGCCGCGCGTCCCCCACGCGTGCCAGCACGGATTCCTGTTTGCGGCGCAGCGTATGGATCCTTTCGCGCGTGCGCTCGATCTCCTCCTCCAGATCGGCGACTTCACAGGCGCACGATTCCACGCGGTTTCCCTGTGGTTGTCCCTGTACGCGTACCGTTTTCAGAACGGACGTGACACGGTCGGAGAGTTCCCGCCAGCGGCGAAGCTGCTCCATACGGATTGCCAGCTCCCGCACAGCCTCCTGCGGCTCCCGCAGAAAACGCCTGGCCTCTTCATACATTCCGGTTCCCGCCATAGCTGTCTCCCCTTTCTCTGTTATGAAGTTGAATTTAGTCAACATCATGTGAACAATTTAGAACATTTGTTCTATTTCTGCGCAGTCCATTATAGCCGCACGGTCATAAAATGTCAACCATCTTTTTCTGTTTTGCGGGGAGAAGCGGGCATGGGGAGTTGAAAAAAGGGGGAAGATGTGCCATAATAGAAAGCAAAACAAGCAGAGGTATTTGCGTTTGTCCATAGCGGGTGAGATCCGTTTCTTTCGATACATAAAGGAAAAGGATAGAAAATGAATATTGAACTTGTCAGATTGACACACGAATATAAGCAGCAGTTAATTGAAATGTTGGAAGAGTGGAAGGAAGATATTGCAGTCCACCATACCAATATGTCTCCGTGGAAAATATGGGCAAATGATTTTCATGATTTTGATTATTATGTCAACCATCTTGATACAACAGAAGAGACAAAAAATGGCTGGGTACCGGATACCACTCTTTTTTGCTTGGATAAAGATCGCAACATTTTTGTAGGCGCTGTGAATATTCGCCATTATTTAAATGATTCTCTGCTGAAAACGGGCGGCCATATAGGAGATG
>DVGZ01000083.1 GCA_018712435.1 Candidatus Caccousia avicola
AATACTATGAAAATACCGCTGAAAAAAAGTATGGTTATAGCCATATCACTTGTTCTGCTTACCTGCCTGATGTTATCCGCGTGTACTGCAAACGTCACTTCCGCACCAGAAATACCGCGTAATTCGGGAGAGGATCAAGCTGCTCCTATGAACACCAGCACCCAGGTTTCATCTGATGTGATAGCTGATGAAACCTGCTTGCCAGGAGGCCCATCCGATACCCAACTGGAGTATTGGGAAATTGATGAATTTGAAGATTGGATGGAGCAGCAGCGTGACCAAATTCAAAAGCTGGCGGATAATAAGGACAAATCCTTCTATTACAAAGATGACAACGGCAGCTATGTGTGTCGCGAATGGACACAGGAAGATGTAGATAGTCTGTATGAAGGCTGGCAGGATCAGCTTACGCTTATGAAAGAGGGGTATCATTTTACTAAATCTATGGAATTATCCAACGGTGGTATCATTTCTGGCGCTTTTGACCCCGAAACGTGGAACGCTGAACCAGCGTCTGCTCCCGGAACGACAATCATTACTTTACCTGACGGTTCTACAGTTGATTTGGGCCATTTTGATACTGCAGACGCTGCTACTAAAGCTGTGCAGGAATACTTGGAGCAGCAAGTTTCATCGGGAAATATATCACAGGAAGAAGCGGACGATTTGCTCAACAATGGTTCCACCGAATAATAAGTTTCTCACTTGGGCCGGTTCTCTCAGCGAGAACCGGCCATTTCATATACACTCCATATTGGCTTTATCTTACTTACACTTTGCGGCGGTAGGTTTGATTTGAGATCAAATCTGCCGCCATATTAACAGACGGCATGGCGGCATATCGGAGGTGCCGCCATGCTATTTTCATTTTCTACCCCCCTAACTTGTCAAAAAAAGTCTGCCTGTGATAAGGTACAATAAGTTGCGCAAATTCCGGAAATGAAGAAATGAAAACAATCCCCAAAAAAAACAAGGGACAAGGTCAGCGTCATCTGGTAGAATGAAGTTGCACGACAAACATTCGAAAGGAGACACAGACCATGTCCGAGAAGATTGTAACACTGAATGAGGAAGCAATCAAGGGGGAAATCCGGGAACTTGTACGCGGAAGTGTGGAAGAAACGCTGAATAACCTGCTGGAAGCGGAGGCGGACAGGCTGACCCAGGCGGCACGGTATGAGCGCAGCGAGGATCGACAGGGGTATCGCAGCGGGCATTACGACCGGAATCTCACAACGACGTCCGGAGAAGTGACGCTGCATGTGCCGCGGCTGAAGGGAATCAGCTTTGAGACAGCCATCATCGAGCGGTACAGGCGCAGGGAAAGCAGCGTGGAGGAAGCGCTCATAGAGATGTACCTGGCGGGCGTATCGGTGCGGCGTGTAGAGGACATCACGGAGGCGCTTTGGGGCAGCAGGGTATCGCCGTCAACGATCAGCGAGCTGAACAAGAAGGCGTATGTGAACATCGAGAACTGGCGGAAGCGACCGCTGACAGGGCGGTATCCGTACGTCTATGTGGATGGCGTCTACCTGAAGCGGAACTGGGGCGGTGAATACGAAAACGTCTCAATTCTGGTGGCAGTCGGCGTTACGGAAGACGGTTATCGCGAAGTATTGGGCGCACAGGAAGGCATGAAGGAGGACAAAGCCAGCTGGCAAAGCTTCTTCAAATGGCTGAAAGGTCGGGGACTGGAGGGCGTGCGGCTGGTTGTGGGCGATAAGTGCCTGGGGATGCTGGAGGCCGTGGGCGAAGTATTTCCGGAAGCGAAGTATCAGCGCTGCATCGTTCATTTCTACCGGAACGTGTTCACAGTTACTCCTCGCGGAAAGATGAGGGACGTCACGCACATGCTCAAGGCGATTCACGCACAGGAAACGCTGGAGGCCGCGCGTGAAAAGGCACAGGCTGTCGTGCAGAAGCTGCGCGGAATGCGTCTGAAGGAAGCGGCGAAAAAGGTGGAGGATGGCATTGAGGAAACCCTGACGTATTATGCTTTCCCCTCCGAGCACTGGCTGAAAATTCGAACCAACAACATGCTGGAGCGGCTGAACCGCGAAATTCGCAGACGCACGCGAGTGGTCGGAACCTTCCCGGATGGAGAATCGGCGTTGATGCTGGTCTGTGCAAGGCTGAGGCACGTCGCTGGTACCCAGTGGGGCGTAAAGCGCTATATGAGTATGAAATCGCTGGAACAGATGGATCGGGAAAAACACGGAGCAGACGACTGTGACCTGGCGTAGGTAGCAGACCGCCAGCTGCCCGTCAAGGGCTTCGCAAGTGGCTTCGCCACCCTTGACGGACAACTGTCGCTCCGCTGATCGGCAGTCAAGCCGAACATGCCTTTGGCCTGTCCGGCTTTCGCCTAACCAACTTCATAAGTGACGCTGTTGTTTTTGCGCATAACTCTTGACAGTACCCTGCCTGTCCGATGGGATCAGTCCGGCGGTGGATGCGAAATCTGTCAGTATGTAAGTGAAAATGTTGTTTCGTGCGTCCGCATAGTGTCATGCTGTGCGGACGTTTTTATATGCCCCTGCTTCTGGTCACGGTGGCCAGAGGCTCCAAGGTGCCGGGGGCCGCCTGTTCTCCATTTCAATCCGCACTCACCAACCACCTTTTGAAATGGAGGACAATTATGACGACTATCAACCTGAAACGGTATTACCCCTATATGACCGAAAATGTGATGCTGGAATCAATGTTGCGTAGTGAAATTAAATACTACTTATCATAAAATTGTATTACGAGGCTTAACCAAGGTCAACGCACAACTGCATATGCTATTCGCTTTGGCGAATCTCATTCTGGCTGCCCGCCCTTCGCTGGCAGTCTGATTGGGCTTCACCAAAGCTGGATGGGCTTGCTTCGGCAGGCTCTTTTTTGCTTACGGCTGTTTCTCTCTCGATTGTGCGGTGCTGCCCTAGCATTCAAACGGGCCTGATCCATGTGCCAGCATCCAGGCTGACTTTTCTGCTGAGCAAAAGCACGGTTGGTGGGCATCTCTGGTTGAAATTTCTTTTAAGGAAAGATCGTTCAGAGCTTGCTTTTTGACCACCCGTGCGTAAGCTGTGACTCAGCCGCGAGGCACACAACAAATGGGAGGTATTCATCATGGAATGCGGAAAGCTCACAGCGAAACTTCGAGACGCGGTGCCGGTTTGCTTCATCGAGAACGGCAAGGAGGTCAAGCGCTTCAAGAACATCGAAATCCCCGACGAGATCAAGAGACTGCCCTATCAGGACTTCGAATTCAGCGTACCGGTATCTGGAGCTATCACCTTCAAGATTACGTTTGAGGAAGGCATCCTGCCGAAAGTCTGGCCGGAAGCGCGGACGCGCAAGACGCGGAAAATCAAGCTGGAGGAAGCGCCTGTGCCGGAACATATCACAGCCGGGCTTCAAGCGGCATTGGAGCAGGCGGAGGCCGAGGGCCAGCCCATGGCAGAGATCGCTGAAGCAGCCGCGCAGGGCGCAGAGATCACTACCGAGCTAAACGGGCAGGAATTGACCATCACAGCCCATGAGACGGAGAATATGGAGGCTGCCTTCAATGTAACCGGCGAACGCCGCAAAGCGCTGGTAGAGGCCGTCAAGGCCTTCATAGACGCACCTGCTGTATACCAGAACGCACCCAGCTTCGCCTATGTCATCGGCGACTACACGGTCAGCAAGACTGGCACAGTATCCGGCCCGGCGAACGAAGCTCTCATGGCCGCATTGAATGCGAAGGGATTCATTGCAGAATAAAGATCATTTCCCCCGCTTCGGCGGGGTTTTTATGTCTGAGGCAGAGGGTTGCACCATTTCACAGAAATTAGGCGCAAAGAGCCGAAACCGGCCGTTTTCATAATAGGGCATTTATCGTGTGCGCGAAGGAAAAATCTATTTGTGAGCCTTCTCGTGTATTCCTGCAAATCTAAAGGGCAAAAGGGATATAGAGGGCGCATTTTTGCATGAAAACAAACAAGCCTATCCTTTCGGATAAGCTTGCTTGCACCAACTAATGTCGGTTTTCATGGCGCACTTGGCGGGATTCGAACCCACGGCCTGCCGCTTAGGAGTTTCTTTCAGGCGGAAGCTCACAATCGGTTTTTGTGTCATGCAATGGCAAAAACCGCAATAAAATCAGGGGGTTTCAGGCGTTTGCACTATGCGCGCCATTTCCCCCTGAGACACAGATTGCGGCGCATGGAACTCCTGAAAAAATTGCACCAATTAGCGAATC
>DVGZ01000084.1 GCA_018712435.1 Candidatus Caccousia avicola
ATGCACCAGCGCCCCCACCACCGGATTGAGTGCACCCATCATGGCTAAAAGGATAGCGACAAAATTCAGGCCCATCGAAAAGGTCAGATTCATGCGGATGGTTGTCATCATCTTGCGGGAAAGGCGCAGCAGATGCGGCAGCTCCCGGATCTCATCGTTGACAAGCGCGATATCGGCTGCTTCAATCGCGATATCGCTTCCGATTCCTCCCATCGCGATACCGACGTCAGCTTTTTTCAGCGCGGGCGCGTCGTTCACACCGTCGCCGACCATGCAGACCTTTTCTTCCCGCTCCTGCGCCGCGCCGATCCAGGAGAGCTTATCCTCAGGGCGGCATTCCGCCTGCACGTTTGCAATGCCAAGCTGACCGGCAATCGCTTGCGCGGCGCTTTCGTGGTCGCCCGTCAGCAGGACAGGCGTTACGCCCGCATCCTGAATTCCCCGTACCGTGGCAGGCGCACTCTCGCGCAAAGTGTCGGACAGGGCAAGGCAGCCCACACAGCGTCCATTGACGGCTACATACATCACTGTGCAGCCGCGAAGCAGCTCAGAGGCCGCAAGGGATTTTTCCGTTTCCGTCCATGCGATCCCCATCTCCTGCAGCAGAGATTCGTTTCCGGCCGCGACCGTCATGCCATCCACCTGAGCGTTCACTCCCTGGCCGGGCAGCATGGTAAAATTCTGCGGCTCCGGAACGGACTCCTGATACCGGTCTTTCCAGCAGCGCACAACCGCCTTTCCCAAGGGATGCTCGGAGCGAAGCTCCGCACCGGCAGCAAGACGAAACAGCTCCTTCTCCGAGAGCACGGATGAAAAACAAAGGACACGGCTGACCTCCGGCTCTCCGTGCGTCAGTGTCCCTGTTTTGTCAAAGGTCAGGCAGGAAACGGAGGAAAGACGCTCGAGCGCGTCTCCCTCCCGCACAAGAAATCCGTGCTTGGTTGCGTTTCCGATGGCGGCCATAATTGCCGTGGGCGTTGCCAGCACAAGCGCGCAGGGACAAAACACGACCAGAATGGTCACGGCGCGGATCACCTCCCCCGTCACCAGCCCTGTGACAGCGGCGGAAAGCAGCGCAATGATCACAATCCAGGTAGCCCAGCGGTCCGCGATGCCAACGATCTTTGCTTTTCCCGCGTCCGCGGACTGAACCAGCCGGATCATACGCTGGATGGAGCTGTCTTCCCCCACCCGGGACGCCCGCATATCAAACGATCCGAACTGGTTGACCGTCCCGCTGGACACTTCATCCCCCTCGGTTTTATCCACCGGCAGGGATTCTCCCGTCATGACAGCCTGATTGATGGAGGTTCGCCCGGAAAGAATGACCCCATCCACCGGAATGGTTTCCCCGGGAAGAACGCGAAGACGATCGCCCAGCCGCACCTGCTCCGCCGGTATCATTTCCTCCCCGGTCTCCAGAACGCGGCGCGCTGTACGGGGCGTCAGTCTGACCAGTTTTTCAATCCCGGCCCGTGCCCGTGCGACCGTCAGATCCTCGAGAAGCGCGCCGAGCTGCATGATAAACGCCACCTCGCCCGCCGCGAAATCCTCACCGATAATCACCGAAGCGACGAGCGCAATGGACACCAGAACGTCCGCTTTGATATCGAACCGGGTGACAAGCCCAATGAAGGCTTCCAGGAAAATAGGCACTCCGCAAAGCACAATCGCCACCCACGCCGCGTCAAACGGCAGCGGAAGCAAATGAAAGATACTGACCAGTAAGGCCGCTCCGGACAGGATCAGACATGTTACGTCCTTCTTGACGCCGCCCCATTCCAGAAATTTTTCCAACTGTTCCAACCCAATTCCTCCTTTGGGCAAAGCTTTTTACGGTCTCCATTATACCTATAGGGGTATATGTTTGTCAAGGTACAAAAAGAAAGACCGCGGAAGCTGTCTCCACGGTCTTGTTTGTATTTTCCTGTCTATTTCATATTGGCGAAGCGCTCCACCGCCTTGGTGAAGCTTTCAATGGTCTTGTCCGCGTCCCCATGCTCGATCCCATCACGGACGCAGTGCTTGATATGTCCTTCCAGCACAACCTGACCGACACGGTGCAGCGCGGATTTCGCCGCGTTGATCTGGGAGAGAACATCCTCGCAGGGCACATCCTCATCCACCATGCGGTCGATTGCCTGTACCTGTCCGATGATTTTCCGCAGACGGCGGTGCAGATTGTCGGCGTCCATACATTGTCTCATTCCCGAACCCTCCGTTTCCTGGCTGGAACTCTCCTTTTTCCGTAATTATAGTGCGCGGAAACGGAAACTGTCAAGTCAGGACGCTCTGGGGAGACGAACGGTAAACACAGAGCCCTTTCCCAGCTCGCTTTGCAGCGCCATCCGGCCGCCATAGAGCACGACAATGTGTTTGACAATCGCAAGCCCAAGGCCTGTCCCGCCGTTCTTGCGCGCCCTTCCCTTTTCAACCCGGTAAAAACGCTCAAACACACGGCTCTGACTTTCCTCCGGGATCCCGATTCCGGTATCGGACACTGTAATCCGGACGAAGTCTTCCTCCGTCTCCAGGCTGGCCTTCACAGAACCACCCGGCTCGTTGTACTTGATCCCGTTTTCCATCAGGTTCAGCAAAAGCTCTTTGAGCCGATCCAGAGGAATCGCCGCGTTCACATGCTCGCCGGACACACTCACCGCAACACCGGCCTTTTTTGCCACGGGATCCAGAAACGCCGATACCTCGTTGGCCGCGTTCAGAACGTCGGAGCTTTCCTCACACTGTTCAATGGCGACAGACTCCAGTTCCGAGAGCTTTAAAATATCATTGATCAGGTCGATCAGCCGGTCAACCTCCACACCAATCATAGTCAGGAACCGCTTCTGATCCTCCGCGGAACCCACCATACCGGAAGCGAGCATATCCGTGAATCCCTTGATGCTGGTCAGGGGCGTTTTCAGCTCATGGGAAACATTGGCCGTAAACTCCGAGCGGATCCCCTCCGCCCGTTTGAGCTCCGTCACATCGGAAATCAGAATGGACATTCCCACCTGCTGGCCCTGGTACTTCTGGCCCGTGACGGGAGACAGGAAGAAGCGCAGGCTTCTCCCCTTCCGGCGGGGATGCTCCATATCGAGCACCACCGATTCCTTTTTCCGCTGAAGCAGATTGATCGCTTCCGTCAGGCGGCGGCTGCGGATATAATCGGTAATCTCCGTGTTTTCCGCATCCTCCGGCATATGAAACAGCTTGCGGGCCGCCCGGTTGCTGGCGAGAAGCTCTGTGTGCTCATCCAACAGCACCACGCCCTCATCCATGCAGTCCAGAATCAGATTAACCTTGTCCCGCTCGGAGGTCAGGCTGTGAATCCGTCCCTCCAACCGCTCGATCGCCTGAAAAAGCGACAGATATTCGCCCTCTGTCTTGCTCCAATCCACGGCATACACTTCGCCCGCCGCGATATGATCCAGCGCCTTTTCCGCCGTTTTCAGCGGTTCCTTCAGTTCTCCCAGCAGCCGCAGCCCGATTTTCCGCACAAACAAAGTAGAAATCGTGGCGGAAACCACCAGCACCACGCCCATCAGAAGAAGCTGTTTTCCCGTCACCTCCAAAAGCAGAGCCGTCAATGCTCCGAACAGTACAAGAGAAAGCCCAGCCGCGAGAAGCAGGGCGGAGAAAACTCTTTTTCTCAATCCGCAACCCTCCATAGCAAAAAAGGCCCGTCGCCAACAGGACGCGGACGCAGCCTTTTCAATTCATTTTATAACCGACGCCTCTCACGGTCGAGATGATGTCATCCCCCAGCTTTTGACGAAGCGTTTTCACATGCATATCCACCGTTCTGGTCTCTCCGGTGTAGTCATATCCCCAGACCGTTTGCAGGATATCGTCCCGTGAGAACGCAACGCCGCGGCGGGCGGCCAAGAGCCGCAAAAGCTCAAACTCCTTATAGGTCAGTTCCACCTTTTCCCCGTCGCATGTCACTTCCCGGGCAGCCGGATCGATGCGAAGCTTCCCGCACACAATCACCTGCTTATCCTCGCGGTAGGTGCGGCGGAGCACGGCCTTCACGCGGGCCTGAAGCTCCATGATGCCGAACGGTTTCACCACATAATCATCCGCTCCGCTTTCCAGCCCTGTGACGCGATCGATCTCCAACGTGCGGGCCGTCAGCATGATAGCGGGAATCTCCTCGGTAGCCTTGCCGCTGCGCAGACGATGCAGAATTTCCAAACCGTCCATGCCGGGAAGCATGATATCCAAAATACAGAGTGCGGGACGCACGCTCCAATCCTCCGCTTCAAACAGGGCTTCGCCGGAATCGTAGGCATGCACCTCATAGCCAACAGACTGAAAATAATAGCGGAGCATTTCCCGAATACTCTCGTCATCCTCCACCACTACAATAAATTTTGACATGTTTAAGCTGTCCTCCCTCTCGGTTCTCTTCCGAAGCCCGAAGGCTCCGTCCGAAGTATTGACCTCCTGCTCGCAGAGGGTTCCTTCCTATGATATACCAGCGGGAGGCTCTTCACAAGAGGAAGTTGGGTGGATCGGGAATCTTTTTTTGATTTTTCAGTTTGTGGGCTGAATTTCTCCCGTAACACAGTAGGTGGCCCACTGTGCGATATTGACGGCATGGTCGGCAATTCGTTCCAGATATTTTGCGATGATAATGAGATCGATCGCCTGATCGGCTTCGCTGCGGTTTTTGACCATCAGCTCCACCAGCTCCCCCTTGACGGTGAGGAACAGATCGTCCACCTCATCATCCAGCTCCACCACACGGGCGGCGGCTCCTTCGTCATGGGTCACATATGCCGCGATGGATTGCTTGACCATCGACGCCGCCTTCTGCGCCATCGTGCGGATCTCCTCATGCTTGACCATTCCGCCCCGGCTGGTGAGAAGATGGGACATCTCCGCGATATTGGCGCACTGGTCGCCGATGCGCTGCAAATCCGTCACCATTTTCAGAGCAGCGGAAACCGTGCGCAAATCATGCGCCACGGGCTGCTGGCGAAGCAGCAGCTTCAAGCAGCGGTTTTCGATATCCCGCTCCATCTGATCCATATTTTTGGTGATGGCCAGCGCCTTCTCCGCGATCTCGCTGTTCGCGTCCGTGAGGGAAGCGATGACCGTATCGATCGCGTTTTCCGCGGCGGAGCCCATCTCCGTCAGAAGAGTGCCGAGCTCCAGCAGCTCCTCGTCAAAGTTTTTTCTCATGTTCCGTTATCCTCCCGCCATCAGCCGAACCGGCCGGTGATATATTCCTCCGTCCGCTTATCCTGCGGCATGGAGAACAGCTGTGTCGTATCTCCGAATTCCACCAGCTGCCCCATCAGGAAAAAGGCGCACTTATCGGAAATACGGACGGCCTGCTGCATGTTATGGGTCACAATGATAATCGTATACTGCTTTTTGAGGTCGGCGATCAGCTCCTCGATCTTCGAGGTCGAAATCGGGTCGAGCGCGGAGGTCGCCTCGTCCATCAGCAGCACGTCCGGCTCCACCGCCAGAGCGCGCGCAATGCAGATGCGCTGCTGCTGTCCGCCGGAGAGAGAAAGCGCGGGCTTTTTCAGCCGATCCTTGACCTCGTCCCAGATGGCAGCGCCGCGCAGGGAGCGTTCCACGATCTCGTCGAGCGCTTTTCTGGAACGGATGCCGTGCGTGCGGGGTCCGTAGGCAATGTTGTCGTAAATGCTCATCGGGAACGGATTCGCTTTCTGGAACACCATTCCCACATGGCGGCGAAGCCAAGTGACATCCAGCTTCGGCATGTAAATATCCTGTCCGCGATACTCGACCAGGCCTTCAATGCGCACATTCGGCACCAGGTCGTTCATGCGGTTGAGCGTTTTCAAAAATGTAGATTTGCCGCAGCCGGAGGGACCGATAAGCGCGGTCACCTGACGCTCCGGGATATCCAAGCTAATTTTTTTCAGCGCCTGGTTTTCCCCGTAATACAGATCCAGGTCCCGGGCGGAAATAATCGTGCCTTCTTGCATGGGTTTCACCTTCCGTTATCGTTTCAGCTTTTTCCCTGCCAGCTTGGCAGAGAGATTGAGCACCAGGGCGAGGATCATCAGAATCGCGGCGATCGCAAAGCCCACTTCCATTTCTCCGCGCTCCGAGACGTACATATAAAGCGCCACGGAGAGCGTGCCGCCGGAGGAAGTCAGCGTCTGTCCCAGATTGGCCGAGAGGATGGACGCGCTACCCGCCGTGAACAGCAGAGCGGCGGATTCCCCCAAAATTCGCCCGATCGCCAGAATATAGCCCGTGACAATGCCTTCCACGGAGCTCGGCAGAACGGCGGTGCGAATCATATGCCATTTCCCGCTTCCAAGGCCCAGCGAGGCTTCCCGGAAGCTTTGCGGAACGGATTTGAGACTTTCCTGCGTGGTGCGGATGATGGTGGGAAGCACCATGATCGCCATCGTCAGGATACCGGCGCGGATGCTGCCGCCCCATCCGAGGAATTCACAGAAAAACAGCATACCGACCAGGCCGAAGAGAATGGACGGGATACCGGAAAGCGTTTCCGCCGCAAACTCAATCGCCGCGACAACGCGCCGGTTTCTGGCATACTCCGTCAGGTAGACGGCTGCTCCCGCTCCCAAAGGCAGGACAATCAGAAGCGTTCCGAAGATCAGACAGAGCGTATTGATGAGGTTCGGCAGGATGCCGATGGTATCCTCGCGGAAGCTCGGCTGCGTGGAGAGCAGCTGCCAGGTAATATGCGGAATGCCGTTGACAAAGATGTAGCCGATCAGAAAGGCCAGCAGCAGACAGGTCAACGCCGCGCAGAACCACAGCAGAGCGCGAAGCGTCCGGTCGTAGATCACACGTTTTTTGGATTTCGGTTCCATTGGTTGCAGCTCCTTTCCTTCTCAGCTCTTTTTGCCCTTTTTGAGCAGAATGGCCAGAGCCGCGTTGATCATCATAATGAAGAGGAAGAGCACGAGAGCGATGGAAAACAGCGCCTGACGCTGAAGACCGGAGGCGTAGGACATCTCCGAAGCCACCGCCGTGGTGAGGAAGCGGACGCTTTCCAGCAGCGAGGGCATATTCGGCACATTGCCCGCCACCATCATGACGGCCATCGCTTCTCCGATCGCGCGTCCCACGCCGAGCACCACCGACGCGGCAATTCCGCTCGACGCGGCCGGCACGGAAACGCGGAAATACGTCTCAATCTCCGTCGCTCCCAAAGCCAGCGACGCTTCCTCATACTCCTTCGGTACGGCGGTGAGCGCCGTCTCCGACACACTGATGATATAGGGAAGCACCATGACAGCCAGCACAACGATAGCGGCCAGCAGCGTCGCGCCCGACGCAAGCTGGAAGGTGGTGCGGATCGCCGGGACAAGCACCGTCATACCAATCAGGCCGTACACCACCGAGGGAATGCCCGAAAGCAGCTCCACCGCCGTGCGAATCACAGCCGCCACGCGGGGGCTGGCCAGCTTGGCGAGAAAAACGGCGGTCAAAAAGCCGATCGGCACTCCGATGATAATCGCGCCCGCCGTGCCGTAGACCGAGGTCAGGATGAACGGAAGGATTCCGAACTGGGGATCCTTGCTGGTGGACTTCCAGGTATCGCCAAACAGGAAATCGGTAAGCCCAATCTCGCGGATTGCGGGAATACCGGATACAATCAGATAGATGGAAATAAACAGAACAAAGAGCACCGCGACGGCGCCGCAGAGGAAGAACAGAATGTTCATTCCCTTTTCAAACGCCGTGCGGATGCCTTTTGTCTTTGGCGCAGTGCTGTTCTGTTCACTTCCCTTGGGAAAGTGCTGCAAAACATTCACTCCTCTACGTTAGTTCGCCGGAACCACACCTGCGTCGCTGTAAATCTGAGCGGCTTCCGCGCTGAGAGCGAAATCATAGAACGCCTGGGCAGCCTCGCTCAGCGGAGCGTCGGTCTTGGTGGCAAACACGAAGGGGCGCTGGATGGGATAGCTGCCGTCAAGGACGGTCTCCTCGCTGCACTCGACAGCCGGGGAAGCGTCGTCGGCCTTCACTTTGAGGGCGTTGACGGAATCATCCAGGGAAGAAAGGGAGATGTAGCCAATTCCGCCGGGGGTGGTGGAAACAGCGGTACGGACAGCGCCGGTGGAGGTGAGCTCCTGATTGTAGCTGCAAGCGTCCTCTGTGCCGGTCAGCTCCTCAAACGCGCCGCGGGTACCGGAACCGGCCTCACGTCCGATGAAGGCAATCTCCATATCGGCGCCGCCAACCTCGCTCCAGTTGGTGATCTCGCCGGTCGCAATCTTCGTGATCTGGTCCACAGTCAGCTCGGTCACGGTGTTTTCCTTATTGACAACAATCGCGATGCCGTCCTTGGCCACAACGGTTTCCGTGACGCCCGCTTCCTTTTCCTCGTCCTTCAGCGCGCGGCTGGAAAGGCCGATATCGCAGCTGCCGGCCGTGGCCTGCTGGATTCCGGTACCGGATCCGGTGGGATCATACGTTACCGTCACGTTCGGATACTTCTCTTTGAAGTACTCCGTCAGACCCATCATGACCTCCTCCATCGAGGTGGAGCCGTTGGTGGAAACCGTACCGCTCAAATCGGCGGTCGCATCCGCTGCGGATTCTTCTGTCTTGGACTCTTCCGCTTTGGATTCCTCCGCTGTGGAAGCGGCGGCGGAAGAGGTATTCTCCGTTCCGGCGCAGCCGGCAAACATTCCGGTGCAAAGTACGGCGGCAAGCAGCAAACTCAATGCTCTTTTCATGACTTCATTTCTCCTGTCTTTCTCATTTCATTTCGTTCTTACAGGAATTAGTATATCGGATTTTTGTAAAGTCCTCTTTCAGCTGGAGGTAAAGACTATGTAAAGGCTTTTCTCCCCGGATTTTACAAAAATATGCCGCCGTTTTGTGTTGTAAAATTCCGCAAAAAGGCAAAAAAACGGCGCTCCCATGCGGTTTTCCGCCTGGGAGCACCCGTTTGCGCTGAAAATGGAATTGTAAAGAAATTGTATAGTGTTTGTATATCAAAACGGATTTGTGAAGTGCGATTCACTTACCTTGTAAATTCGCCATCATCTGCGGAACCTCTCCCACAACCACGGTTTCCGCTACCGGAACCGTCGTTTCCACCTCCGCTGACCCCTGTTTTCCTGCCAGAAATGTATAGATGGTGGTTCTTACCCGCAGGTTGACGGTGTGCTGCGTCTGATTGATCCCGGCCGAGGTGAATTCGCTCTCAAAATCGGCTTCTATGTTTCCGGACAATGTGATGCGCAGCGGCACTTCAGGGCCCCTTCCGTGCAGCAGCCCCCCGCCGAGCAGCGTACCGATCGGAACCCCCAGATCAATATGAACGCTCTCCCCCAGCTCCTCCTGAACATCCGCGAGCAGGGAGGCTTTGAGATTGTTCATCTCCGCCATATCCGTCGAGAGGGAGGCGATTTCACCGCTTTCCTTGTATTGGATTGCCACCATGGAGGCGACAGGCTGATCCTGACCGGCCAAGCTGTCCTCCACCGCGGCGCTGATCACCTGAACCGCGCGGGCTCTGGCTTCGTTCACCGTCAAATCCTCCACCACCGGCTCCAGACGCGAATTCACCCAGAAAGCCATCAAAATCAGAAACAGCACAGCCAGCAGCAGCCGGACTCGCGCGGAACGGCGCAGATACAGTCCCGAGCCCCTGTGAAAGCGTCTCATACCAACTCCCCCTTCCCTGCCATACTACGCAGGGCGGGAAAAAGATGTGAGAAAAGAAAAATCCCTCCGCCGGAAGCGTATCCGGCGGAGGGAAAAGGAAAACAACAATCAGAAAATCGAAACCGTGTAGGAGAATTCCTCCATTTGCCCGGCGGGCAGGGTGCGCATCCAGCGCTTCTCCGCAAATTCATCGTTCTCGTCCGTGCGCGTGGCACAGCCGCACCAGGGCTCCAGCGCCACAAAGGGACCGTCGTTGCGCGCCGACCAAACGCCGATCATCGGGAAAGAGGAAAACTCCATCGTCACACCATGCCCGGATTTCTCGCTGCGCACCGTGGCCGTGTGGGAAGCAAGGCCCTCAAACACCAGTGCGTCGCCGTAAAACAGATCGTGCGTCAGCGGGATGGTGCGCGCGGCGTGCAGGCGCTCCGTCATGCGGGAGGGATCAATCAGGCTTTCGTTCATGTCAATCGCGGGACAGGAAGCGGTCTCCTCCTTCTCGAACTCCAGAACATAATCCTCAAAGCGCTCGCCCTCATCCAGCGGGACATTGAACGCGGGATGTCCTCCGATCGCGTAGGGCATCGGCTCGCTGCCCCGGTTCAGCACGCGGTAGAGGGTCGTCAGGGAAGCCCCCTGTGCCCGATAGACGATTTGCAGCTCAAAATCAAAGGGGTACTGCTGCTTCGTCAGCTCATCCGCGCGCAGGGAAAACACTGCTTCCGTCTCCGTATGGGAGAGCAGGGAAAATTCCCGGCGGCGTGCCACCCCGTGCTGGGGCATTTCATAAATACGCCCGTTGATGACCGTGCGGCCCTTGCGCAGCGCGCCCACCATCGGGAAAAGGACCGGAGCGCAGCCGCCCCACCACTGGGGATCCCTCTGCCAGATGTACTCCCGGCCGCCCGCGTCCTTCAGGCTCTCCAGCTGTGCGCCCAGCCACGCAATCTCCGCCCGGCACTGTTCGGTCCCGATGACGATCCGTTCTTTCATGCAAATTCCTCCTTCAGCACTCTCGGTTTCGTTTCACCTTTTTATAAATCACCACGGCAAGGTACAGGGCCAAAAATCCCGCCAGCGTCAGCACCAGCGTCATGGAATCGCCCGGACCTCCCATTTTGACCTCGGCCCACAGAGCGTCGAGCTGCAAAGACGTTTCCTGCGGCAGATCGACGAACACCTCCGAATTTTCAATGATCTCCTGCGGCGGATAATAAATCGGGTTGTTCACAACCTCCTCCGGCAACAGCTCTTTGGCGGCGCTTTCCGGGGTGGAATACCCGATATACTCCATGTTGGCCGCGGCAATCTCCGGGTCACAGAGAAAATTGATATAGGCCTCCGCCCCGCTTTTGTTGCGGCAGCCCTTGGGAATGCACATGGCATCGACGAAAAAGTTGGTTCCCTGCTTGGTGGGAATGGCAAAGCCGATGTTTTCATTTTCCTCGACCAGCAGAGCGGCGTCTCCCGCATAGTACGGAGCCAGCCACGCCTCGCCGCTCTCCATCTTATTGAAGATCTGGTCCATGACATACGCCTGCACCAGAGGTTTTTGTTCCTTCAGCTGCACAGCGGCCTGGATCCATTCGTCCTCATCGGTGGAGTTAAAGGAAAGCCCCAGCTTTTTCTGTGCAATACCGAACGCGTCGCGCGGATTGTCAAACATCAGAATTTTTCCCGCGTATTTTTCATCCCAGAGAATATCCCAGCTGTCCACCATTTCCGTGACATACTGCTTATTGTAGAAGATTCCGACCAGGCCCCAGGTGTACGGGACGGAATATTCGTTGGTGGGATCGTAGCTGAGATTGCGGTATTCCTCGTCGATATACTGATAATTCGGGATATTGGAAAAATCCAGCTTTTCCAGCATCCCCTCGTTGATCATCTTGGAAACCATATAATCCGAGGGAATGATCACGTCGTAGCTTGCGCCGCCGCTGACCAGCTTGGAATACAGCGATTCGTTGGTGTCGAAGGTGCTGTAATCCACCTCAATTCCCGTGCGGCGCGTAAACTCCGTATTGATATCAAGGGAGCCGTCCTTGCCGTCCGCGATATATTCGCCCCAGTTATAAACGTAGATCTTTTCCCCGGTGAGCGGAACCGCTTCCTCCTCCTGTGCAAACGCGGGAGAAGGAAAACAGGCCGCCAGAACACAGGTCAGAAGCAGAACCGCTCTGCGCAGCCGTTTCATACGTCCGCCTCCTTTTCCTCTTTCTTCCCCATCCGTCCCTGCCGGATGTTGATGATCAGAAGCAGAACTAGAATCACGGCAAACAGCAGTGTGGAAAGCGCGTTGATCTCAGGGCTGACGCGCTTTTTCGTCATCGAATAGATATACACCGGCAGCGTCTGCGTGGTGCCGCTGCAAAAATAGCTGATGATAAAGTCATCGAGCGACAGAGTGAACGCCATCACCATGCCGGTGATCACACCGGACATGATCTCCGGCATCACTACCTTGAAAAACGAGCGCAGCGGTGTGCAGCCAAGATCCTGCGCCGCCTCATACAGATGCGGATCCATCTGCCCCAGCTTCGGCAGGATGGAAAGGATCACATAGGGCAGACAGAAGGTGATGTGCGCAAGAATGATGGAGCCCATGCCGAGACTGATTCCAAACAGGTTCGCCACAAACACCATGAGAAGCATCAGGGAAACGCCTGTGACGATCTCCGGGTTGAGCATTGGCAGGTTGGTGACGTTCATGACCAGCTTTTTCCGCCAGCCCTTCATGGAATTGATGCCGATAGCCGCCACAGTGCCGAGAACCGTCGCGCCGAGCGCGGCGCACACAGCGATAATCAGCGTGTTTTTGAGAGCTTCAAGCAGCATCCGATCCTGAAACAGCATCTCATACCAGCGCAGGGAAAAGCCCGACCAGACGGTACGGCTTTTGGTGTCGGTGTCGTTGAAGGAAAACACAACGAGCAGCAGGATCGGAGCGTACAGGAAGATATAGATCAGCGTCAGATACACGCGGGAAACCGCTTTTTTCACAGCATCATCCCTCCTCCCTGCGCTTCGCCGTCGTCAAATTCGTTCATGATTCCCATACAGATCAGAATCAGAACCATCAGCACGAGCGAAATGGCGGAGCCAAGATTCGGGTTGTACGCGCTGCCAAGGAACTGCATGTCGATCAGATCGCCGATCATCAGGTTTCCCCCGCCGCCGAGCATCTTGGAGATGATGAAGGTACTCACAGAGGGAACGAACACCATCGTGATGCCGGAGATCACGCCCGGCATGCTCAGCGGGAGCGTAACGCGCAGAAAAACCCGCTTGCCGTCCGCGCCGAGATCCTGCGCCGCTTCCACCACGGAAGGATCCAGCTTGCTCATCACGGAATACAGCGGCAGAATCATAAACGGGATATAATCGTACACCATGCCAACGACCACCGCGCCCTGCGTGTTGATCATATGCAGGCGGGGCAGGCCGGCAGCAGCCAAAAGATTGTTGATCAGGCCGCTGTCCTCCAGAAGCGTCATCCAGGCATAGGTGCGAAGCAGGAAATTCATCCACATGGGAAGCATGACCAGCATGATCAAAACGCTCTGCCGTTTCAGGCTGCTGTGGGAAATGATATAGGCCACCGGATAGCCGATCAAAAGAGAGATGGCCGTCGAGAGAGCGCCGAGCCAGATGGAACGCAGAAACACATTGGAATACTGGCCGACGCGGGCAAGGTTGTCCAGCGTGAATGCGCCGCTGCTGTCGGTGAATGCAAAATATGCCACCAGAAGCATCGGCACAATGATAAAGATCGCCATCCACACCAGATACGGCGCGGACACTGCTTTTGCCTTCATTCTTCCCGTTCCACCTCCTCGGACGACGCCAAATCCTCCTCCATCTCGTCGCTGAAGGTACTGTAGTCGCCAAATGTGCCGGAATACTCCGACTTTTTCATGATATGGATTTCGTCAGGCTGAATCCGCAGGCCAATCAGCGCGCCCTCCTCCTGATAATCGGTGGACTGAATCATCCACTTGAAGCCTTTGACGTCAACGATGATTTCATAGTGCACGCCCTTGAAGGTCACATTCGTCACCGTGCCGGTCAGATACTCCTCCGAGGGCGGCATCACGTCGATATCCTCCGGGCGAATGACCACGTCGACGCTCTCATGCGGAGCAAAGCCCTTGTCGACGCAGGGGAAGCGCCGTCCGGCAAATTCGCAGAGATAATCCTCGTGCATCACGCCGTCAAGGATATTACTCTCCCCGATAAAATCGGCCACAAAAGCATTCTGCGGCTCATTGTAAATATCCTGCGGCGTGCCGATCTGCTGAATGAAGCCTTTATCCATGACCACGACCGTATCGCTCATGGAGAGAGCCTCCTCCTGGTCGTGTGTGACAAAAATAAAGGTGATGCCGGTTGTCTGCTGGATCCGCTTGAGCTCCACCTGCATGTCCTTGCGCAGCTTGAGATCCAGCGCGCCGAGCGGCTCATCGAGCAGAAGTACCTTCGGATCGTTGGCCAGAGCGCGGGCAATGGCCACGCGCTGCTGCTGGCCGCCGGAAAGCCGGTGCACGCTCCGGCGCTCAAAACCAGACAGACTCACCATTTCCAGCATTTCATGAACCGTCTTGCGAATCTCCTTTTCGCTCTTTTTATGGATCCGCATGCCAAAGGCCACATTCTCATATACGTTCAAATGAGGGAAAAGAGCGTATTTCTGAAAGATCGTGTTGACTTCCCGTTTATGGGGCGGCAGATCGGTAATCCGCTTCCCATTAAAAAAGACGTCTCCCTCGTCCGGCCGGACAAAACCGCCGATGATCCGCAGCGTCGTCGTTTTTCCGCAGCCGGACGGGCCGAGCAGCGTGACAAACTCCCCGTCCCGGATATTGAGATTCAAATGATTCAGCACCGCTTCCCCGTCAAAGGAAACGCCGATGTTTTGCAGCGAAATAATTGGATTTTCTCCCATGCTCCCATCCTCCCTGCGCAAAGCAGGCGGCCTCGCGTGCCGCCTGCCCTCAAACTGATAAAAAGAACCGATTTCAATATAGTGTGCGCAGGGCCTTTTGTCAATATTATTTTGCATTTTTCTGCAAAAAGCCAAAAAAAGCATAAAGAAATGGCGTTTTCCCCATCACGTCGCGGATTTTCTTTTATTTTCTCTTTTTTTCTTCCATTTTTTCCGTTTGAGAAGATCCAAAACGCCCCGGCTGCCTGAAAGCAGCCGGGGCGAAAGCGAAATCAATACTGACGGAACAGATCCGTGAAATCAAAGGTTGCAAAATAATCCTTCGGCGTCTCGGCCCGGCGGATCAGCTTGGCTGTGCCGTCCTCGCACAGCAGAACCTCCGCGGAACGAAGCTTGCCGTTGTAATTGTAGCCCATAGCAAAGCCGTGCGCGCCGGTATCGTGGAGAACCACCAGATCGCCGATGTCGATCTTCGGCAGCATCCGATCAATCGCAAACTTGTCGTTGTTCTCGCACAGACCGCCTGTCACGTCGTATTTGTGATCGCAGGGAGCGTTCTCCTTGCCCATCACCGTGATATGGTGATACGCGCCGTACATGGCGGGACGCATCAGGTTCGCGGCGCAGGCGTCAAGGCCGATATACTCCTTATAAATATGCTTTTCGTGGATAGCGGTCGTCACCAGGCAGCCATTCGGAGCCAGCATGTAGCGGCCCAGCTCCGTAAAGATGGCTACATCGCCCATCCCGGCCGGAATGAGAATCTCCTCGTACGCTTTGCGCACGCCCTCGCCCACCGCGGCGATATCCACCGGCTCCTGATCGGGGCGGTACGGCACGCCGACGCCGCCGGACAGGTTGACAAACGCAATCTTCGCACCGGTCTTTTCATGGAGCTCCACGGCAAACTCGAACAGGATCCGCGCAAGTGTGGGATAGTACTCGTTCGTGGTCGTGTTGCTGGCGAGGAACGCATGAATACCGAATTCCTCCGCTCCCAGCTCCAGCAGGCGGCGATACGCTTCGATCATCTGCTCCTTCGTCAAACCGTACTTGGCGTCTCCCGGATTGTCCATGATGCTGTTAGCAATCGAGAAATATCCGCCGGGATTCAGACGGCAGCTGATCAGCTTCGGGATTGAGGCAACTTCTTTGAGGAAGTCAATGTGGGTGATATCGTCGAGATTGATGGTCGCATCCAGCTTCCTGGCCATCTGGAAATCCTCCGCGGGCGTATCGTTGGAGGAGAACATGATATCCGTACCGGAAAAGCCGCAGGCCTCGGCCATCATCAGCTCCGTCAGCGAGGAGCAGTCCACGCCGCAGCCTTCCTCCTGCAAAATTTTCAGGATAAAGGGGTTCGGCGTCGCCTTCACGGCAAAATACTCACGGAAACCGGGGTTCCACGCAAACGCCTGTTTGAGCGCGCGGGCGCGTTCGCGGATCCCCTTTTCATCATATAAATGGAACGGCGTGGGGAATTCCTTCACGATTTCCTCGAGCTGTTCCTTGTTCACAAAAAGCTTTTTTTCCATCGGCGGGTTCATCCTTTCTTCGGAATCTCAGAAGATACAGTAAAAGTATAAAAAGCGACAGAAAGCTTGTCAAGATGCGGTTTCCTCAAAAATTACTCCAACATCTGCAAAAATTCTTCCTCTGTGATCACCGGAACACCGAGCTGGTTCGCCTTTGTCAATTTACTGCCTGCCTCTTCACCCGCCAGAACATAGCTGGTTTTCTTGGACACGCTCGAACTGACCTTGCCGCCGTATTTTTCCACCAAAGCCGACGCTTCGCTCCGCGTCATCGTGGGGAGCGTACCGGTCAGCACGAAGGTTTTTCCAAAGAATCGTGCGTCCGAAACGGCGGCGGCGCGGCTTTCCATGTTGACGCCCGCGTCGCGCAGTTCGCCAATCAGGTGCGCGGTGCTGGGCAGGGAGAAAAATTCCGCGACGCTCTCCGCCATGATCCCGCCGAATCCCTCAATGGAGGAAATTTCCTCCAAGGTAGCGCGGAACAGCTCGTCGATGCTGCGGAAGCGGCCCGTCAGAAGCTTTGCCGCCTTCAATCCAATATGGCGGATTCCCAGCGCGTAGATCAGGCGGTAGAGATCGTTATCCTTCGTTTTGGCAATCGATTCCATCAGCTTGAGCGAGCTTTTCTCCCCCATGCGCTCAAGTGTCACCAGCTGGCCGGGCGTCAGGCGGTAGAGATCCGCGGGGGATTTGACAAGCTCCTGCGCCAGAAGCTGCTCGATCACCGCGGGGCCAAGACCGTCAATGTCCATGGCGTCGCGGCTCGCAAAATGGATCAGGTGCCGGAAAAGCTGGGCGGGGCACTCCGGGTTCACACAGCGCAGCGCCGCTTCGCCTTCCTCCCGCACCACAGGGCCGCCGCAGGACGGGCAGGTGTCCGGCATGCGGTACGCTTCCCCGGACACGGTGCCCTCCACTACAGACACCACCTCCGGGATGATCTCCCCGGCTTTGCGCAGGACAGCGATGCAGCCGATGCAGATTCCCTTCTCCGTGATGAAATCCTGATTGTGCAGCGTGGCGCGGCTGACGGTCGTTCCCGCCAGCGTCACAGGCTCAAACACACCGGTCGGCGTGAGCACACCGGTGCGGCCCACGTTGATTTCAATATCGACGAGACGGCTTTCCTTTTCCTCCGGCGGATATTTGAACGCCTCGGCCCAGCGCGGGAACTTCGCCGTGCTGCCGAGAGATTCCCGCTGGGAAAAGTCATCCACCTTAATGACGGCGCCGTCAATGGAATACCCCAGCGATCCCCGCATTTCCCCGATCTCCCGCACGCGCACGATCACCTCGTCCATGGAACGGCAAACGCGATACAGATCCGTCACGGCAAAGCCCAGCTCCCGCAGGAAACGGAGCGACTCGTCGTGGCTGGAAAGCTCCTCCCCCGCTACCTGCTGGACGTTGAACACAAAGATATCCAATCCGCGGGAGGCGGTGATCTTCGGGTTCTTCTGGCGCAGCGATCCCGCGGCGGCGTTGCGCGGGTTCTTAAACGGCTTTTCGTCGTTCAGCTCCTGACGCGCGCACAGATCCAGAAAGCTTTCATGCGACATATAAACCTCACCGCGCACCTCCAGAAACGGGATGGGGCGGGTAAGCTTCTTCGGCACGGTGCGGATAGCACGCAGGTTTTCCGTCACGTCCTCGCCCACCAGACCGTCGCCGCGCGTGGATCCGCGCACAAACAGGCCGTCACGGTATTCGAGCGAAACGGACAGGCCGTCAAACTTCGGCTCGACCACATAGACCGGCTGTGTCACGACCTCCCGCACGCGCCGGTCGAAATCAAGCAGCTCCTCCTCCGAAAAGGAGTCGTGCAGACTTTCCATCGGCACCTCGTGCGCGACGGGGGCAAAGGTGTTCAGCGCGGGGCCGCCCACCTTCTGCGTGGGGGAATCGGGCGTGACGAAATCCGGGAATTCCGCTTCAATCGCCTGCAAACGCCGGTAGAGCATATCGTACTCATAATCGTCGATCTCCGGCGCGTCCTCCACATAATATTTCTGGTTATGATACGCAATCTGCCCGCACAGGGACTGATACTCGCGCAAAGCTTCCTGTCTGTCCATCCTGTTTCCTCCGTTTCTTCTTACCTGGGATGCAGAACAGCAATGCCTTTCCACGGAAAAGCATCGTTTGACTGCACGATCTTTTTCTGATTTACCTCAACACTATTATTTCGTACAAAATGTGGAGCCATTTTGAAAAGCAAAGAAAATGCGTATCCGTCTGTTTTCAATAGATTTTCAAAAAAGCTCTGCAATTCATATCGGTATCCATGATAAACCCTGCTGATTGATAAAATTGAATCGTCTTTTCCGTATTGTCCGTCAGCAGAGCTTTCTGATAAACATGCTGGTATTCGAGAAGTATTTTTTG
>DVGZ01000085.1 GCA_018712435.1 Candidatus Caccousia avicola
TCCAAGGTGATCTCCGCCAATGTCGACTTCTATTCCGGCCTGGTGTATGAGTGCCTGGGGATCCCGAGCGATCTCTACACGCCGCTGTTTGCCGTGTCCCGCATCGCGGGCTGGTGCGCGCACCGGATCGAAGAGATCGAGACGTGCGGGCGGATCATGCGCCCGGCCTATCGTTCCCTGGCCCAGCAGAAAACGTACATTCCGCTGGACGAGCGCGGATAAGCTCTGCCCGCGTCCATTTGGCGGCCCGGTTTTCCAGCTTTTTCTCACCGCTTTTTGCGAAAAGGCGGTGCGGCAGAGCGGGAAACCGGGCCGCTTTTGTGTGTGCGCCGGATTTTTTTTCGTGGAAAAATTATAATTCTATAAAAGAAATATACCCTTTCCCGGGCAGAGTATAATAGCAGAAGTATCAAGAAAACGGGAGTGTCGCCCATGATTACAAAACGCATTTGGCGTATTTTTTGGATTACCCTTGTGATTGCCTTGCCCGTGCGCCTGTACCAGACGCTGTTTCTTCTGGAGGCGGACACGGGCTTTTATACAGACGGTTATCTGACGACGGCGATTGTCTTTATTGCCCTGATGGTGGGCTGTCTGCTGCTGTATGCCGACACCGCCCGAAGTCCCGTGCCCGTGCCAGAGCTTCCGCTGCAAAGCCTGCCCGCGGCGGTGACAGCGATGTTTACGGGATTTTTGTTCTGCGGACAGTCGCTGTTCAGCCTGCTTGGCGTGCCGAGCGTGGAGAACACGGTGATGAACGGGATTCTCGCGGCGGCGGGAATTCTCGCGGGCATTATCCTGCTGGTGCAGGCCTATGGACATGCCGTGGGGAAAAATTTCTGGCGGGATCATCCGCTGCCCGCCCTGCTGCCTCCCCTGTGGGGCTGCGTCTGCCTGGTGGCGCTGTTTATCACCTATTCCGGCTCCGTGAATATTGCGGAGAATGTGTACGACACCTTCTCGGTGGTGTTTCTGCTCCTGTTCTTCTTCGCTTACGCCAAGCTTCACGCGGGGATCGAGCCGGAGCGGAGCGCGCGGGACGCTGTGCGCTTCGGTCTGATGGCGATCCAGTTTGCCGTGGTCACAGTGGTGCCGGAGCTGGTGCTGCGCGTGATGGGCGTTTCTCCTGTGACCTCCTATCCGTTCGGTATGTATCTGATGAACGGCGTGGCGGCGCTGTTTGTTTTCTTTTTCCTTCTGGCCCTGCACCGCGCGAAGCCCGTTTCCCTGCCCGCGCAGGATGAGGACGGAGGAGAATCGGACGAAGGGGAGGAGGACGATCCCGGCGACGAAACACAGGATTTTGCCGATCGGCTGAACGAGGCGTACGGAGCGACGGAAACCTTCCTTCCCAGGGAAAAAAGTCCCTTCCCAAAAAATAATTCTGAAAATGACCGTTAAATTTATATCAACCTACTTGTAAATTTCCATCAAATGCTATAGAATAGAGACAAGCCTAAGAAAAATTTTTCAGGAGGTATTTGTGTTATGGCTATTAAAGTTGGCATCAATGGTTTCGGCCGCATCGGCCGCCTGGTGTTCCGTGCCGGACTGAACAACCCGAATATTGAGTTTGTGGGGATCAACGATCCTTTCATGACCCCTGATTACATGGCGTACATGCTGCGTTATGACACCATGCATGGCCAGTACAAGGGCGACATCAAGTATACCGACAATTCCATCATTGTCGACGGCAAGGAAGTCCGTTTCTTCGCCTGCATGAATCCCGAGGAGATTCCGTGGGGCGAGGTTCAGGCTGAGTATGTTGTCGAGTCCACCGGCGTGTTCACCGTGATGGACAAGGCGAAGGCTCACCTGAAGGCCGGCGCCAAGAAGGTTGTCATTTCCGCTCCTTCCAAGGACGCTCCGATGTTCGTTATGGGCGTGAACCAGGACAAGTACACGACCGATATGGATATCGTGTCCAACGCTTCCTGCACCACGAACTGCCTGGCTCCGATTGCCAAGGTTCTCAACGACAACTTCGGCATTAAGGACGGCCTGATGACCACCGTTCACTCCACCACCGCTACCCAGAAGACCGTTGACGGTCCTTCCAAGAAGGACTGGAGAGGTGGCCGTGCTGCTGCCGGCAACATCATCCCCTCCACCACCGGCGCTGCGAAGGCTGTGGGCAAGGTTATCCCCGAGCTCAATGGCAAGCTGACCGGCATGTCCATGCGTGTTCCGACCCTGGACGTTTCCGTTGTTGACCTGACCGTCAACCTCGAGAAGCCCGCCAAGTACGAAGAGATCTGCGCCGCCATGAAGAAGGCCTCCGAGGGCGAGCTCAAGGGCATCCTGGGCTACACCGACGAGATGGTTGTTTCCTCCGACTTCCTGGGCGATCCGCACACCTCCATCTTCGACGAGAAGGCCGGTATTGCTCTGACCGACACCTTTGTGAAGGTTGTTTCCTGGTACGACAACGAGTGGGGCTACAGCAACAAGGTTCTGGAGCTCATCCAGCACATGGCCACTGTCGACCACAAGTAAGAATTTCTGTCGGGAAGGTTGTCCGTAAAAATGGATCACGACGTTTTTGCGGTCTGACCCCTTCTGACGTAAGCGCCCCTTTCCGGAGCTTCGGTTCCGGGAAGGGGCGTTTTTCTGTCTTTTTGTAAAAAAAGTCTTTCTTTTTTTATTTAGTTGATGTATCATCTATTTAGAGAGGGGGAGAAAACACAATGGATGTGACGCAGAGACGGATCAGCAAAATTGCGCGTGGGGTCCGGATCTTCACCAATCAGATCATGCGGCGGATGGGCGTCGGCCCCTCGGAGCTGGATGTGCTGCTTTATGTGCGGTGGCATCCGGGGACGACGCTGACGGAGCTGTGCCGGAAGCTGGAAATTGACAAAGGAGCGGCGGCGCGCCAGCTGGCCAGCTTGCAGACAAAGGGGTATCTGCGGCGGGAGCCGAACCCGGCGGACGGGCGCAGCCAGCTTTTGTTTGCAACGGAAAAGGGAGACGCCATCCGAAGTTCCAAGCAGCATCTGGAGGAGCTGTTTTATGAGTGGCTTCTGGAACCGCTCAGTCAGACGGAACAGGAGGAGCTGGCCCGGCTGCTGGAGATCGTGGAGCGCCGCTGCTGGGAGGAACGCCAGTCCGATTTTCCGCATGTCCGGGAGCGGTTTTTGGAGGAGGAAAAGCGGCGCGCGGAGCAAGAGCCGCGGACGGAGAAGAAGGGAGGAGAGTAAGACATGCGATTGATCCTGCACTACATGAAGACCTATTCGCATAAAATCACGCTCTCCATGGTCATCAAGCTTCTTGGCGCTGTGACGGAGCTTCTGATCCCGTATATCCTCGAATACCTCATCGACGAGGTGGTGCCGCTCGGAAAAATGGAGCAGGTGCTTTTGTGGGGTTCGCTGATGATCGTCACCGCGCTGATCACCCGGCAGCTCAATGTGCTGGCCAACCGGATCGCTGTTGACAACGCGCACCGCGTTTCCTATGACATCCGGCAGGATCTCTTTACGAAAACGGCCAACCTCTCCGGCGCGCAGTTTGACGCATTCGGTCTGCCGAGTTTGATCAGCCGCATGACGAGTGACAGCTACAATGTGCAGAGCTGCGTTCAGTCGCTTCAAACCATGTGCGTGCGCGTGCCGATCATGCTGCTCGGCGGAATTGCCGTGACGCTGATCATGGATCCCGTCCTGTCCAGTATCCTGTGCATCATTACCCCCATTCTGATCGTCGTTGTCCTGGCGGTGTCCCGGTACGGCATCCCGCTGTACCGTAAGGTGCAGGAACGGCTGGATGATGTGGTGCGGACCATGCGCGAGGATATCACCGGGATCCGCGTGGTCAAGGCGCTTTCCAAGACGGAATATGAAAAGGGACGCTTCGACCGCTATAACGGCGCGATGACGAAGGCGGATATCAAGGCCAGCACCATCATGGCCATTCCCGGCCCGTTCATGCAGATGTGCCTGAATGTGGGATTAACGCTGGTGGTGTGGATCGGCGCGCTTCGCGTCGACGCGGGACAGATGAAGCCGGGCGTGATCCTTGCCTTTCTGACGTATTTCAACATGGTGATGCAGGGCGTCATGGGAATCAACCGGATTTTCATGATGACCAGCAAGGCCACGGCTTCCGCCAACCGCATCGGGCAGGTGCTGGCCGCGGATGTGGATCAGCGCATCCTTTCGCCTCAGGAGGCCAGACAGCCGGCGGGAGATGAATTTATCCGCTTTGAACATGTGAATTTCAGCTATCCCGTGGCGGGGGAGAGCCGGGAACATTCCTTTGCGGGGGAGGAGCGCGAGCAGTGCCTGTATGAGATCAGCTTTGCGCGCAAACGCGGCGAAAGTCTGGGGATTATCGGCCCCACAGGCTGCGGCAAGACGACGATCATCAATCTGCTCATGCGCTTTTACGACGTGGAGGATGGCGGCGTGTTCGTCGATGGCCGGGACGTGCGCACCTACGAGAAGGATGAGCTGCACCGGCGCTTTGGCGTGGTGTTTCAGAACGATATGGTGTTTTTCAACTCCCTGCGGGAAAACATCCGGTTCGGCCGCGATCTCGATGAAGCCGCCCTCATGCGCGCGGTGGAGGACGCCGTTGCCGCCGAGTATATTGATTCGCTGGAGGAGGGCCTGGATTATCAGGCGGACATCAAGGGAGCAAACCTTTCCGGCGGGCAGAAGCAGCGGCTTCTGATTTCCCGCGCGCTGGCGGGAGATCCGGAGATTCTGATCCTCGACGACTCCTCCTCCGCGCTGGACTACAAGACGGACGCGGCTCTGCGCAAAGCGATTTTTGAGCATCACCGGAATTCGACCACCATTATGGTGGCCCAGCGTGTGAGCTCGATCCAGTCGATGACGCACATTCTGGTGATGGACAACGGACACTGCATCGGCTACGGCACGCATGAGGAGCTTCTGCAAAGCTGTCCGGCCTATCAGGAGATTTACCAGGCGCAGATGGGCGCGCTGGCATAAAGAGGAGGGAAAAACAATGCCGCCCGGACCCCCAAGAGGAAAAAAGGAAAAACCAAAGGACGCAAAGGGAACGCTGCGCCGCATTTTTCAGTATATCATGAGCTACCGCGTTGCGGTGGCGGTTCTGCTGCTCTGTACCTTTGCGAGCAACATCGGAAACCTGCTTGGCCCGACCTTCGCGGGCAAGGCGATCGGTGCGGCGGTCGGGAAGGGGCAGGTTGATTTTGATACCGTGGCCTATTACGCGCGGTGTATGCTGATCGCCTATGTGTTCAGCAATCTCATGTCCTTCCTGGTCAACCAGGCCATGATGCGCATTGGCCGCCGGATCGCCAACAAGATGCGCCGCGACGTGTTTGCCAAGCTGATGGCTTTGCCGGTCAGCTATTTCGATCGCAATCAGGCGGGCGATATCATCAGCCGCGTCTCCTACGATATCGACGTGGTGACGACGAGCATCTCAGCGGATCTCGTGCAGATCCTGACAAGCGTTGTCACCGTGGTCGGCTCGTTTGTGATGATGTGTCTTATCTCCGCGCCGATGACCGCCTGTCTCTGCATCCCGATCCCGCTCGCCATCTTTTTCACCCGCTATATGGGAAAGCGCACCAGGCCGCTGTATTCCAAGCGCAGCGCGGCCTATGGCAAAATGAACGGCTATGTGGAGGAAATGTTTTCGGGACAAAAGACGATCCTGGCCTATGCCTATGAGGATGACGTTTGCAAAGAATTCGGCGGGATCAACCGGGAAGCCGCCGTGGCTTACCGGAACGCCGATTCGCTCGGCATGACCACCGGCCCGACGGTCGGCATGATCAACAATCTCGGCCTGTCGCTCATCGGTATGGTGGGAGCGGCTCTCTACATGCTCGGTATGGCGGGGATGGAGCAGATCTCCTCTTTTGTGCTGTATTCACGCAAATTCAGCGGGCCGATCAACGAGATCGCCAATATCATGAACGAAATCTATTCCGCTCTTGCCGCGGCGGAACGCGTGTTCACGCTGCTCGATCAGCCGGAGGAACCGGCGGATCTTCCCGGCGCGGAGACACTCGGTCAGGTGCGCGGGGACGTCGAAGCGCGCCACGTCAGCTTCGGCTATCTGCCGGGAAAAATTGTCCTGCACGATCTGAACCTCAAAGCCAAGCCCGGCCAGACCGTCGCCATTGTGGGCCACACCGGCGCGGGCAAGACGACCATCATCAACCTGCTCATGCGTTTTTACGATGTGAACGCGGGGGAGATTCTGGTCGACGGCAAGGAGCTGCACGAGGTGACGCGCGATTCCCTGCGCCGGGCCTACGCGATGGTTTTGCAGGATACCTGGGTGTTCCAGGGGACGATCTTTGAAAACATTGCCTACGGCAAGGAAGGCGCAACGAAGGAAGAAGTGGTCGCCGCAGCCAAGGCCGCGCGCATCCATCACTATATCATGCGATTGCCGGAGGGCTACGACACCGTGATCAGTGAGGATGGCGGCAACATCAGCAAGGGCCAGAAGCAGCTGCTGACCATCGCCAGGGCCATGCTGTACAACACGCAGATGCTCATTCTCGACGAAGCGACCAGCAACGTTGACACGAACACGGAACGCGAGGTGCAGCGCGCCATGCAGGAGCTGATGAAGGGAAAGACCTCCTTCGTGATCGCCCACCGCCTGTCCACCATCCAGCATGCCGACAACATTCTTGTCATGGAGCACGGCGAGGTAGTGGAACAGGGAACACATGAGGAACTCATGCGGAAAAAGGGGACGTATTACAGGCTGTACGCCGCGCAGTTTGAATGAATTTTAGAAATCTTGCTCTTATTCATAAAAATAGAAAGCTCTTTTGATACGAATATACAGGAAAATTGCGAAATACTTTAAAAATAGTTGCATGGAAAGGGTAAAATCTGTTATCTTGTTCTTAGGCTTGTTTGAAAAGAAAAATGCCGGTATCAAGCCCTGTGCTTGTTTGATGCAGTCTGACAACGACAGGGGTTTTTGGGAAGGAAGATGAAGAATGCAGAAAATTCGGGATCTATTGAAAGCAAAGGCAAACGACAACTGGGGGCAGGGCCCTTTGACCTTTGCGTTTTTGGGAGACAGCGTAACGCAGACCTGTTTCGAGCTGTATAAGAAATCCGACGGCACCATCGACGCCTATTACGACGCGGACGCCGCTTACCATCTTTACCTCAAACGGATGCTGGCGATGCTGTATCCCAGCGTACCCGTCAACATTCTGAACGCGGGGATCGGCGGCGATAACGCGCCACACGGTCTGGAGCGGCTG
Organism: Candidatus Caccousia avicola; assembly: GCA_018712435.1. GTDB lineage: Bacteria > Bacillota > Clostridia > Oscillospirales > Acutalibacteraceae > Caccousia > Caccousia avicola. Next base: position 7,244 of record DVGZ01000085.1, read on the forward strand.
GAACGCGACGTGATCGCGCATCACCCCGATCTGGCGGTGGTGTGCTACGGCCTGAACGATTCCTGGGGAGGTCTGGACGGTCTTTCCACATACGGGGACGCGCTGGGTCAGATCTTCGACCGTCTCAAGGAAGCGGGGATCGAAACGCTTTTCATGACGCCCAACATGATGTGCACGGAAATCAGCTGCCATCTGGAGGACGAAACAATCCTTGAAATGGCAAAAGGAGCCAGCGAGCTGCAAAATTCCGGGGTCATGGACCGGTATATGGAGACAGCCAGGAAAGTCTGCGCGGAGCACGGCGTTCCGGTCTGCGACTGCTACGCACAGTGGAAAACGATGCACGAGGCCGGAGTCAATACGACGGAGCTGCTTGCGAACCAGCTGAACCATCCCACCCGGGAGATGAACTGGCTTTTCGCCGTTTCGCTTCTTCATTCCATTTTCAACGAACCGTAAGAAAAAATGGGCGGATCGCTTGCGAAAAGCGTCCGCCCGATGATCTGCTTTAACACAGAACCGACATTATTTGAGAAATACTTCAATGACGGGAACGAGCACGTTCGGCTCCACGACGGGAAGCTTGACGGCGAGAAGATCGTCGCGCTGCGTGCAGCCCTCGCTGAAATGGGAAATTTGTTTTTCTTCAAACAGCAGCTCGCTGCCGTCGTGCAGGAACTGCATGTAGTCCACCTTTCCCGCAAAGCCGTTCAGCTCCAGGTACTGATAGGGATACTCAAACAGGTGGATATACAGCCGCTTTCCATCCTCGCTCTGAGTGAATTTGCAGCCGTTCGGGCAGAGGGCGAGGTATTCCGGCTCCGCCATGGTGCAGCCGTAAATGGAGCGGCTGTTATACTTCATCCAGTCGGCGTAGACCTGAAGCGCCGCTTCGGCCCGGCTGTCGAAATAGCCGCGCGAGGTGGGGCCGACGTTCATCAGAAGGTTTCCGCCGATGGAGACGGTGTTGATCAGCATCTGGATCAGCATTTTGGGGGATTTCCATGTCATTTCATCCCGGTAGTAGCCCCAGGAGCCGGAGAAGGTCTGGCAGGCCTCCCAGGTGACCAGCTCGCCGGTCTCCTTGTGGCGCGGCCATTCCAGCAGCTGGTACTGCTCCGGCGTCCAAAGATCCTGCTCGATTTGCGCGCGGTTGTCGATGATGATCCCGGGCTGAAGCTTTCTCGCGACGGCGATCAGCTCCTCGGATTCCCATTCGTTCTTTCCCTTTCCCTGCATCCAGTCGGGGAAGTTGGGCTGCTTGTCATAGGAAAAATCGAACCAGAGGATGTCGATTTTGCCGTAGTTGGTGAGCAGCTCCGTGACCTGGTTGCGCATGTATTCGGCGTAGCGGTGCATATCCCGTCCCTTGGATTTCTCAAACGCGTCGGGATCGTCGCGGCGCGGGTGGAGATGGTCGATGGGGAAATCCGGATGGTGCCAGTCGATCAGCGAATAGTAAAATCCGATGTGCAGCCCCTCGGCGCGGAACGCGTCCACATATTCGCGGATCAGATCCCTGCCCGCGGGCGTGTTGGTGCATTTGTAGTCGGTATACTGGGAATCAAACATGCAGAAGCCCTCGTGATGCTTGGTGGTCATCACGGCGTATTTCATTCCGGCGGCCTTGGCCTGTCTGGCCCATTCCTTCGGATCATAGAGATCGGGATCAAAATACCGAAAATATTGATCGTATTTTTCTTCCGGGATTTTTTCGTTGGTTTTCACCCACTCATGGCGCGCCGGCATGGAATACAGGCCCCAGTGAATGAACATACCGAAACGGTCGTGCCGGAACCACGCGGTGTCGCCCGGGGTGCTTTTTGTGATATAGCTGGACATAAGACGTCTCCTCTCCCTTGCGGTTGGGGATGCAGATTCGTTTGCTCCCCTTTTACCGTAATGATACTGGGGAATCTGAATGATTTCAAGGGAAGAAACAATAAAAAATATGGAGGTTTTGCGATGATCGTTTATCCGTGCCAGAGTCTTTGCGGCCTGAACGGACTGCATTTGAGAATTCTCGACTGCGGCCACGCCAGCAGCGCGCGCGAATGGGTGGGAAATGTGGTGTCTCCCTCCTATTCCCGGCTGTATTATATTTGCGGGGGAGATCCTTACTTTACCACAGCGGAAGGCCGCACCGTTGAAATGAAGGCGGGGTGCTGTTATTTTCTGCCCGCCGGTTTTTCCTTTGACCACGCCTGCCGTACCCAGATGGAGCAGCTGTACTTTCATATTCAGCTGATTGACGACACAGGGCTGGATTTGTTTCGGGGATGCTCCGAAATGATGGTGGATACGCCGGGGGAGGAGCGCATCCGCCGGATGATTGAGCTGGCCGCGAGCAAACAGCCGGACGACGCTCTGCGCCTGCGCCAGGAGCTGTACGCCACCATTTTGACGATGCTGGAGCGCAGCGGGGTTCATTTGAGCCGCACCGATTACGCGCGCTGTATTTTGGACGCGGTGGCGTATATCCGAAAAAATCTTTCCGTTCAGCTCACAGTCAAGCAGCTGGCCGACCATGCGCATGTTTCCGAGAGCACGCTGGAAAAAGCGTTTCGTGCGGAATTGGGGATGACCGTCGGCAGATATGTGGATGAAGAAATCTTTCTGGCCGCGGAAAGGCAGCTGAAGCAGACGAAGCTGTCCATTGCGCAGATCAGTGAACGGTTTGGATTCTGCGACCAGTTTTATTTTTCCCGCCGGTTCCGGGCGCGCTACGGGTTATCTCCGCAGCAGTACAGGAAACGGTATCCGTTCTGACGGGGAAACCCGCCGTTGTGTCAGCCAAAGGAGGAAACATGGAAAAGTTTCGTTTTACGATTATGGGAGCAGGAGCCATCGCGGTCAAGTTTTGCGAAGCTGTGCGGCTTTTGGACGGCTGTGAAGTATGCGCCGTGGCGAGCAAAAGCCTGGAACGGGCGAGCGCCTTTGCCGGGAAACAGCAGATTGAGCGGTATTATGGCGACTATGCCGCCATGCTGGAGCAGGAAAAGCCGGATTGCGTGTATATTGCGGTGACGCCGAACGATCATGCCCGGCTCTCGCTTCTGTGCATCGCGCATGATGTGCCGGTTTTGTGCGAAAAGGCGATGTTCCAGAACAGCCGGGAGGCGGAAGCAGTGTATGAAGCCGCCGCGCAGAAGAAAATCTTTGTGATGGAGGCTTTGTGGAGCCGCTATCTGCCCGCGGTCCGCAAGGTGAAGGAGTGGGTGGAGCAGGGAAGGATCGGCGTCCCGGCGCTTACCCAGTTTACCATCGGTTTTCTGGCGCCGCCGGATCCGGAAAATCGTTACCAGAGTCCGGCGCTGGGCGGAGGAGCGGCGAAGGATATCACCGTATACGCCTATGAGCTGACCACCTTCCTGCTGAATCAGAACATTCGAAATATGGCGGTGTCGGCGGCCTGGGGAAAAACAGGCGTGGATCTCACGAATCATATTTCGCTGGAGTTTGAGCACACGCTGGCCGATCTGTCCACCAGCTTTGCGGCCAATCTGGAAAACAGGATGGTGCTGTACGGCGAAAAGGGGAAGATTGTTCTTCCATTCCCGCACTATGCGTCGGAGTGCAGCTTGTACGATTCGGACGGGACCTTGGTGGAACACTATCGTGATGAGGAAACCGAAAACGGATTTACCTATGAAATTCAGGACACAATGGCTTGTATCCGCGAAGGACGCACGGAGAGCGCTGTCGTGCCGTGGGCGGATACCATGGCGTGTGCAAAGCTTTTTGATCGGATTGATGAAACGAAGCCCGCTCTTTAAAAAGAATCGCTGCTGTCAAAAAAGGCTTTCCCAACGGGGATTCCCCCTGTTGAGAAAGCCTTTTTGCGTGTTTATTCTGTTTTTGTGATTTATTCCGCGGTGGAGGAGTAGGACTGGGAAAGCAGCTCGTTTCCGGCGCCGTCCACATAGGTCACAACCACAACGACGTTGCTGTTGGAAACAGCGCCCTTCGCCTCGTTGGCAATGTTCTCGAAGGTCGCGGCATTGGCGTCCAGACCGGCCTGGAGCTGCTCGGTGTAGGTTGCACGGTCCTCATCGGTGGTTTCCAGATCGTTGAGGGTGAACTTGTAGTGCATTTCGTCGCCCTCAGCATAGACCTCGACACCCATGCCCTGCTCTTCATACTGCTGGGTCATGGTGCTGATCACGCTCTGCATGGACTCGGAGTTGAAGTAGTCCTCCAGAGTGGGCTTACCGCCGCAGCCGCTGAGCACAACGGTGAACAGCAGGCACACAGCAGCCATCAGGGATACGATTCTCTTTTTCATTTTCATTCTCCTCTGTGGTTTGAATTTATGGTGAAGGCCTCCACATGGCCTGACACCCCTTGTACGGACTCTCAAAATAGAGTCGAACACACGAACATAGGCTATTATACAACTTCTGCATAATTTTGGCAACTTATTTTTTGTGGATCCGCAATTTTTTCATCCTCCCGCGCAGAGCTGTGTTCCGTTTGAGTGTCTTTCCGCTACACAGGCAATCCATGGTATGGTATAATGAGATCCATTGTATAAGCGGGACGGTTTTACTCCGCTCCCGTGCTTCTTTGCGGCAGCAGCGCGGGCTGCCGGGCGAAAAGAACACACACAGCCGGGCATCGGGCTTGCCCGATGCTTGTGCGCCGCAGGCGAAAAGAAGGGTGCCGATCATGGAGATTGTTTTGATTACGCAGAGGAACAGTGAAAAATTTCAGGAAATCCTGCCGGAGTATCGGGGCCGGATTCCTTCCATGCTTTTGGGCTGCGAGAAGGATGGAATCGCGGCCGGAACGGCGGGACTGGAAATGACGGAGGACGGGTGCAGCCTTGGCTGGCTGTGGGTGGATCCCGAATTTCGGGGCGGCGGAATGGGCGGCGCTCTTTTGGACGCGGCCTGCCGGGAAGCGCTGGAAAGGCCGGCGGGACGGCTTACCGTCACCTATCCGGCGGATAAGGACTGGTCGGCTGTGATGGATTATATGCTGGCTGTCCGCGGGTTTTCCGTCATGGCGCACCGCTACCCGACCTATCGGATTACGAAGGAACAGCTGCTGGCTTCTCCGCTTTTGGCCGGGGACGAGAAAAAGATAAATCCGCATGTAGTTCCTCTTTCGGAGCTGGAACGCTTCCGATTACAGGAATTGCTGGTTGAGTGCCGGTTGGAACGGGAATATCTTGTGAGCCATGCGGCGTTCGGCTGGGTGGACCCGGAGCGAAGCATGGTTCTGTTAAAGGACGGCCATGTGATGGGGCTGGCGTTGGTTCGCCCCATGGAGACGGAGGATTCTCTGTGTTTGGATTTGCTGTATCTGCGAACGTCCGATGCCAGAGAAGGGATTCTCCTGCTTCAACAGACTGCGCTTGCCCTGCTGCGTCATCCGGCGGGCCTGCGGGAACTGAGTTTTACCTGTATGGAGGAGACCGGGATGCGGATTTGCAGCCGCCTTTTGGGAGAACAGGCGGCGCAGTGGGAGGAATTCTGCCAGGGAACGCTTTTTGCCGAATTGTACCGTCCGGGGAGGGAACGCCATGTGTGAAAACAACCAGATGATGCAGGCTTCCAGACAGGCCAGCGTCCTGCAAATGGAGGAGGAACGGCTTCAGCGCATCCGTCAGGATTCGCTGGAACAGTCAGAGCATATTCCGGGCGTGTTGGAGGAGCACAAGGCGCTCACCCCTTATGCCAGCGCGCGGATTGAGAGGGAAATGAAAAACGGTCCTCCGCCCGGACTGAGCAAGGCGGAGAAGCGCCGGTGGAAAAACCGGATGCAGGGCCTTCTGGAGGAATCCCGCAAGAGGGAAAGCTTTTTCGCGCCGGTCAACCGGATGATGGATGATGCGGAGCAGCGTCTCATGGAACTGCGTGCCGGAGAGCGGGACGGCTTTGACGAATCCTGCCAGGTTCTGGAAAATGCACGGTGGGAAGCGTCCGTGGAGGAAAACAGCCTGCTTCGGGATGAGGCGGTTCTGCGGGATCATCCCGAGATTGCAGAGCTGCAAACGATGTTTCAGCAGCTTTCCCGTGCGGGCGCGAGTATCGGATCGGACCGGCTGATGGAACTGACGCAGCGCTACCGCGCTTTGGGAAAGGCCGGATCCGCGGGGGCCGCCAATTCGGTCAGTTACCGGCATTTGAAGGACGCCATGCGCTTTTCCAACCCCAAGGCCGGTTATGTTTTTCTGCTTCACTGTGTGGCGACAATGCTGGTGCATCAGCTGGACAGCCTTCCGGCGGATCAGGTGAACGCCGCCGCGTTCACACGCCTTTACGCGCTTGCGTCCGTCTCCGGCGTGGTGGCTTCGCATATGGCGCTGAGCCGGGAGTTTGAACGACAGAAGGCTCTGTATCAGACGAAAAGGCAGCAGGTGCAGATCGATGTGGAGCAGCAGCAGAGAGAGCTTCAGGAAATGATAGCGGCAAGGCGCGAGTATCTGCGCACAGGCGTGGGGGAGAACGGCGCACCCGAGGTGTGGATCCCACAAAATCTGCTGGGTGAAGCGGAAGCGTATCTGTATGCACAGGGCGTGATGCAGAATCCAACGCTCAGCATGCAGGAGTTTATGGATTGGGCGAATGCGATAGAGGCTTCCATCCGCTGGAATCGGGAAACCATCACCGCCCGTTTGGAGCAGGAGAACAGCATCCTGGCCCCCGCGCTGCGCGGCCGGTTGCTGGAAAGCATTGAGCAAAAGCATCCGCGCATGCTGTTTCGCGCGGCGTACGGAGAAATCAACAATAGCATCCGGGAAGCCATGGAGAATTTGTCCGGTGATCTCGCACGCTACCGGGAGCGGGCGGAATATCTGGCGGTGCAGCCCTCTCTGGCACAGTTCCCGCAGCTTTTCCAGTCCCCCGTCCTACAGACGCTGCCGGGAGCGGAGCTGTCCGACGAGCAGTTCCGGGAGCAGGCGGATCTGCTGGCCGGGCAGGTGGAGCACAGTGTGGCGTGCGCGCGATCCATCCTTCGCGACGCGCTCTCCCCGGCCAGCCGGGAACCGGTTTTGGAGCTTCTGGTGAACCGGTACGGCTCGCTGTTTTTGCACGGCTCTCCCGAGGAAATCCGGGAGCTTGTCCGGCATTCGCTGCGCGACGACGTTTTGCAGGAGCTGGCTCCACAGGTGGCGGAGCGGGAGGAATCCATTCGGGCCGCTATGGACGCGGCGCACTTGGATCCGGCATGGAGAACGATCGCGTACCGCACGATGACGGAGGAGGAGCAGGCAGACGAAGCGCTGATCCCCAAAATGGAGCGCTTGCAGCAGACGGCCTTTGCCAACCAGGAGGGATTTCAAAGACTCTTTGCCGATCGCACCCACACCGTGCCGCAGTGGCGGGAGCTTCTGCAATGGATGGGGGAGCATGCGAACCAGGCGCCCGAAGAGTTCCTCGCCGAAGCGCAGGAGCTGGCCAGCCGGACAAGCCTTTCCGACGGACAGGACGCCATGACTTTGGAGGAATACCGCAGCGGCGGACAGCGGGCGCAGAAGATCGAACCGGACACGGCGGGCAGCTATCGTTCCCTGCTGAGAGGGCCGATGCTCTGCCAGTGGGACGGCTTTCTGGGATATCTGGACAGTCATGAGGAAGATGTGATGCAGGCTCTGGAACGCGTGTTGATCGAGGAAAAGCTGGATCTCCCGTTCCTGGAGGACGTCAACAGCCTTTTGGAGCTGGAGACGCTTTCCTATGCCGAATTCCGCACGCTGTCCTCCACACTGCGGGGAAATCTCGCGGAGACCATCGAGGGTTGGCACACACTGCGAGGGGAATACGCGTCCCAGGTGCAAAAAGCGCTTTTGCCGGATATGCTCACGGGAGCCTTGAAGCGGGAGAATTTCCGGGCGCGCGCGCAGAAGGAGGAACGCCGGTTCCAGAACGAGGCGCAGGCTTTGGAGATCCGCTTTTTGGCGGTGCTGTCCGGCGCGCAGGTGCAGCAGCCGGGCGAGCTGCAATACCAGCATACCGACGACACCGCCTCCACCGCCCGCTTTTCCTCGAAATCCCGGGCGGAGCGCCGTTTGGAGCGGTTTCGGCTTGCCCACAGCGTGTGGCAGGTTTTGGAGCGCAGCGGCCTGACGAAGGAAGCGATCGAAAATGCGCTTGAAGCAGGCTCTGATTCCGGCAGCGGGGCAAAGTTGCACAGGCGTCTCTGTGTCCTTCTGGAACCGCTTTCGGATCCGCAGGCGAAGGAGGTGCTTCGGGCAATCCGAAAGGAAGGCAAGGACGGCTATGTCAACGAATTCCGTCTCGGCGGGCTGGAAGAATTCCTTTTGGCAAAGGAAAATAACGAGGAGGCCTATCAGGCATTCACAGCGGGAAAGCAGGAGGTCTATAAGGATACGCTCCGCACGCTGGGTTCCCAGATTTTGCCGCGCCTTCAGGAATTGGAACAGGTGCTCGGCGAGTATCCCCTGGAGGAAAGCGCGGACTACCGGATCCGGATGCGCCCGCTGGCTGCCGGTCTGCGGGAGGGCAGCGAGGAGGAGAACCGGGAACGCTTCGGCGTGAGAAGCTGGCAGGAGGCGCTCGGCGGCCTGCGCCAGTATCTGCGCCGGCAGAGCGCTTCCCGGGCCGCGCGGGAGCAGGCAGTCGGAAGCGCCCCGGATGCTCAAACGGCTTTGGAATATCGGAGGGAGTGGATGGCGCGGTATGAAAACGGGCTTTTCCGCCCCATGGTTCCGCTTCTGATGCAGGACAAGGATCTGTGGCAGTCGCTCTCCACAGACGATCCGGTAGCTTTTGAGACATACGCCAAGGAGTTTTTCCAGCGCATGGAGACGCCGATGAAGCTTCTGCGCCTGCGCTTTTCCTTTGGAGAAGAATTCCAGCGGGAGCTGGTCCGGGAGCTGGGGCAGCGGATCCTGTACGGCCCCGAACGGGATCTGGACGGCTGGATGGAAGAATTCAACCGCTTTTTTGATCAGTACAGCCGTCATACTGTGGGCGGCGCTTCGGTGGAAGCGCGCTATCAGAAGCTGCGGGAAAAGGATCCTGAGATGGCGAACTATCTTACGGAGATGATTCTGCACGATCCCCAGGGCATCAGTCTGCTGGAGGACGAGGAGAAATGGAACGCCGCGCTCAAATCGTGCAAAAAACGGGTGGCTCCCAACACCAAATCGCTGAAAAAATACCTCAGCAGCATGAAGAAAACCGGATGGAAGCCCACAAAGGCGGAGCAGGTCAGTCTGGACATGTTTCTGCGGCATCACATCCTGTTCAGCGAACCGGATATGTTCCAGGAAAGCTTGAGCGGCTGGGTACAGGATTTTCTGAAACTGCGCCGGGAATCCATTGCGCAGATGAACCGGTCGATCGTCGTCATGGGACGGCGGGCGGAGGTTCTGCGGGACGTGGAACGCCGCCGCAGCGAGGGAATGCGGGAGGACCGCCGGGATTTGGAGAAGCTTCGCGCCCTGCGGGGACAGCTTCGCGCCGCCGGTTCCCCGCTGTTGGCTGCGCTCGGCGTGCGCAAAGCTCCCAGTGAAAAACAGATCACCGAGGCGCGGTATACGCTGTGGGAATACCGGGAACGTCCGCAGCGGGTGAAGGAGATTTTGTTTGAGCGGATCCTTTCCGGGGCGGACAGCGAGACGCTTCACCGGGAAGCCGCCTGGCTCACCGCCCTCAACAAACGGATTTTTTCCATCCCGTTTTACGCCACGGAGGGGGAGCGGGAGCGCTTCCACGCGATGAAGCGTGTGTTTGAACAGATGGGGGCGAGATGGAGAACGCCGGAGCATGTGGAGCTTTCCGATCGCGTGCAGTCTGAATTCTTGCTCTATCTGTATCTGCATCACCGGGGAGAAAACCTGACGGAGGAACAGCTTTTGGAAGCCTTCCAGTCGCTGGGAGAACGCCATGTGCTGATGGGAGAACTGCTGGAACAGAAAAACGCGGCCGAGCTGGATCGCCATGTCAACCTCTACGGCGCGCACACCCACACCGGGCAGACCGCATGGAACAGGGACTCTCTCGGGCAGATGGCCAGACTGGACGAAAGCCCGCTGGAAGCGGAACGCCGGAACATCACGGAAGCGATGGCGATCGGCATGTATACCATGGAGGACAGCACGTTCCGCGAGGCGGTGGCGCACCATGCCGATTATTTGCAGGCGGCGGAATCGGCCGAAAAGGTGTTTGATCCGATTTTGAAGGAGCTGGTGGAGAACGGGGACGAGAGACGCCAGCTGCGGGTCGGGCTTCAGGAATATTTTCACGCGGATCTCCTCGGCGGGAGCGCGGGAGTGGACCTTTCGGAGCTGCGCTCCCGTGTGCGGGATATGCTGCAAGATCCCGATTACCGCCAGATTTTGCGGTCCTCCGGTTCTCTGTTGGGCAGCGTGAGCGACACCAGCCTGTCGGGCCGGGAAAAGACGGCGCATATGGTGGCCAGCCGTGAAACGCTGGAGGAATTTCTGGCTGAAAAAAACAATCGCAAATACTGCCGGGAATACAACGCGCTCAATATCCAGCAGCGGCAGGTGTTCGCCCTGTCCGTCCTGCAAAGCGATCGGATCGGGGGAGCCACGCCGCTTCCCAGCGTAACCTATGTGCGCAGCGACGATCTGGCTCAGAGCCGGATGCTGTTTGTCGCGGGACAGCTGGAAACCTACGCGTCCCACGGTGATTTCCAGCCGGAGATTCCCTATGATCGCGTGATGGAGGTGCTGCGGCGTTCCGATGGAAAGATGGACGCGCAGGCCTTCGAAAGCGCGATGCGGCTGACGCGTGCCATGATCCGCCGGTATCAGGAGAAGATCCCGAGAGACTGGTCGAGATTGTCGGATGGGGCGTATCTGATTCGGGAAGCAAGGCGGCTGGCCCGGAAGAAGGAAGCCGCCGCCGGACAGGGGGAGCAGCCGCCGGTGACGTCGCTTGCGGAGCTGCGGGAACGGATTCTCGCACAGGATCCCGGAGCTGCGGGAACGGACGCAATCAAGGAACGTCTGGCCGCGCTGGATGATCACACGTTCCGCATCGTGGCCGCCGCGCTGGAGGATCGCACCGTGCTGGATCCCACAACCCGGATGGCGGAGGAGAACGGGGAAGCGCAAAGAACGGAGTATGCCAATGAGCAGAAACGCGCCGGATTGATGGCACGTTTCCTGGGACAGCAGGAGGAGCCTTCCGCTCTGAGGATGCACTCCACACGGCTTACAAGAGCCATGAACGGCCTGATGAGTTATCAGCTCCGCGACGATGTGGATTTGACGGGGCGCGCCCTGACCCGGTCCGATTTTGCCCCGAAGGCGTTGTCGCGCGGGACGGCGGCGGATTGGGCGCTGCTGGAACGTGCCATGGATTTCGCGGACGAGGTTCTGCGGGAGGATCTGCGGCGCGGCGCGGGGCTGCCGCAGGAGGAGTTTCCGGTTCCGGAAGAGGAAGCGGAGGAACAGCTGCAAAACGTCCCACAGGAGACACAGGCGGAGGAGCACGCAGTACACGAGGACGCCGTACAGGAGAACACGGTGCAGGAACAGACAGCCGCGCAGCAGGAGCAGCCTGTGGAAGAGATCGCGGAGGAAATCACGGAAGAAACGCGGGAACAGCGCCGCCAAACGCTGCAAAGACGGCTGGAAGGAATGCGGAACCTGCCGGTTCTGGAACGCTTTTCCACCGAACAGATTCTCAGTGTGAAAAACATGCAGGAGAATCTGGAACAGATGGACGAGGACGCGTTCGTTGTGAAGGCGGCTTCGCTTCTGAAAAACGCGGAAAGCAATCTGGCGCAGCTTCGCACCATCCTGTCGGAGCGGGGAGCGCTGTCCCTTCTGGATCGGTCGGAAGCGGAGAATCGGGTGATTTCCCGCTTTGGCGGCGAACTGCTGGGAAGCCCCCTGAACAGCAGAACGATCGAAGCGCGTGTGCGGGCCGCTATGGATCCTCCCGCCCAGCCGATGGAATCGTTTCAGGAGAAAAACAGAGAATTTATCGTGCAGATACGGGAACGCATGAAGCGTGAAAGTTTGGAACACAAACCGTTTACCGGAGCGCAGGAGGCGGAGACGCCCGAGGATGTGCAGCGAATGGAGCGGATCGGGCAGGCGCTGGAAACGCTGCGCGGTATGGACGGCTTGAACGAAACGGAACAATGGCTTGTCCTGCATTGCGAGGAGGGGATCGCGGATTATCTGGATTCGGCTACACAATATCTAAAGGAAGCCACAGTCGAGGAGATGATCGGCTGGGTGCGGGATACGGCGCGGACCGTGGAGAAAAATCGCACCATTTTGAACGAGCTGGCGGGAAAGCTTTACGTTTTTGGCAGCAGCCCGGAGTGGCAGGAAGCCATCGGCAATCTCGCGGCGAAAAACCTGGGAGCGGATATGCTGATCGAGTGCACGTCCGAGTCCGTCACAACCTTTATGAAAGCGCTGGAGAAGATCGCCAACGAAACGCTGAATCTCGCGGATGTGCCGGGGCGGATGCTCTCCACTCTTCAGCGGGATGAGAGCGTCAAACGCATTCCCGATCTGGAAAAGATGCCGGAGGTAATTGCCTGCCTGTTCCAAGATCACAGCGGCGGCAAGGGTTATTCCGAGATGCAGGAGCTGCGAACGCGTATCCAGCACAACGTCCGTATTCTGGAACGGGTTGTGGAGGAACTGTTCGACGATTACGACGAGCAGGAGGAAGCCATGAACCGTGTGCTGGAGGAAAGAGGCCGCCTGCTGGCGTGGCGGACATGCTCCAGTGAAGTGATACGGGAAATGATCCGTCAGACAAAGGCATAAGAAAACGGCCCGCACAGTCAGGAATTTCCTGAACGGTGCGGGCCGTTTTTTGAGGTTTTCAGAGATTCAGCTTTGCTGCGGTACGGAAGGGTTGTCCGGCATATTGCGGATTTGGAGCCGGTAAATGCGGTATGCCATCAGCATACTGGCGACGAAGGAAAAGACTTCGGCCAGCGGGAATGAGTACCAGACGGCATCCAGGCTGATTTGCGAAAGAAAATAAGCGCAGGGAAGCAGCAGAATGAGCTGGCGCAGAAGGGAGACGATCAGGCTGGAAATACCGCTGCCCACTGCCTGGAACAGCGTGGAGAAGGCGATGCCGAGCGCGGCCGGAATGAAGCAGAGGCTGATGGTGCGCAGAGCGGGCACGCCGACAGCCAGCATGTTGGAGGAAGCGTTGAAGATCGAGAGCAGCTGGGCGGGGAACAGCTGGAATACCACCAGTCCGGCCGCCATGATCACAATCGCGATGATGCAGCAGATGCGCAGGGCGGAGAGCAGGCGGTGCTTGTTGCGCGCGCCGAAATTGTAGCCCATGATGGGCATGACGCCCTGTGTCAGACCAAACACCGGCATGAACACAAAGGATTGCAGCTTGAAGTATACGCCGAAGAAGGCGACAGCGGTGTTGCCGAAGGTGATCAGGATGGCGTTCATGCCCATGGTCATGACGGAGCCGATGGCCTGCATCACGATGGAGGGCGCGCCGACGACATAAATGTTTTTCACGGTCTGCCAGTGGAAACGGAAGCCGCGAAGCTGTACCTTCACGTCATGCTCCTGAGTGAACAGGACAATCAGGGCGGTGATCATGCTGAGGATCTGACCGATGACCGTTGCAATCGCCGCGCCGGCCACTCCCATGGCGGGCACGCCCAGATATCCGAAGATGAATACGGGATCCAGAATGATGTTGACAACAGCGCCGATGAGCTGGAAAATCATCGGATAGATCATGTTGCCTGTCGCCTGCAGCATTTTCTCAATGTTGATTTCCACGAAGACGCCGAAGGAGAAGATACACACAATGCTCATGTAATCCACGCCCATTTTGATCAGGGCCGCGTCGGAGGTGAAAGTCGCGAAGAAGGGTTGTGAGCCGAACAGGCCGACCAGGGCGAACAGAATCCAGTTGCATACGCCGAGCAGAAGGCCGTGTGTGGCGGCGTTGTCCGCCTCCTCCTGCCGCTTTTCTCCCAGACGGCGGGCCACCAGAGAGTTGATGCCGACACCTGTTCCCACCGCGAAGGCGATCAGAAGCGTTTGGATGGGGAACACCAGAGAAACGGCGGTCAGGGAATCCTCGCTGACCTGGGCCACGAAATAGCTGTCCACCACATTATACAGCGCCTGCACCAGCATGGAAAACATGGTGGGCAGAGCCATGGAGACAATCAGCGGAAACATGGGGCGGGTTCCCATCTTATTTTCCTTTACCACTTGCTGCTTGATTTCATCCATTCAGCATCCTCCATTCGTTTCAATTCAGTATCTTTTCTATTCTATCGGATCTCCTCGGTGTCAATATTCTCATTTGGAATATAACGACAAAAAACATGGCTTTTTTCGTGAATGGGAAAAATATTTCCATTTCGTTGATGAAACCTTGAAGGATTTCTGTTATTCTGAGAAAAATGAGGTGATATTGTGCCTGAAACCATCTTGATTGCGGACGATGAGCAGGACATCGTGCGGCTTTTGCAGGATTATTTTGAGATCAACGGCTATGAAGTGCTCACGGCGTACAACGGCGCGGAAACGCTTCGGCAGGCGGAGCGCGGACCGGATATCATCCTGCTGGATGTGAACCTGCCGGATATCGACGGCTTTTCGATCTGCACCCGCATCCGCAGCCATGTGAGCTGCCCGATCCTCTTTCTGACGGCGCGGGTGGAGGACTCCGACCGTATCCGGGGCTTCGCCGCGGGCGGGGACGATTACATCGTCAAGCCCTTCAGCCTGGACGTGCTGGGAGCGCGCGTCGCGGCACACCTTCGCCGGGAAGAGCGTTCGCGGAGAAAAACAAGCGCGCGCTTTTCCGGAGAGCTGGCGGTCGACTACGGCCAACGGTGCGTGACCTGCCGGGGTGAGGCCCTCCCGCTGGCACGCAAGGAATTTGACATCGTGGAATTTCTCTCCACCAACGCGGGGCAGGTCTTTGACAAGGAGCGCATCTATGAGCGCGTGTGGGGCTTTGACGGACAGGGCGACAGCAGCGTGGTGGCGGAGCATATCCGCCGAATCCGCGCGAAGCTGGCCGCGGCGGGCTGCCAGAACCATATTGAGACGGTTTGGGGCGTGGGCTACAAATGGAAAAACTGACGGTCAGGAGCGTGTGCTCGCGCACGCTGCACGCTCTGCTGAGCGCTCCGCGCAGGCTGTATGTCTGGCTGAAAAACACGCCGATCTGCATCTGCCTGTTTGCGCTGACGGTGTTTGCCGTGGTGTTCTATATTGCCAGCCTGGTGTGTGTGCTCCAAATCATTGAGCATTTCATTTTTTCCGTATATGCCTATCTGTCCGAGAGTGGGATGACTCTTTCCCAGCTCCCGGAAAATCTGTACCGCAGACTCCAGATTGCCGATTCCATCCGGGTGTTTGCCACTTATTTTCTGGCCCTTCTGGGCATTTTCCTGGAAGTCATCGTCTTTTACAACGTGAAGCTGAAAGAGCCGCTCCGCCTGCTCCGAGACGCCGCGGCGCGCATGGCGAACAACGATCTTAACTTCACGCTCTCCTACCAGAGCCGCGATGAAATGGGAGAGCTCTGCCGCACCTTTGAGCGCACGCGCGCCCAGTTTGAGCAGAATAACCGAGATCTATGGCGGATGATTGAGGAACGCAAACGCCTGAACGCGGCCTTTGCCCACGATCTGCGCACACCTCTGACGGTGCTGCGGGGATATGTGGATTTTCTGGCGACGTATGTACCCCAGGGAAAGGTGCGGGAGGAAAAGCTGCTGTCCACGCTTTCCACCATGTCAAGCCACATCAACCGGCTGGAGCACTACGTCGACACGATGAATGAGGCGCAGAGACTGGACGACATTTCCCCGCAGCCCCGGTTCATCAGCACGCAGGAGCTGACGAACGCATTGTTTGAGGAGATTTCCCTGCTGGGAGAACCACAGGGAATTGCCGTGCGCCTGCATCCCGAGCTTTACAGCGGCATGGTGCGGATCGATCCCGCCCTGCTGCTGCGTGTTTCGGACAACCTGGTTTCCAACGCGCTCGGCTATGCAAAGAGCCGGGTGGATCTGACGCTGCGCGGGGACGCCCGTTTTGTCTATCTGATTGTGGAGGATGACGGGCGCGGCTTTACGCCGGAGGAGCTGACGCAGGCGACCAAAGCCTTTTATAAGGATAAAAACCATGAAAACAGCGCGCATTTCGGTCTGGGGCTGAATATTTGCCAGACGCTGTGCGGCCGTCATGGAGGATGGCTCTCTCTGGAAAATACGCCGCATGGCGGCGCCCGCGTTGTTGCGCGCTTTTCCCTGCGGCTTCCGGTTTCCTTCCCCATTACAGAAAAGTAAAAATTTCAGGAAACGTGGGATTCCTCTTCCGTTTTATCCTAATTTATATTATAATGAGAGCGACGAGACCGCGGGCCGCGGATCCGTCGTTAAGGAGTATGTCCGACTATGAATGAAAACCAAAAAGAAACGCTGCCGCAGGAGGATCGCCGGTACCGCAGGCGGAGGAAAATCGTGAGTCTGCTTTCCCTGCTGATCCTGCTCCTGTTCTTTGCCGCTGTCACGGTGTGGATTGGACGGCCTCTGCTCGATATGCTGGGGGATCCCGATGAATTTCGCCGCTGGGTGGACAGCCACTCCATGTTCGGCCGTCTGATTTTTATTGGGATGGTTGTTTTGCAGGTGATTGTCGCGGTGATTCCCGGCGAACCGATGGAGATAGGAGCCGGATATGCTTTTGGGGCGGTGGAAGGAACCATTTTGTGCCTGGTGGGCATGGCGATTGGCTCCTCGCTGGTGTTTCTGTTTACCAAGAAGCTGGGAATCCGAATGGTGGAGGCGTTCATCTCACGGGAGAAGCTGCAATCGCTGAAATTTCTTCAAAACGCGGAGCGGCTGAACTTTGTCCTCTTCCTTGCATTTTTGATCCCCGGTACTCCGAAAGATATTCTGACCTATTTTGCGGGCCTGACCCCGATCCGGCTGCGGACTTTTCTGCTGCTCACCACACTGGCCCGTATCCCCTCTGTGGTTTCCTCCACGCTGGGGGGCAATGCGCTGGGAACGGAGAATTACGGCATGGCCGTCGTAGTATTCCTTGTCACGGCTGTCATCAGTGCCGTCGGGGCGCTGATTTATAAGCATCACACCCAAAAAAAGCAAATGAAAGAGGGCGACACCGATTCTTCAGTTGTTGACCAGTAACCCCATGCTTTCCTCCGCGCTCCTTTCCTGGTTCTTTGCCCAGTTCTTCAAAACCATCATCGATTCCATCCGCGCGGGCGAGCTGTGCCTGAAGCGGTTTTGGGAGACGGGAGGCATGCCCAGCTCCCACTCCGCCACGGTCTGCGGCCTTGCGGCCGCGGCGGCTATCCGGGAGGGCTTTACCTCCTCGGTGTTTGCGCTGTCGCTGGTGCTGGCGACCGTTGTGATGTATGACGCGATGGGCGTGCGCCAGGCGGCGGGACAGCATGCCAGAGAAATCAATGAGATCAAAAAGCAGCTGGGCGATGATGACAGCGACAATCTGCCGGAAAAGCTCGGCCACCGTCCGACGGAGGTCATGAGCGGCGCGGTGCTGGGCATTGTGATCGCCTGGATCGTCTGCTCCTTTATCCCTTCCGGGGGCTGAGAGACGCGGCTTGAGAAGGGGAACGGCGCTTCCGGCGGAATGGAAGCATGTTTCACGAAAAAAGCGGTTTGACTTTCGGATGTGGGAAGTCAAACCGTTTTTCTTTTGTGAACGGGAAAGAAAAGGTACTGTATGGACGAAAAAGGAAAGTCCGATGGATGGGAAGGAGAAGAAACATGAAAAAGCTGGTGTTTGTCCCGGATTCTTTTAAAGGAACCATGACGTCTCTGGAAATCTGTGAGCAAATGCGCTGTGCCGCCCGTGCGCTCTGGCCGCAGGTGCAGACGGAGGAGATCCCCGTGGCGGACGGCGGAGAGGGGAGTGTCGACGCTTTTCTGGGAGCCGTGGGAGGAAGCAGGGAGATCGCCGTGGTGCAGGGACCGTACGGGGAGCGGCTGGAAGCCTTTTACGGCTTGTGCGGCAGCACGGCCGTGGTCGAAATGGCGGCGGCGGCAGGACTTCCGCTGGTGGGAGAAAACCGCCGCGCGGAGCGTACCACCACATACGGAGTGGGTCAGCTCATTGCCCATGCGCTGGAACATCCGCAGGTGACGCGCCTGGTGATCGGCCTTGGCGGAAGCGCGACGAACGACGGCGGCTGCGGAGCGGCGGCCGCGCTGGGAGTCCGGTTTCTGGACGAAGCGGGGAATCCGTTTGTTCCGGTGGGCGGAACGCTTTCGCGGATTGCGAAGGTGGATCCTTCCGGGATACATCCGCGCCTGCGCGAGGTGGAGGTCTGCGCCATGTGCGACATTGACAATCCGCTTTGCGGACCGCAGGGAGCGGCGGCTGTGTTTGGTCCGCAGAAGGGGGCCGATCCCGCCATGGTCCGTTTACTGGACGAAGGGCTTTTGCATCTGGCAGAAGTGATCCGCCGTGATCTGGGCGTGGATGTTCTGTCCCTGCCCGGCGGAGGCGCGGCAGGCGGAATGGGCGCGGGAGCGGCCTCTTTTCTGCATGCCTCTTTACAAAAGGGGATTGAGACCGTGCTGACGGTCGCCCGGTTTGAGGAACGGGCACGCGGTGCGGATTTGATCCTCACGGGGGAGGGGTGTATCGATGGGCAGAGCCTGCGCGGCAAGGTGGTCATGGGAGTGGCGGAGAGAGCAGCTTCTCTTGGAATTCCCGTTGCGGCTGTGGTTGGAGACATTGCGGAAGGAGCGGAGATGGCTTACCAGAAGGGAGTGGCAGGCATTTTCACCATCAACTGTCTGGCTGTTCCATATTCCGAAGCACGAAAAACAGCCAAGCGGGATCTGTTTTTTACCGTTCAGAATGTGCTGCGCTTTATGGATCGCGTGTGTGTACAGCGATAAAGTCAATGGAAACATCCCCCTTACAAAAATGTAAGAAAAAAGTAAGAGAATCCAATGGAACCGGAAATGCCGTTCTGGTACACTGAAAAGCAGAGAACAGCCCATGAGCGAACGTTTTGGGGCTGTATCTGAAAGGAGGCGCCGGAATGCGTACAAGACAAAAGAAATTCACCATAGAAAAAGCGAAAACTCAAAATCTGGCGTTTGGTTTGACGGTGGGCGGCCTGTTCTGTGCGGTTCTGCTGCTGTGCGGATGGGCCAGGAGGAAAAGAAAATGAGGTGGATCCGGCGGTTGTGCAAGCTTGTGCTTGCCGTGGTCACGGCTGCGTTCTGCCTGGGAATTATAGCGGCGGCAGTGTTCGGCGTGAAGGGATATCTGATGTCCCGGGAGGCGCTGGAGAAGGAGCCGGTGGCACAGATGGCGGAGGAGATCCGCTCCATGGAGCACTTCACCACCTTCGACGAGCTTCCCGACCTCTATGTAAAAGCGGTGGTGGCCGCGGAGGATCAGCGCTTCTGGACGCATGGGGGATATGACCTCATCGCAATCGGCCGCGCGCTTTGGAACGATCTGCGCACACTTTCTTTTGCCGAGGGCGGCAGCACCATCACCCAGCAGCTGGCGAAAAACCAGTATTTCACGCAGGAGAAGCGTCTGGAACGGAAGTTTGCCGAGATTTTCGCTGCCGTGGAGATCGAGTCCGTCTGTTCCAAGCAGGAGATTTTCGAACTGTATGTCAATACCATCTACTTTGGCAGCGGGTACTATGGAATCTACGATGCGGCGATGGGCTATTACAGCAAGGAGCCGTCGGAGCTGACGGACGCCGAAGCCGTCATGCTGGCCGGTCTGCCGAACGCTCCGTCCGCCTATTCGCCGGACGTCAGTCCGGAGCTGGCCGGGCAGCGGATGCGCCAGGTGATCCGCTGCATGACGGAACAGGGCGTGCTTTCTCAGGAGGAGGCCAGGCGTCTACTGCCGGAGTAAATTTCATCGGGATACTGCAAGATTCCCCTAACGGGAAGCGGCGGTGGGAAGCGCTGTTTTCTATACTGCGTAATAAAAGATGGACAGGAGGCGCCGTTCATGTGGGATTTGCTGATCGTGGGAACCGGCCCGGCCGGGGTATCCGCCGCGTTGACGGCCAAGACCAGGGGGCTTTCCTTTCTCTGGTTTGGCAGCCAGCGGCTCAGTGACAAGGTTGAAAAGGCGGAGCGCATCCTGAATTACCCGGGCCTGCCCCAGGTGCCCAGCCGGGATACCTTCGGCCAGAAGGTCACCCGCTATAAAGAGGGCCTGTATGTCGGTTATCGCTACTACGACACGGCCGGGGTGCCGGTACGGTTCCCCTTTGGCTATGGGCTGAGCTATACGCGGTTCGCGTACAGCGACCTGACGGTGGAGAACCGCACGGCGCGGGTCACCGTCACGAACATTGGCGATTGCCCGGGCGCTGAGGTGGCGCAGCTTTACATTGCGCCGCCCCGCACCGGGCTCTACCGCCCGGCCAAAGAGCTGAAAGGCTTTGCCAGGGTTTACCTGACCCCCGGCGAGAGCCGCACCGTTGACTTCCCGCTGGATGATCGCAGCTTTGCCATCTGGTCGGACGGCTGGAAAGTTCCGGCCGGCACGTACACGCTGCTGGTCGGGTCGTCTTCGGCAGACATCCGCCTGCAACAGGAGATCGAGGTGCCAGGTGCGGATCTTCCCGCCCCCGCCTGGCAGGCCGGCAGCTGGTATGAAACCTTGCAGGGCCTGCCCACGGACGATGAATTCACCGCACTGTATGGCAGCCCGCTGCAAGACGACCCGCCGCTGGAACCGGGCCGCTTCTCAATGGAGGACTCTATCATGGAAATGAAGGACTTCTCCCCCCTGATGATGCAGGCCTTCCGTGGTACCGAAGCCACCATTGCGCAGGGATTTGGCGGGAAAGCGGACTACAGCAACCCGGATTTCCGCATGATGATTATGTCAGGCGCCGACGCGCCGCTTCGTGCAGCGGTGCTCTCCAGCGGCGGCAGCTTCCCGGCCGCTGCGGCACAGGGACTGCTGGCCGCCGCCAACGGCCAGACGGATGGGCCGGCGTGATCGGACAACCTTCCCCTTCGGCCAGGGCACGGCAGGGACAGTTGCGTGGGCTGTGGAAACTGCACAAACCTGCCCGCGGAAAATTTTGTACAACGCTGTGTGGCAACAGCTTTGCCAGCACATCTGTCCGCAACAACGAGCTGAGCAGAAAATAGACAACAAGCAAAAGCGGGAGCCGCCTGTGAAGTGCGGTTCCCGCTTTTGCCCGTGACGCGGCCATACTCCACACGGCCCGTGTCGAAATATTTTATTGCAGCCTGTGTGTGATGGTTGGGGTTGCTTTCAGGCTGACTCTGGCAAAGAAAAGCCTATGCAAAACCGGCCAAACATGAGCGCCTCAATCAGAGCGGGAGCGTGCCGTTGCAAGTGCAATACTGTGTGTCTTTTCAGCCTGGGCTTACCTTTCGTGTTGGTAGGGAAAGCCCCCGCGCAGGGCGCTGGCTAGGGCGATCAGGCGGGCGGCGGACTGGCGGATAGCGGTTTCGGGCAGGCGGCCGTCTGCCAGGGCGGCCCGGATGTCCTGGTCGTCGTGGGGGTTGCCCGGCATGATCACATCGTTGCCGGCCCAGGCGCACCGCCAGGGGGTGGAGCCGTCCTGCGGCACGGTGGTGTTCCAATCCGACATGACCAGGCCGGCAAAGCCCCATTCCTGCCGCAGCACGACGGTGCACAGGTCCCGGCTGTTGGCGGCGTGCACCCCGTTGATGCAGTTGTAGGCCGACATGACGGCGGCCGGGGCGGCGGTTTTGACCGCAATCTCAAACCCGCGCAGGTAAATTTCCCACAGGGCGCGCTCCGACACTCGCGCATCCACCGCCATGCGGTTGTCCTCCTGGTTGTTGCAGGCAAAATGCTTGAGGGTCACCCCGTGCCGCCCGGATTCCTGCACGCCGGCCGTGATGGCCGCCGCCAGCGTGCCGGTGAGCAGCGGGTCCTCGGAATAATACTCGAAGTTGCGCCCGCACAGCGGGTTGCGCTGGATGTTCATGCCGGGGGCCAGCCACAAATCCACATGGAACTCGTCCATTTCGCGGCTGACGGCGCGGCCCACACGGGTCAGCAGATCGGGGTCCCAGCTCTGGGCCAGGGCGGTTCCCACCGGGAAGGCCGTGCAGAACTGGTAGTAGGTGTCGGCGCCCTCGTGGTGGGGCGGCGCAAAAAGCCGTTCTCCAGCGAGCCCAGCACCCCGGCGCTGTAGACCTCGCCGGTGGCGCAGTCCACCTGGTAGCACTGGCGCAGCCGCAGCCCGGCGGGGCCGTCCGCCATAATCAGGCTGGGAATCTGGCGGCTGGCCTCCAGCGCTTCGGAGGTCTCGCCGGCGGAACCGGGCACCCGGACCCCCGCCGAGCCCAGCGTGCTGGCGCCTGCCGTGATATTGCCGTACAAAAGCGGCACCAGGCTGTCCAGCTCGCCCTCCGCCAGCGGCGGGGTGGCCGGGGCGGGGGCCGCCGGAGCCACCGGCACAAACTTGTACACCGGCAGGTCGTACTCCACTTTCTGGCGCCACTGGTCGGCTTCCCAGTCCTGTGCACCGGGGGGGGCGCCCAGTTCCTCAATGGGGTGCTGCGGCGGGCAGATCGGGTGGGTGCGCTCCAGCATCACCGCCGCGTCCACCTCGAGCAGCGCGCACAGGCACAGTGCATCGCTACTGTTGCCCACCCAGACGCCGTACAGGCCCGCGTCCACCACCCAGGCGTTCTGTTCCGGGTGGAAGGCCGCCAGTTGCTTTTGCGGGATCTCGAGGGTCAGGGTCTGGGTTTCGCCGGGGGCGAGGCGCCGGGTCTTGGCAAAGCCGGCCAGCCGCCGCCGTTCCCGCGGCAGTTCCCCCTGCGGGGCGCTGAGGTAGACCTGCGCGACCTCCCGCCCGGCAAAGCGGGCGCCAGTGTTGGCCACCTCCACCTGCACGGCCAGACGGCCCGGCTGCACGGCCAGGCCGGCGGCGCGCAGCGCAAAGGTTGTGTAGGACAGCCCGAACCCGAAGGCGAACAGCGGCCGGACGCCGAAA
This sequence comes from Candidatus Caccousia avicola, assembly GCA_018712435.1. Taxonomy (GTDB): domain Bacteria; phylum Bacillota; class Clostridia; order Oscillospirales; family Acutalibacteraceae; genus Caccousia; species Caccousia avicola. The sequence goes on from DVGZ01000085.1 coordinate 30,220, forward strand.
CTGTCAAAGTAGCGGTAGCCCACATAGACCCCATCGCGGTAGGTGTCCTGGCTGACATCGCCGTTCAGGCTGCCGAACGCGCGGGCGCAGGGGATGTCGTCGTACCGGCGGGCCCAGGTGGCGGTCAGCTTGCCCTCCGGCACAGCGCGGCCCAGCAGCACATCGGCCACGGCCTGCCCGCCCTGCTGCCCGAGCTGGGAAAGCTGCAAAATGGCGTCGAGATGCTGCATGCCGTCCAGCAGGCCGGTGAGTTCCACCGGGCCGCCGGCGTTGAGGAGCAGGACCACCGGCAGGCCGCTTTCGTCCAGCGTTTGCAGGTCGGCCTGTTCGGCGTCGCTGAGGTAGTAGTCGCCGGGTTCCAGCCGGCGGTCCTTGCCCTCGCCGGCGATGCGGCTGATGACGTAGAGAGCCGCTTTGGCCCCCTCCAGGTCCTGCGGCCGGACGGCCCGGCCCTCGGGCAGGGCAAAGGGGTGGGCCGCGTAGGCGTCAAACGGGTTGTCCACCTGTTTGGCGGCGGCCAGCACCTGCGCCCGCCAGTCTTCCCGCGCGCGGGTATAGCGGGCCTCATAGTCGGTCAGCCAGTCCTCGCTCGTCAGCGGGACGCCGGCCTCTTTCAGCCCCTGCCAGATCGAGATGCTGGCCCGGTTGTTCACATCGCCGGAGCCGGTGCCGCCCTTGACTGTCCGCCCGGCGCCGGCGCCGAACAGCGCCACCGGCGCGCCGGGTGCCAGCGGCAGCACACCGCAGTTTTTCAGCAGGACGATTCCTTCGGCGGCCGCCTGGCGGGCCAGGGCGGCGTTCTCCTGTTCCCGTGGGCTCGGGGCCGGGTCGCGGGTGCCGCTGTGTGTAAACGGTTGTTCCATAACAAAACTCCTTATTTGCCAATCAAAGGGGAGACAAAGCAAAACCGCCATAGGTTGGCACGCTATGGCGGTTTGCCGCCCGGCCCTGCGCCGGGACGGAATACGGTTTCCTTTATACGGTTTACTCTTTGACGCCGCCCAGCGTGATGCCGGCGATGATGTACTTGGACAGCAGCAGATACACGATGATGATTGGCACAATGGCCACGGTGATCATCATGTAGATCTTGCCCATGTCAAAGTTCATATAGTCGGCGCCGCGCAGCGTGGCGATCAGGATAGGCACAGTCATCTTGTCCTTGGACTGGATGATCAGGGCGGGAACGAAGTAGTTGTTCCACGACCCCACAAAGGAGAAGATAGCCTGCACGGCCACGGCCGGCTTCATGATCGGCAGCACGATGCGGTTGAAGGTCATGAACTCGCCCGAACCGTCGATGCGGGCGGCTTCCACCAGGGACAGCGGCAGCGAGGATTCGAGGTAACTGTACATGAAGTAGAACACCGAGGGCGATGCGATGGAGGGCAGAATCAGCGGCCACAGCGTATCGTACAGGCTCATGTTGGTCATCAGGCGCAAAAAGCCCATCGCCGTCACCTGGGTGGGCATGACCAGAATGGCCATGATGAAGGTGAACGCCAGCTTTTTGAACTTGAAGTTGTAGGCGTACAGCCCGTAGGCCGTCAGCGCCGAAAAGTAGGTGCACAGCGCCGCCGAGCAGGAGGAGACGATCAGGCTGTTCAGGATGCCCTTGAACATCGGGAAGTTGCCGTCGGTGGCAACCGCTTTCAGGTTTTCAAGGAAATAACCGCCGGGCAGCCAGGAGAAGCCCCGCTGCAATTCCGCGTGGGAGCGGGATGCGTTGACCAGCAGGATGTAGAAAAAGAACAGGCACAAAAACGACAGCACGATCAGCACGGCGTAGGCAAGGATTGTCTCGCCCACTTTGGTCCGTTTGTGTTTCATGCGTTGGCACCTCCTTTATGGTTGCGGCTCTTTTTGGGGGCGCCGCCGTCCTGCTTGCCGTTGGTCATGCGGTAGACAAAGAAGCACAGCACTGCGCTGACAATGAACAGATAGACCGAAAGCGCGCCGGCCATGCCGTAGTTGCGGCTCTTCAGGTGGCTGTTCAGGAACATGATCAGCGTCATGGAGGTGCGGTCCGGGTTGCCCTGGCCATTGGTCAGGATCTGCGGCACATCGAACATCTGCAGCCCGCCGATGATCGAGGTGATCAGCGTGTAGGCCAGGATCGGGCGGATCAGCGGCAGCGTGATCGAGAAGAACCGCCGCACACTGCCGCAGCCGTCCAGCTCCGCCGCCTCAAAGATGTCGGGGCTGATGCCCATGATGGCGGCCATCAGCATGATGGTGGTGTTGCCGAACCACATCAAAAAGTTCATCAACCCGATCAGCGAACGGGTGCCGAAAGCGGTGCCCATAAAGTCGATGGGGGTCTCGGTCAGCCCCATCGACATGAGGATGGAGTTGATGGGCCCGTTGGTGGAAAACAGCGCGAAGAACAGCATGGCGAACGCCGAGGCCATAATCAGGTTGGGCAGGTAGATGACCACCTTGAAAAACTGTTTGCCGCGCAGTTTCAGCCGCATATCGGTGAACCAGTTGGCCAGCAGCAGCGCGATGACGATCTGCGGGATGAAGCCGATCAGCCACAAAATCAGCGTGTTGCCCGCGTACTTGAGCATGTCGGAATCCAGCAGGCTTTTGTAGTTGGCCAGGCCCACAAAATTGGGCCCGACCTCCTTGATGCCGGAGCGGTAATACTCAAAAAAGCTGTAGCGGACGGTATCCAGGAGCGGAATGAACGAGAAGATAAAGAATGCAATAAAGAAGGGCAGGATAAACAGATAGCCCCATTTGGCATAGCTCGAATGTTTTGGTTTCTTATTCATAGGTCACCGTTCCTTTTTACAAAACTGCCTTCCCAAAAGCTGCCGCACCGGGGGTGCCGGCACGGCAGCTTTTATCTGTGGAAAACAAACAGTCAGATCATTCCGGCCACTGCACGTCGGTGATGTCGGGGTAGCGCTCCTTGATGGCAGTCTCAAAGTTTTCCTTGGCGCGGTCAAAGTCCACGTTGCCCTGGAAGTAATCGCTGAAGGAATTCTGGAGCAGCTCCACACAGCCCTGGTCATAGGCGGACAGCGGCGCAATCTGGATGTTCTCGGCCACCGGGGCGTAGTAGGCGTAGGCGTTCTGCCCGCCCAGGAAGCTCGAAGCAAAGCTGTCGTCGGTGGAAGCCTCCTGCATGCCGCTGACCGTGTTGGTGAAGTCCTGGTAATCCTTCGAGATCTTGATCAGGTTATCCTTGTTGGCAGTCATGGACAGGATGATGTCCTTGACATGCTCGGGGTTGTCGGTGCCGGTGCAGGCGTGGACGTAGGAACCGCCCCAGTTGTAGGTCATCGGCGGGTTGCACACAGCCCAGGTGCCATCGACGCCGTCCCAGTTGGGGGCCAGCGTGAAGTCGATGCCCCACGGCGGCAGCAGGAAGGCAAATACCTTGGAGGCCGAACCCATCGCCTTGTTCCAGTCATCGTTGAACTGGCCCTTAACAGTCTTGTCGAGATAGCCGGCGTCCAGCCATTCCTTGGAGGATTCGATCCAGTCCATGATCAGCGGGTCCACCTTGACGGTGGTCTCGCCCGCCGTGACCCAGGGCTGGCTGACGTTGTTGCCATACACACGGAAGGTGTCGGCGTAGGAGGCGAGGGTGAAGTATCCCTTGGCCTTGAGCTCCTCAGCGGTCTGCTTGAGGGTGTCCCAGTCCTTGACCTTCTCGCCGATCACGGCGGGGTCGTCGGTGCCGAAGACGTCCTTGGCGATGTCGCGCCGGTAGACAAGCAAACCGGGGCAGCACTGCCAGGTGGAGCCGCGCTGCACGCCGTTCTGGTCGGAGGCCGTCGTCTTGGTGAACGGGTACTGGTCGGCCAGGTCGGTGTCAGGGTCGATGCCCAGGTCGGTCAGCGGCATGGTCACGTCGGCGTCGGCGTCGGTGTACTTATACACATAGTCGGTCTCGGACAGGAAGATGTCAATCTTGTCGTCCGCCGCGGCGGTGGCCTGGTTCAGCAGCGCTTCGTCCAGTTTTTGCTGGTAGACGCCGTCCTGGTTGGGGTTGATGACCCAGTGGATCTCGGTGCCGTCGTCCGAGGTTTGGTCAACCTCCGGGTAGACGGCTTCTAGCCGGGTGCGGAACTCATCGTTCCAACTATAGATGTTGATGACCTGGCCCTCGGCGGAAGCGGTATTCGCGGTGGCATCCCCGGCGGCCTGGCTGCTGCCGCTACCGTCGCACCCGGCCAGCAGCGCAGCGATGGAAGCGACGGCCATCGCGCCGGCAAGTAAGCGTTTCTTCATGGTTTTTCCTCCTTGTCTGGGGGCGCGGCCGCCGCGGCCAAACTGCTGCGGCTGTGCCCTGTGATCTTGCGGGGACAGGGCTTATGTTCTCCCTGTCGGACTGTGACTTATTATAGGGGCTAACCCTGCCGCCAATATATTAGCAATTCAAAAAAAATATCAAATTCTTGACCGAATTTTGGAGCTTCTGTGAAACTATGGTCATGATTCTGCCATTTTTGCACAACGTTTTGATTTTTGCGTGCCTGTTGGACCGGTATAATTGGGAAAAACAAATAAAAGGAAAGGAGTGGCTGCGTTGTCTCACCTGCCTTTTTTGGAGGAAAGCGGCAGCTTCGCCGTAAACCGGCCGGAGAATGTCAGCTATCTGTATTTCCCGCTGGCGTCGGATACCGGCATGAAAAGCGCCGTAACCCCCGGCCTGGGCGGCGATGCCAAGCTGGACCAGGAGACGTTTCTGCTGGAGCCGGTCAGCGCAGAAAATCTGCACGACAACCGCGCCAGCCGCAACTTCTGGCTGCGCTGCGGCGGCCAGGCCTGGTCCTGCACCGGCACTTCCGCCGGGCAGGAGGCCCAAAAATTCACCCCAGATCAGGAGGACAGCCGCCTGCAGGCCGGCTTGATGTGGCAGACGGTGGAGCGCACCTCCGGCCCGCTGGGGATCACCGCCCGCGTCACGCTGTTCTGCCCGCTTTCGGACAACCTGGAGGTCATGCTGGTGACGGTGCGCAACACCGGCGCCCGGACGCTGCAGGCCACCCCGTTTGCCGCTGTGCCCCTCTATGGCCGCAGCGCGGACAACATCCGCGACCACCGCAATGTGACCTCGATGCTGCACCGCATCCACTGTACCGCCCACGGCGTGGCCGTGCAGCCCACCATGTCCTTTGACGAGCGGGGCCACCGCCCCAACCGCACGCTGTACTATGTGTTGGGCGCAGGGCCCGGCGGCCAGCAGCCGGACGGGTTTTATCCCACGGTGGAATCCTTTTTGGGCGAGGGAGGGACTTACCTGCGCCCCCGCGCCGTGGTGGAAGGCCGCCCCGGCGTGCCGGCCGGCAGCACAGCGGCCGGCCGTGAGGCGATGGGGGCGTTCCGGTTCCCTGACCTGACGCTGGCACCGGGGGCTGAG
>DVGZ01000086.1 GCA_018712435.1 Candidatus Caccousia avicola
AATGTCCATGAATCGAATGGTTACCGCAGAATCCGTTACCGTGGGGCATCCCGACAAGCTGTGCGATCTGATTGCAGACAGCGTGCTCGACGACTGCCTCTCTCACGACCCGTTTTCCCGTGTGGGCTGCGAAGTGATAGCAGCGGGAAAACGCATCATTGTGGCCGGAGAAATCAACAGCCTGCATGAGCCGGACGTCGGAGCGATCGTAAGCTCCGTGCTGCGCCGCACCGGATATCCGGCAGAACGCTTCGTGATTCAGCGCCTGCTCCGCAGGCAGAGTCCCGACATTGCCTCGGCGGTGGAACTTCCCCTCGAGAGACGGGAACGGAACACATACTTCCCCAATCGCGAGCGGCAAAGCAGAAGAGAAGGCCGGGTACAGGACGCGAAGTGTGTCCAGGCTCAGCCTGGGGAAAGACGGCATGGGAAGGAGCAGGATGCTCCCGCCCTGCAGTGGGGAGCCGGGGATCAGGGCGTCATGGTCGGATATGCCTGCCGGGAAACACCGCAGCTGCTGCCCCTGCCCGTCGTTCTTGCGCACCGTCTCACAGACGCCGTAACGACGGCGCGCCGCAGGCTCCCCTTTCTGGGGCCGGACGGCAAAGCGCAGGTCACCGTTACCTATGACGGGGAAGGAAAGCCGCTGTGTCTGGATACGGTTGTACTTTCCGTACAGCACAGCCCGGAAACGCCGCAGGACGAGCTCTGCTGGGAGCTGACGGACAAAGTACTGGCTCCTGCTCTGCGGGAGCTTCCGCCCGACGAGGAGACGAAGCTTCTGATCAATCCGTCCGGCCGGTTTGTGCTCGGAGGCCCGGAAGCTGATACAGGGCTGACGGGCAGAAAGCTGGCGGCGGACGCTTACGGAACATTTGCCCCGCACGGAGGCGGCGCACTATCCGGCAAGGATCCGACGAAGGTGGACCGTTCCGGCGCCTACCTTGCCCGATATATTGCCAAAAACCTTGTGGCGGCCGGATTATGTGAAAGATGCCAGGTGACGCTGGCGTATGCCATCGGCAGGGCGGAACCCGTCATGACGCAGGTGGATACCCTTGGTACCGGAACATTCTGCGCCGATGACTGCCTTGCGGACGCGGTAAAGCTGCTCTTCCCCCTGACGCCCGCCGCAGCGATCGCCCATCTCGATCTCCTCTCGCCGCGCTACGCCGATACAGCCGCCAACGGTCATTTCGGCAGGCCTGGGCTTCCCTGGGAGCGCACGGATATGGCCGCCGCGCTGCGGGAGGCTGTCCTGTAACATAATGCACTGAGATTTTGCAATTCGCTTGCATATTGCAAGCAGTTGGGCTATACTATAGGCAAAGGAGATGATTCTTATGGCGAGAACATCCAACGTGTTTGCCCGTGTAGAACCGGAAATCAAAGAGCAGGCTGAGGAAATTCTTGACCAGCTTGGCATCCCGATGTCGAACGCTGTCGGAATGTTTCTGCGTCAGGTCGTCCTTCACAGAGGAATTCCATTTGAGATGAAACTGCCCAGGCACGAACCGCTTTCCTTTGGTTCCATGACGGAGGAACAGCGCGACGCGGAGCTGGAGAGGGGAATGGCAGACCTCTGCGCCGGACGCACCTGTTCTGCAGACAGCGTTCTGGAGGAGCTTCGCGGAGATTACGGACTGTGAACTGGAACATCCGCTATACGCTGTCCGCAAAGCAGGATCTGCGGGATATTTTGGACTATGTGTCCGAAGAGCTTCTGGAACCAGCCGCCGCCCGGCGTCTGGTCAGCCAAATCATGGAAGAAATCGGAAAGCTCAATCAAATGCCGGAGCGTCACCGCGTCTATGAAAAGGAACCGTGGCGAAGCCGGGGGCTGCGTGTGTTTCCGGTGAAAAAGTATCTGGTCTTCTATTTACCGGATCCCAGTTTGCATGAGGTTACCGTAGTCCGCATCTTCTACGGCGGCCGGGATATTCGCACACAGCTGAGTGAAACGGAAGAATAGCAAAAAGGAAAGCGTCTGTCGAAGGGCAGACGCTTTTCTGTGTTTTATGGAGGTGAGAGGTTCTGCACTGCACAAAGGAACAGATCGCCGCCGCAAAGAGTGTGGCGGCAATTGATTTTTTGAAACGATATCGATCGGAGGAGCTCGTGCGGGCCGGAAGCTGCGGCGAGTTCCAGCTCAGAAGCCATGACAGCTTCAAAATCAGCGAGAGAACCAGCCTGTGGCACTGGAAGAGCCGGGATATCGGCGGGAGATCCGCCCTTGACTATCTGATTCATGTTGAGGGCCGCTCGTTTGTGGAGGCTGTTTTAACCCTGAGTGAAGAAGCCTTTCCCACTCGCACACAGCTCCCCAAAGCAGAACCGAAGAGAGAGCTTGTCCTTCCCCCCGCCGCGGAAAATAACCGGCGTGTCTTTGCCTATCTGATGCAGAGAGGGATTGACAGGCGGGTGATCGAGAGCTGCGTCCGGTCCGGGCTTCTGTATGAGAGTGCGGCGCACCACAACGCGGTGTTTGTCGGCAGAGACGAAAGCGGCGTCCCGCGGTATGTTTTTCTGCGGGGGACCTGCACTCTGGGCAAACCGTTCAAATGTGAAGCGGCGGGAAGCGACAAGCGCTATTCCTTCTGCCTTTCGCCCGAAGGAGAAAGCCGGAGGGCGGCGATTTATGAAGCCGCCGTGGAGACGCTTGCACATCTGACGTTGGAAGGCAGAGCGGACAAATACAGACTGTCGCTGGGAGGCGTCTGTGCCCCGCGCGAAGGTGAACAGCGCCGCCCGTTCAAAACACCGCCCGCTCTTGATGCTCTTCTGGCCAGGAAACCGGAGATTCAGGAAATTGAAATCTGCCTGAACAACGATTTCGCCGGACGCTGGGCCGCGGAGCATATTGCCCGGGCCTATCAGGATCGATACCGCATCATTCAGAATTTACCGGAGCGGGAGGGCTGCGATTACGCGGATCTCGCACAGGAAAAGAGAGAGGCCGCCCGCAGCAGGGCGGCCTTTCCGCGCTGAAAAGGAGGCAGATATATCGAAAATACAGAGTTCGTCTGGAAGCTCTACTCCCCTCTGACGGGAGAGCTGTACAGAGACGGAGAAGATCAGGAATCGGAGCTTTGGAACGGATTTGATCTGGCAGAATATGAGGAAATCATTCAGAGCGCGATA
>DVGZ01000001.1 GCA_018712435.1 Candidatus Caccousia avicola
TGACGGCGGCGGCGGATGGGATCGGCTTCCTCCTCCAAACGCTTCATGCCGCTTTTCAGCTTGGCTTTCTGTTCGGCGGTGAGCAGCTTATTCTGCTTTTTGCGCAGCTCCTCCACCTCGTTGAGCATGGAGTCCACCTGGGCGCGTGTGCGGGAAATCAGCTCGGAAGCCCGCTGGCGTGCCTGCTCCATCTCCTTTTCCGCCTGCTCCTCCAGCTGCTCCAGCTTATGAGCGGCTTCCTCGTTGGCGCGGCGGGCGGCCAGCTTCTGCTCCTCAGCCTGCGCGCGCTCGGATTCCAGGCGCTGGCGGCTCTCCTCCAGGCTCTGCACAATATCCTCAAAGCGCGTGTTTTCGCTGGAAACCAACTCCCGCGCGCGCTCCACGATCGCTTCCTCCATGCCCAGGCGCAGCGAAATCGCAAACGCATTCGAGCGGCCCGGCACGCCGATCAAAAGGCGATAGGTCGGTTTGAGCGTCGCCACGTCAAATTCGCAGCAGCCGTTTTCCACGCCCTCGGTTTGCAGCGCATAGGCTTTCAGTTCGGCATAGTGCGTCGTGGAAGCAATCCGCGCGCCGCGGCGGCGCAGAGCTTCCAGGATCGCCGTGGCAAGCGCCGCGCCCTCGACGGGATCCGTGCCCGCTCCCAGCTCGTCGAGCAGCACCAGGCTGGAATCATCCGTCTCGCTGAGAATGCGGATGATGTTCGTCATATGTGCGGAGAACGTGGACAGGGACTGCTCGATGCTCTGCTCGTCTCCGATATCCGACAGCACCTTTCCAAACACGGAGACACGGCTGCCGTCCGCCACGGGAAGCAGCAGGCCGCACATCGCCATGAGCGTCATCAGGCCGATCGTCTTGATCGAAACCGTCTTGCCGCCCGTGTTCGGGCCGGTGATCACAAGCGTATCAAAATCCAGGCCGAGCTGGATGTCCGTCGGCACCACCTTTTCCTTTGCAATCAGCGGATGGCGGGCGCGTTTGAGCTCGATCTTTCCCTCGTCGTTGACCTCCGGGATGGTCGCTTTCATCTTATAGCCCAGGTTCGCTTTCGCGAAAATCAGGTTGAGCTGCACAGCGGCCTCATAGCTGCTGACGATACCGGACGCAAAGCCGCCCGCTTCCGCAGAAAGCTCCGCCAGGATGCGCTCGATCTCCGCCTGTTCTCTGGAAAGAAGAACGCGGATCTCGTTGTTCGCCTCCACCACGGCCATCGGCTCCACAAAGACGGTCGCGCCGCTGGAAGAGGTATCGTGCACGAGGCCCGGCACATCGCCGCGGCACTCGGCCTTGACCGGCACCACAAAGCGCCCGCCGCGCATGGTGACGATCGGATCCTGCAAATATTTCTGGTACATCGGGGAGCGAATCATCTTATCCAGCTGCTCCCTGGCGCGGGCAGACGCATTGCGAATCTTGCGGCGAATGGAAGCCAGCTCCGGCGAAGCTTCGCTGGCCATTTCCTCCTCCGAAATGATGGAGGTGTTGATGCGATCCTCCAGGTATTTGTTGGGCATCAGCGCGTCGAAGCGCCAGTCCAGCACCGTCTTGACGCCCTCGCTCCGCGCGCGCCATTCGACGATCCCCCGCAGCGTGCGCAGAACGCCCGCCACGCGCAGCAGCTCGCCCATCGTGAGCAGGCCGCCCGCCTCCGCGCGGCGCAGGGAAGCCGTCACATTGCGCAGGCCGCTGAAGGACGGCGAGCCGAAGCGCGCCATCATGCCATGTGCTTCAAAGGTATCCGCCAAAAGGCGTTTGACCTCTTTGAGCGAGGAGGAAGGCTCCAGCGCGCGCGCCAGCTCTGCTGCGTCTTCGCAGGCCGTCTCCTCCGCGAGAAGGGACAAAATTTTATCCAGCTCCAGAGAGCGGATGTTGCGTTTCATCATATCCGTCATTTGGTTTCCTCCGAACGGGCCGCACTCCTATGTCGCAAGCCCGTGAAAAAAGTCAAGTGTCCGGAAGCCGCGATCCAGCGTGCAGAGTGTGTACCGCTCGCTCGCCGCCGCCAGAGCCTTCTGGCCCGCGGGCGGCAGCGTGAAGGAAAACAGCTTCTCAAAATCTGCGTAAATGGTATGGCGCAGCGCGGTCAAAACGCCGTGCCCCAGCGGCATCGGCGCGCCGCCGTGCTCCCGCGCACAATCCGGGCAGCAGAGAGCGCCCTCGTGCGGGTAAAAAAGCATCGGATCCGCTTCATAGCAGCCACAGCCGCAGCATCCCACCAGATCCGGCATGTATCCCGCAAACGAGAGCATCCGCATTTCCACCACCGCTTTGAGCAGCAGCGGGGGGCGCATCCCCTTGCTCAAAAAGTGAAAGGAATTGAGCAGCAGGCGTAAAAAATCCCCGGCCGGTGCTTCCTGCGGAGCCAGCGATCGGGCCAGTTCGCAAAAGTACTGGGCCAGGGCCAAGCGCTCAATATCCCTGCGCAGATCGAAAAACAGCTCGATCGGCCGCGCATCGTCAATGATGTATTTCTCCCGCCCCTTGTACAGCGTGAGGCGGGAATAGCAGAACAGCTGCGTTGCGGAAACCTTTGTGCTGCCCGTCCGCTTCGCCTGCCGGGCAAAGGCGCGCACCACGCCCTCGTCACGGGTGAGCACGGTGACAAGGCGGTCGCTCTCCCCCACACTCTGCTCCCCGATCATCAGCCCATCCGTTTCCATCTGCATATGTGTCCTCCCGGGCCAAACGAAGCTCTCCGGGCTGTCCCCGGCACTGGACGTACCGGAGATAATCGCCCACGCGCCCCGTCCGCGCAAACTGTTCCCAAGCCGAAATTTCATTCATTTCCCATACATCCCCTTTCGACGGAAACTACCTTTTTCAGTATTCTCCGCCGTGCGTGGAGTATGTCAGGGAAAATCTGTCTCACCGGTTATAAATTAAAGTCCGTTTTATCATAGCCAAGGCTGCGGAGCACGGCTTCCCGATTGCGCCAATCCTCCTTCACCTTCACCCAAAGCTTCAGATTGATTTTGCAGTCAAAAAAGCGTTCCATATCGGCGCGGGCATAGCTGCCGATTTTTTTGAGCATCGATCCGCCCTTGCCGATGATAATTGCCTTGTGGTTCTCCTTTTCGCAGAAGATGGTCGCGTCCACATCGGTGATCCCGCTGCCGTCGTCGCGTTCCCGCATGCGCTCCACCGCCACAGCCGCGCCGTGCGGAATCTCCTTATCCAGCAATCGAAGCAGCTTTTCGCGGATCATCTCTCCGGCCAGGACACGCTCGGGCTGATCCGTGAGCGTATCGGCGTCAAAAAAGTGTCCGCCGGGCTGGCAGAGCTTTTTCAGCTCGGGGATCAGGTCGCTCTGGATTCCGCTGCCGTCCTGCGCCGAAACGGGGACAACCGCTTCAAAGGGATACAGCGCGTTCCACTCCGCAATCTGCGCCATGAGGGCCGATTTGTCCTTGAGCGTATCGATTTTATTGATCGCCAGCACAGCGGGAAGCTGCTGCGCACGGCAGCGCTCGAGCAGATCGCGGTCCGCGTGCGAAACCGGCGCGCCCGCCTCCGTGACCAGCAGGCAGACGTCAACGCCCGCCACCGATTCCGTCACCGAGCGGGCCATATATTCATCCAAACGGCTGTGAGGCTTGTTCAGGCCGGGGGTATCGAGGAATACCAGCTGATCCTCCCCCTCCGTCAGCACACCCATGATGCGGGTGCGCGTCGTCTGCGGCTTGCTGCTCACAATGGCCACCTTCTGGCCCAGCATCCGGTTGAGCAGGGAGGATTTCCCCACATTCGGGCGGCCTACAATGGCCAAAAACACCGACCGGCCCTCCCGGTTCGGTTCCAACGTATTCCAGTCCTGCGGCAAAGCTTCCATTCCTTTCTGCATTTCACTTTTCCGTCCCGCTGTTCTCTGAACTTTTTCCATCCAGTCCGGGCTTTTCCGGTTTATCCCCGCGTCCGGGCAGCACGACAAACGCGGCAGCCGCCGGGAGGGAGACAAGCAGGAGCGCCAGACGCCACGGCGCATCCAAAAACCATGACAAAATCACAGCAAAGCGCTCCGGTCGCCAAAACAGGACGATTCCCACACCCACGGCGGCCAGCGCGCTCAGAAGAACCGCGCCCGCCGCCAAATCCTTGACGGAACCGATCCGCCGGGCAAAGCCGGGAGATACATAGTCGCACAGATCCTCCGCGGCCGTATTGAACACCTCCGCCGAGAGAACCGCGCCGATCGTCACAAACAGGACGGCAAGCTCGGCGCGGCTCAAACGGAAAAAGCCCGAGAAGAACAGGACGTACAGCGCCGCCATCGTATGGAAGCGCATATTTCTCTCATTTTTCAGACAGCGCACAATCCCCCGGATCGCACACCGAAGGCTCTTATGAAACGGAAAATTCATTCGTCGCCCAAAACATAGCTGCTGGTGCTGGGCAGGCCGAGCTGGGACATGACCTGCTCCTCCTTCTCCCGCATCCGCACGCGATCCAGGCCCGATTTCTCGTGATCATACCCCAGCAGATGCAGCATGGAATGCGCCGTGAGGTAGCCGACCTCACGCTCCAGCGAATGGCCGTAGCGCGACGCCTGCTCCACCGCCTTCTCCATCGAAATCACGATGTCCCCGAGGATCTTCGCGCCCGTATCGTGATTGACGTCGTACTCGCCGTTTTCTCCCATCGGGAAAGAGAGCACGTCCGTCGGCATATCCTTGTCCCGGTACTGGCGGTTCAGCTCGTGAATCTGCTCGTTGTTCACAAACGTCACGCTGATCTCCGCAGGTCCCTGGAAATTCTCCATGCGCAGCACGGCGTTGCAGCAACGGCGCACCAGCATGCGCAGTCCTGTCGGGATTTTCACATTTTTCTGCTTGTTGTCGATGACCACTCTGATTTTTTCCATTTTCCGCGTCCTCCGTTTACTCCTCCCTGCCCGGCGCTTTTCCATCTGTGCGTCCGACAAAGGGTATTCCTTTTCATTTGCTCTGATTTTACTGCAATTTTATGAAGAAAGGAAGAGAATTTGTTAAACAAACCTAAAAATCAGCGTCTTTCCTCCACCTTCTCATATGCCTTGATAATATCCTGCACAAGGCGGTGACGAACCACGTCGCGCCCGTCAAAGCGCACCTGCGCAATATCGTCGATATCCCGCAGAATCCGCATGACCTCCTTCAGGCCCGATTTGCGTCCATCCGGCAAGTCGATCTGCGTGACGTCGCCGGTGATTACCATCTTGGAGCCAAAGCCCAGGCGGGTGAGGAACATTTTCATCTGCTCCTGTGTGGTATTCTGCGCCTCGTCCAGAATGATGAAGCTGTCATCCAGCGTGCGGCCTCGCATGTAAGCCAGCGGCGCGACCTCAATGTTCCCGCGCTCCACATATTTCTGGTACGTCTCCGCGCCCAGCATGTCAAACAGCGCGTCGTAGAGCGGGCGCAGGTAGGGGTCTACCTTCTGCTGCAAATCGCCCGGCAGAAATCCCAGCTTTTCTCCCGCCTCCACCGCCGGGCGCGTGAGGATGATACGGTTTACCTCCTGCGCTCGGAAGGCGGTCACGGCCATCGCCACGGCCAGATACGTCTTGCCGGTACCGGCAGGCCCCACGCCGATGGTGATGGTGTGCTCGCGGATGGCGGTGCAGTACCGCTTCTGGCCCAGTGTTTTGGGCTTGACGGGCTTTCCCTTGCTGGTGATGCAGATGCAGTCCCCCGCGAGAGCCGTGATCTTTTCCTCCCCGCCCTCGCGCACCAGGGAAATGCAGTAGCGGATATTCTGCTCCGTCAGACCTTCTCCCCGATTGATCAGACCCAGAAGACTTTCAATCGCCCGCACGGCCAGCGCCACGTTTTCCGGCTCGCCGGACACTTTGATCTCCGCGTCCCGCGCCACAATCGAAACCTGAAACTCCGCGCTCAGCAGCCGCACATTTTCATCCATGCTGCCGAACAGGGCGGCCGCCTGATCCATTCTTTCTATATTGATCCTTTGTTCCAACATTCCATCGCTCCCATAGATCCCGACAATCTATCCAAACATCCGTCCGTGCCGTTTCTGTTTTTTAGGCAAATCAGGACGTTGGAATTATTGTATAGTGTTCACATAAATTTAATAAATTATTATTCAAATTGTTCGTAATGATTATAGCACATTTTCTTCCTTCCGTCATCTGCTTTCCCGTTAAAAAAGTGATGAAATCCACGCCTTCAATTTGGTGAATTTACAAGGATTTCCGTCTCTACCGCGATATCCTCCTCACACCGGGCATGAAGCGTATAATACAGCACGCCGTTTTCCTGCGAAATGCTCTCCTCCCCGCTGAGAACCGTAAGGCCTTTCAGGCTGCTTTTCTGCCGCTCCACCTCGGCCCGCGCCGCCTCCAAGGCTTCCTCCGGCGTGAGCAGCCGTTCCCGGACGGATATCTCCCGCCAGGTTTCCTCCAGCCAGGAAACGGGAAGCTCCACGCCGTTCACCCGAAGCACGGTGCGCACCGATTCCCGTTCCCAGCCATCGCCCGGCTCCTCCGTGAGCGTCAGGGGCAAACGCAGACCAAAAAAGGACGCGCTTCGCCTGCTGAGCGTCTGTCCCGACGGCTCCTCCAACGTCTCCGTCATCGGAATCTGCGCGGAAAAGTCCCGCACGGTGGAAGCAATCACGCGGCCGGAAGCATGCCGCAGCGAAACATTGCCGTAGGGATCCTCCATCACGCCGCTGATCAGAAGCTGATCCGCCGTCACCGCGTCTCCCACATTGACCAAAGGCGTTCCGGCGTACACCTCCAGACGCACAATCTGACCCGACGCGGCGGCCTTGACGTTGCCGGGCTGCTTCCAGGTATCCATATCCGGCTTTTCCACGCCCTCCGAAAGCTCGATGTAAACCGCGCTGCCCTGTGTGTTGACCGTCAGCCATGTCACATGCGGGAAACGGAGCATCAGCTGCTGCTCCGCCTGCAAGGGATCCACGCTGCTTCGCCACGCGCCGGGCACCAGCCCGATCTCCCGGCAGGCCGCCTGCAATTCCTCCTGCGTGATGCTTTCCAGCCCCCGCGCCTGCACGCACCAGACCTGCTGCGAGAGAACCGTTAAAATGACCGCGCCCAGCACGGCTCCTGTCACCAGGCCCTTTCTCCGGCGCAGCCAGTAGGTGCGAAAGGGAAGCCCTCTTTTCTCCTCCACCCGAAGACGGCAATGCGCGCTGCGGGCGCAACCCAGCAGCTGGGAGTACTGGCTCGCGCGGATCCATGCGCCAGGCGATTCTCCCGCCTGCATTCCCCACAAAACGATCCCGCTCCGCGCGCAATGATTGAAAAAACGTTCCGCCGAACCCTCGATCCGAAACCGCACCGATCCCCAGAACCAGCGCGTGAACTGTACGAGCATACCGGCGCCCCCTTACATCATAAATTCCATTCCCAGCAGAAAACCTTCCACCACCAGGGAATCCGCCGTCATACAGCGGATTTTCAGCCCGCGTCCCGTAAAACGCACCACAAGCCTTCCGGCCCGCACGCGGACCACACCGTCATCGTATTCCAGAATGCCCTGGCAGCCCTCCACTACCGCTTCCCGGTTGCCCAAAAGCTCAATATGCGGGCCGCTGACCGCACGGTGCAGCAGCGTCAGTCCTCCCTTTTGTCCCGCGTTCTGTTCCCCCAAAGCGTTTCCGCCTCCTTTATGCCGTATCCGCCGCCCATGGCGGGCCGCTGCCTTATTCCTATGCGGCGCGGCTGTCATGTATGCCGCCCTGTCCGCATAGGATCCGGTAAACGGTTATGAAAAGAGGAGGAAGATATATGAAAAAAAAGGCGGAGCTGCTGCGCTGCATCATCCTGCTTCTCATCTCGCTCGGGGCCGGACTGGCCCTGTCGCTTTTCCCGGAAACAGCGGCGCGCGGCGCGGCTCAGGGGCTGAACGTCTGTCTGTCCGTTCTGGTGCCCTCGCTGTTCCCGTTTCTCGTGCTCAGCGTCTTTCTCGTCCGCTCCGGTGCGGCGGCTCTGCTGGGAAGACTGCTCGAACGGCCCATGCGGTTTCTGTTCCGTCTGCCCGGCTGCTGCGCCCCCGTCATCCTGATGGGCATGCTGGGCGGCTATCCCGTCGGCGCACGGGGAACCGCCGCTCTCCTGCAAGCCGGGGAGATCGACGAAAAGCAGGCCCGGCGGATGACCTGCTTCTGCGTGAACGCCGGTCCCGCCTTTGTGCTGAGCGCCGTGGGAGCAGGCTTTCTCCACAGCCCCAGAGCGGGAGGAATCCTCCTCGCGTCCGGCCTTTCCGCAAGTCTGGTGCTCGGGCTTCTGCTGCGCGGGCGCGATCCCTTGACAGCCCACCCCCGCTCTGTCTCCCGCGCGCCGGCGAAAGCAGGAGACGCACTGGTGGCTTCGGCGTTCGACGCCTGCCGTTCCCTTGCCGCAATGTGCTGCTTTGTCATCCTGTTCGCCGTCATTCTGGAATTTCTCTCCACCCTGATCGCTCCCGGGATGACGCTGGCCTGCCTGTCCGCCGTTCTGGAGATCACGGGCGGCTGCCGCGACCTCGCCGCACAGGGAGCGCCCTTGTGGGTCTTTGCCGCCGCGCTCGGCTGGGGCGGTCTGAGCGTGCAGCTTCAAATTCTCTCCCTGCCCGGCGCTCCCCGCCTTTCCTTCCTACGCTTTGCCCTGGCGCGCCTGGCACACGCGGTTCTGGCTGTTCCGTTCGCCGTTGTGCTCCACGCCATTTTCCCGCCGGAAATCGCGGCGCAGGAGGTCTTTTCCAACACTACCTCCCAGCCCGCCGCCTCTTTAGGCGGATCCCCCGCCGCCGCGGGCGCGCTGCTCGTCTGCTGCGCCGTCTTTTTGGCGGCATGCTATTCTCCGCGCTTTGGCGCGGGACGCGGCGGAAAGAAAGCACAGGGAAGGCTGTGACAAAAAGAGCGAAAAAAGGACGTACTTGCAGGCGTTTCGCCTGCAAGCACGTCCCCATTCATCTATGAGAGTCAGAAGAATTTCCGAATCAGCGCGACCGCGAAGTCCCTGATGGTGATTCTTCTCTTGCGAACAATAAAGAGCGTCGTGGTCAGCAATGCGCCGAACAGCACAACCGCAAAGGCAATCACACCGTTTCCGATGTCGTCCGTCTGCGCAGCCTGCTGATCCTTCGTGGCAGCGTTAACCGTCTGCACGAAAATGCCGTTCGTCACCTCAGCGGCGGAAGACACGCTTCCTACCACCTTGGCAGCCGCTTCCTCCGCCGGATCGTCCGAAGAAGCGGAACGGGCAGCGGTGTTTTCGCCATCATCGGCGGCAGCGGCAGCCTTACCTTCCTCGTCGGAAGCAGCCGCATCCTCCTCCGCAGGCTCCTCTGTCTCCTCGGGCTCTTCCGCCTTCGGAGCAGGGATTGCGTCATCGGAGAAGATGACATTCTGCTCATCCATCGTCAGGATTCCATCCGGCTCCATTCCGGCAGCCGTCTGGTACGCCAGAACCGCTTCCTTGGTGGTGTCGCCGTAGAAGAAGGACGTTTCGCCCTCCATATAACCCAGCTCAATCAGGCGCTCCTGAAGCTGACGGATGATGCTGCTGTGGTAGCCGGGATACACGGTGCCGGGCTCCTCGTTCAGCGGGGCGCTGGAGGAGAACAGGCTCTCCTGCGTCGCCACATCCGCGATACCGGTCACTTCCAGGCCCGCGGCCTTCTGATACAGGGAAACGGCGTCCTTGACCATCTGGTCATAGTAGTCGTTGATCATCTCATAGTAATAGTCCAGCTCGCTCAGACGGGTTTGCAGGCGGGTTACAGCCGCACCCTTGCTGTCCAGTCCCAGATCCACATACGTTACCGTCTCGGTCTGCGCGGAGCCGCCGGAATTGGACGAGCCGGTGCTGGTGGACGGCGCCGTATAGCTGTTGCCCGAGGAAGGCTGCTGAACGGGAGCCTCTACCTGCGGAGCCTGCACGGCGTTCTCCGGGGCGCTGCCCGCGATGCGACCGCTTGCGTCAAAGGTGTAGGTAACACCGTCAATCTCCTTAGTGCAGCTCACCACATACTGTCCGTTTTCATAATAGTAATCCGCGCCGTTGAAGGTCACCCAACCGGTTGTCGGATAGGAAACGCCGGGAACCTTATACCATTTCTGCCAGCCGTGAGCGCTTGCGGCCTCATAGACCGTGTTGCTGCTCGTATCGCGGCAGTCAACCGCCATGCCGCCGCCGACATACACGCCGACGTGACCCGGCTGCCACAGGCCAAGCCCATGGATGCGGGGAAGCGAGGAGAAGGAACCGGATTCCGCCGCGCTGCTGATCTGCATACCGCTGCTTCTGGCCGTGCCGCTGTAGGAATAAATCAGACCGGAGCAGTCGCTGTACACCCGGCCGCCCGAGGTCTGGCCGCTCGCGCCGTAGCGGTAGAGCCATCCGTTCGAATACGCGGCAAGCGCATGCCCCGCGAGACCGACGCCCGTTCCCGCCGCGGAAACCTGCGGGGTGGGGAGCTTTCCTACTATCATCATGGCTACCAGCGCCAGCATCATCACAAACGAAATCCATTGCTTTCTTTTCATCCGTTTTCAGCCTCCTGTGCTATGTAGATTCCTTTTCTATTCCTAATATCCGCATACCAATTCTTCGCGGAGAAATCTCGCAAAAAGATTACAATTAGTAACAAACTGGTTACAGTCTAGCACAGCTTGGTTACAACTTCAACCCCTAAAAAGCCGAAACGTGTAAAAATTCATAATTTAGACAAATATTATTGCTTTTTTCACACAAAAGAAGCGCAAAAAAAAAGATCCGGTGTCCCTTCGAGCGAGATTTGCTCTTCGAAACACCGGATTTTCATTTGCTTTTCAAACTGGATAGAAGTATTTCGGACTCACAGCAGCCCCTTGACAATCTCGTCGGTGTGCATGCCGCGCGATCCTTTGACGAGGATCACATCTCCCGGTTCCAGGGAAGCGCGCAGGAAAGCAAGCGCTTCCTCATTGGTGCGGAAGCTGTGGCAAGCCGGAGGTGCGGCATACGACTGCGCCCCCTCCGCGATCCATCTGGCCCGCTCTCCGACCGTCACCAGAATGCTCACGCCGCCGCGCGCCGCGCAGAGTCCTACCTCCTCGTGCGCCTTTTTCTCGATCGCGCCAAGCTCCAGCATATCCGCCAGAACCGCCACATGCCGTCCCGGAATCCCCCCCAGCACCTCCAGGCTGCTGTAGATGGCGTCCGGGCTGGCGTTGTACGAGTCGTCGATCACCGTCAGGCCGCGCGCGGTGCGATGAATCTGCTGGCGCATCGCCAGGGGAGCGTATCCGGCCAGAGCGTCCGCCGCCTCCTGCAAATCGCCGCCCAGTTCCTTCGTGACGGCCAGCGCAGCCAGCGCGTTGCGCACGTTGTGCGCGCCGGGAACCGGAAGCTCCACAGTGACACTGCCCCACGGAGAGTGCGCCGTAAAACGGGTCCCGTCACCCTGGCGCTCGATCTGCTCCGGACGGTAATCGCACCACGGAGCCATGCCGAACCAGACCTTCCGCACCGCCGGCATCCGGTGGCGCAGCCCGGCCAGATGCGGGTCGTCGCCGTTGAGGAACAAAATCGAGCCGGGCAGGAACGCATCCGTGATATGCAGCTTTTCCGAGAGAATGTTTTCCTGCGAGCCCAGCTGCTGAATGTGGGACACGCCGATGTTCGTCATCACCGCGTACTGCGGGCGGGCAATCTGGGCCAGACGCGCCATTTCCCCGAAATCGCTCATGCCCATCTCGATCACGGCCACCTCATGCTCGGGAAGCAGGCGGAACATGGTGAGAGGAAGTCCCACCTGGCTGTTCTGATTCCCCTCGGTTTTCATCGT
Organism: Candidatus Caccousia avicola; assembly: GCA_018712435.1. Classification (GTDB taxonomy): domain Bacteria; phylum Bacillota; class Clostridia; order Oscillospirales; family Acutalibacteraceae; genus Caccousia; species Caccousia avicola. The sequence goes on from DVGZ01000001.1 coordinate 11,778, forward strand.
GTTCCAACGGGAGGAAAGGGCGAGAGCCACCATCTCCTTTGTGGTGGTCTTTCCCACGCTGCCAGTCACACCGATCACGGGCAGCGTAAAGCGGGAACGGTAAGCCGCCGCAATCCGGCGCAGAGCTTCCACCGTGTCCGGCACGGCGATCCAGACGTGATTGTCCTGCTTTTCCGTGTCGTTCTGCGTCAGCGTCGCGGCGGCTCCCGCCGCAAACGTCGCGGAAATGTAGGCATGCGCGTCCGTTCTCTCTCCCCGGATCGGCACAAACAAGGCTCCGGGCGAAATCTTTCTGCTGTCTGTGCTCACGGAGGTAATCTCCGTCTGCGGATCGCCGCAGAGGATTCGCCCTCCGCAGGCCTCGGCAATTTCCAGCGCTGTCATTTGCATGCTGCTTCCCCCTTTTCCCTGTCCGCCAGAATCGCGGCAATCACTTCGCGTTCGTCGTAGTGATGGCGCTCGCCCCGGATCTCCTGATAATCCTCATGACCCTTGCCCGCCAGCACCACGATATCCCCCTCCTGCGCGTTCTCGATGCACCAGCGGATCGCGTCCGTCCGGTTGGGGATGACAATATATTCTCCGTCTGTTTTGTCGAGTCCCGTGCGGATATCCGCGATAATATCCATCACATCCTCAAAGCGGGAGTTATCCTCCGTCACCACGGAGAGATCCGCCAGCCGCCCGCTGGCCTCCCCCATCTCATAGCGCCGGGCGCGCGGCCGGTTGCCGCCCGCACCGAACAGGCAGATTAGGCGGTGCGGATGGTATTCCCGCAGCGTCGTCAAAATGCTCTCCATGCTCACAGCGTTGTGCGCATAGTCGATCAGCAGCGTATAGTTTCCCGGCACCGGGACAGGCTCCACGCGCCCTTTGACCTTGACGCGCGCAAAACCGCGCCGGATCGCTTCATCCGGGACATCGAAAAGCGTACAGACAGCGGCCGCCGCCAGCGCGTTATATACATTGAAGTGGCCGGGAATGTCCACCTCCGCCTCCAGATTGCGGCGGCCCTTCATCGTGAACCCGACGCCAAGGAAGCCCGGACGCGTGACCAGATGCTCGTTTTCCGCGCGAAGCTCCGCTTCCGGGGAAAAGCCGAAGGTCTGAAGACGGCAGGTGTGTCCCCGCGTCACGCCCTCCCAGGCGGGATCGTCGAGGTTAACCACGCCCGTCTCGCAACGGGTGAAAAGCATGCTTTTGCAGGCGAGGTATTCCTCCATGTCCTTGTGCTCCTCCCCGCCGATATGGTCCTCCGAAAAATTCGTGAACACACCGGCAAAAAAGGGCAGCGAATCGAGACGGTGATCGCGCAGGCCGATCGAGGAGGCTTCCAGAACGGCGGCGGTGCAGCCCGCGTCGATCATCCGGCGCAGCGCCCGCTGGATCTCGTAGGATTCCGGCGTGGTGTTCACCGTGTGGATGTGCTCTTTTCCAATCTCAATGCCCACCGTGCCGATCATACCTGTGGAAATTCCCGCTTCCTCCAAAATGGCGCGCACCATATGGGCTGTTGTGGTTTTTCCCTTGGTGCCGGTGATCCCCACCACGCGCATATGCTCGGCGGGACGGCCAAACAGAGCGGCGCTCATCTCCGCGAGAGCCGGACGGGTATTTTCCACCAGCACAAGCGGCGCGCCGTGGGTTTCCACTTCATGCTCCGCAATCACGGCGCAGCAGCCCGCCTGCACAGCCTGCTCCGCATAGCTGTGCCCGTCGGCGCGTGTGCCGCTCAGACAGACAAACGCCTTGCCCGGCCCGGCTTTGCGCGAATCATAGACCAGATCGGAAACCTCCGTGTCCAGATCACCGGAGCAGGTATAGGTCAGATTGGTAAGCAAATCTCTTAATTTCATGCAAACGCCTCCTATTCCGCGCGAAGAATCCCGCCGCACGGAACGAAATCAAATACCATATATAAGTAAGAAAGACAGCGGAAAAGACACATCTCTTTCACCAGATCGTACTGAGCGCAAACAGGAATACGGCGGGTTCATACAGGTGCATAATCACATGATCTCGCAGGCGGGACTGCTTCTCGTGAACCACGCCGTCCCCCAGCACCATATCCGACACGCAAAAGCACGCGGCTCCCAGCGCAAGGCAAACGGACGAAGGACCGGGCCGCAGGAACGGAAGAGCGGCCGCGAGGGAAAACATGCCGAACAGAAAGGCCGGATACAAACACATCGGCACAGCGCGTTTTCCGAGCGTGGGGATTTCCTTTCCATAATAAAGCCAGAGCAAACCATACAGCACCGCCCAGGGCAAAAGGCTCCACAGCGTTGGAGGGGCCTGACGCACCAGATACACCATCAGCAGGATATGGGCGGTGAGGAACGAAAGCACGCCGGAAACGAAATGAATCCCAATCAGGACGTCGGAAATCAGGCAGACGCACAGAGCCGCGAGCAGCAGATAATGCTCCCCACCGCTGCGCACGGAGCCGAACAGGCACAGCAGCACCGGCATCAGCGTCGCGCAGGCCTTCCAGAACAGACTGCCCCGTTTCGGGCTGTCCAAATACAGATACAGACAAGCTTCCATGCCAAGAAACAGAACAACAGCCAGCACAATCTCCGTCACAGCCATTCAGCCCCTTTCTCAGTCGTCGGGAAACGGCGTCCCATCGATCAACGCATACAGCTTTTCGATCTCCTTTTCATTGGTATAATCCTGCGCCGCAAGCGCGGCGGTAAAGCGTTCCCGCAGCTTGGGGTCGGAAAGCAGACGCTGCAAGCCCTCCGCGATCCCCTCCGGCGTCATCGGAACAATCAGCCCGTTTTTCTCCGAATCAATCTGATCAGCCGCTGTGGAAAAGTTCGTGAGCAGGATCGGACGCGCCATCACCATCGCCTCGTCCACCGCGATGCTCTTTCCCTCAAAGCGCGAGGGCTGCGCGTAAATATCGCAGGCGCGCAGGAAGGGATACGGGTTCGCCTGCTCTCCCAGGAAAAAGACGGTATCCTCCAGCCGAAGCTGCTCCCTCTGCATCCGCAGATCCTCTTCCTCCGGGCCGATGCCAATGATATACCAACGGAACGAATAGCCCCGCTTTTTCATGAGCATAGCGGCCAGAAGCGCCAGATCCAACCCCTTCTGGTGGGAAAGCCGGGCGATGGAGAGGATCCGGGGACCGGAAAAATCGTCTCCGAAATTAGCGGGTTCCTGCGCCATCTGCTTCATAAAGCTCGCGGAAATGATGTTGTAAATCACATGGAACCGGTTTTCTCTGCCCGGGAAAGCTTCGCACAGCGCGTCCCGGCAGGACTCCGAAACCGTGCAGAGCGCGTGAAGGCGATCGACATAACGCCGGTCCAGATCGGCGTTGAGGCCCATAGCCACATAATCTCCATGGATAAAGCCGATCTTCCGCTTGGCCTTCACCTTTGAAACGGCGTAATAGATCGGCTGGCCCTCCATAAAGGCCACCACCGCGTCATATTCCTTCTGCGACGCGCGGATAAAATGCTTTTCGATCCTCCACATGCGAAACAGACGATCGCCCATCCCGCCCTGCGTTTTCCCCGCAAAGGTGACAAGCAGGCGGCACAGCGCAATCAGCGGATGTTTCTGCCGGATCAGAGCGGGGAATGCTTCCCGGATATTTTTGCGGTATACGCCGGGAAAGAGCGACGGCAGATGGTTGACCTGCTTCGGCACGCGGTCGAGAAACAATCCCTCGTCCGCGAAAAGCTGCAAATCCACCTCATAGCGATCGTAATCAAACAGTCCCAGCAGGGTGACAAGGCTTTTTTCGATCCCTCCGCTGTGCAGACTGAAATTGACAAACAGGACCTTCTTTTTTTCCACGGAGTATCCCCCTTATTTTTTTCCCGCGTCGCGCCGCAGGGAGCGGGAATAAGCACTGTAAAATACATAGGCCGGCAGCGTCATCCCCGTGCGGATCACCAGACGGATCAGGCGATCCGCCTTCGTGCACGCCTTGAGATAACCGGACGCGGCCGCTTTGCGTACCAGCGGCTGGCGCAGGATACCGCGCACCTCTTTCCAGCGCCCCGTGAAGGAAGCCGGATTGTTCGGAGAAAACGCGTTCACCAGCGCGCTGTGAGCGCCGCTGCGCAGCAGCCACGCGAGATGACGCTCCCCATACTCCTCCTGCAAGCCCTGCGACGCCAGAAAACGCTCCACCACCTCATAGCAGCGAAGCAGCATTTCCATTTTCCCCGGGCGGTAGCGCGTGCTCAGGGAGTCCGGGTTATAGCGGTAGTGATAGTATGCCCCGTCCACAAAGAGAACACGCCCTGCCAGCGCATGCGCCTGAATGGAAACCGGCAGATCCTCCAGCATAATTTCCTGCTCTTTATAATAGGAAAGGCGGTTTTGCAGAAACCAGTCCCGGCGGTACAGCCTGCGCCAGGCGCAGCCGAGCATTTCCACATTCCGCCAGGCGCCGGAATCCGGGCCGGGTCCGATCAGCTCCGCCAGCACACGGCGCGCGATCTCCTCCCGCGGCGCTGCCGGATCGATGGGGAGGGAACAGACGCGGCTCATGCCGTCCGTCACGTTTTCCCGGACAAATTGGAACACGGTGAGATCCGCCCCGTCCGCGTCCGCCGCGGCGGCCAGCCGCTCGAAAGCGTCCTCCTCCAGCCAGTCGTCCGAATCCACAAAGGCGAGATATTCACCGGTCGCTTCCCGCGCACCCCAGTTCCGCGTGTCGCCCAGACCGCCATGCGGCTTGTCGATCACCCGCACCCGCGGATCGCTCTCAAAGCGGCGCGCAATCTCCAGGGAACGGTCGGGAGACGCATCGTTCACCAGCAAAATTTCCAGATCGGTGAGCGTCTGGTGCAGCAGGCTGTTCACGCACTGCTCCAGATACTGCTCCACCCGATAGATCGGAACCACTACACTGACCTTTGCCAAATCAAAATCCTCCCCTCTGATTCCCCTAAATTATAGCATCCCGCTTTTGCGAATACAAGCAAAAGCGCACTTCGCAAAAAATCGACAGAAATCCTTAAGATTTGATATTTTTAATAATTTATGAACCCAAATACTGTGATATCCTCCGATCTCACGAAATAGAATTGACAAGGGAAATAAAATCAGGTAAGACGAATTTGTTTCCGATCCGTAAACAAGGATCAGAATAATTGAAGGAGGGTTTTTCAACATGGGTAATGCAAAGAATATGTCTATCGCGGCTCTGATTTGCGGAATCCTGGGCATCGTCGGTTCCTTTATCCCGGTCGTCCAGTATTTCACTCTGATTCTGGCCATTCTGGGCATCGTGTTCGGTGTGAAGGGCCGTAAGATGGCTGCTGACAATGAGAAGGGTCTCGCTACCGCGGGTCTCGTGCTCGGCATCATCGGCACCGCTTTCGCCGCCATCGGCGTGATCTGCGTGGTGTGCGTCGCCGGTACGCTTGCCGCCGCCGGTATGGCTTCCTGATTTTATCACGACATCCGTTGAGAAATGCGATGCGTCCGCGGACGCATCGCATTTTTTCTTGACCTGCAAAAAGGAAGGTGCTTCTTTGATTCCACCGTTTGAGATCTTCGGCAAAACCTTTGCCATCTATCCCCTGATCGCGCTCGCCGGTTTCTTTATCAGCGGGATCTTTGCCTGTATCCAGATCAAAAAGCGCGGCTTTGACGAGAACGACATGATCTGCGTGCTCCTTTTCTGCGGCGTGGGAGCTCTGATCGGCGGCCACATGCTCTATGGACTGACGAATCCAACGCTTTTTTTCCAGACCTTTTCCATGCTGCCGCAGACCGGTTTTTCCGAGGCCTTCTGGCAGTCGGCGGCCGCTACCTTCGGCGGCTCCGTCTTTTACGGCGGCCTTCTCGGCGGAATGGTCACAGGCGGACTGTACTACCGGAAAAAGCAATTCCCCAACGATTTTGTGGACGTGATGGCGGTCAGCGTGCCACTGTTTCACACCTTCGGACGGATCGGCTGCTTCCTGGGCGGCTGCTGCTACGGAATCGAATGCTCCATGGGCCTCACCTACACGCAGAATCCGATCGCAATCGCCAACGGCGTGCGCCGTTTTCCTGTTCAGCTTCTGGAAGCGTTGTTCTGCTTTGTGCTGTTCCTCGTGCTGTTTTCCCTGCTGCGCCGTGGGCTGTGCAAAGGCCGTCTGCTCGCCGTCTATCTCTGCGTTTACGCCGTTGGACGGTTTTTTCTGGAATTTCTGCGCGGCGACTCCTACCGCGGATTCCTGTTCGGCCTGTCCACCTCGCAGATCATCAGCATCCTGTTGCTGATCGGAACCGTCGTATTCCTTTTGACCGATCAAAAAAGGAGAAAGCGTCCCGCTGTGTCGTGACTCTTTCCCCTGCTCCCCTGTCTTCTCGGAAAGACAGGGGAATTTTTCCTTTTCCATTTTCCTGACAAATGCAAAAATCCCGGTTGTTCATGCAACCGGGATACATGGAGCGAACGACGAGGCTCGAACTCGCTACCTCCACCTTGGCAAGGTGGCGCTCTACCAGATGAGCTACGTTCGCATATCAGATTTTCTTCCGTGTCGCTTTCTCTCTTGGCGACGTGTGTTATTATATTACACGTTTTCAAAAATGTCAACAGGTTTTTTCAAATTTTTTCTGATTTTTTTCGGGGCATTGAGCTTGCCCCCGCAATGTGCTACAATAAGCGTCAGAGAAACGCCGCGAAAAGCGGCTCTGTGTTTCGGATCACAATGGAGGAGGCCCCGTTTTGAGCTACCTGTTAAATCTCGGCGCATGGAATTCCGTGTTCGCCGTTCCCACCGAGCTGGTTGACCGGCATTTGAAGCTGGCCGGATCCGTCCAGCTCAAAGCCCTGCTGTGGCTGCTCCGCCACGGTGGAGAAAACGTCGGGGAGGACGCGCTCTCCGACGCGCTCGGCGTATCCAAGGCCGACGTGGCGGACGCCATGCTGTATTGGCAGGAGTGCGGCCTGATTGTCCGAAATGAGGACGGCGGCTTTGCCCCGCCCGCTCCCGACGCCCGGACAAGCTCTGCTGAGCCAGCCTCCCCGGCGCCGGTCTCCTCACCGCCTGCCGCCGTGCAGACGGTACAGACGGCACAAGCGCCGTCCCCGCAGGAGACAACGGCGCACAAGCCCGCGGCCGTTCTGCCCACGCGTCCGCAGAAGCCGGACAACGCCTTTGTGGCTCAGCGCATCGCGGAAAGCCCGGAGATCGCCATGCTCATGCAGGAATCCCAGGTAATCCTGGGCCGTCTGATCAACAACGGGGATTCCTCCACCCTCCTGATGATGCACGATTATCTCGGTCTTCCCACCGACGTGATTCTGATGCTCCTGCAATATACCGTCAGCATTGGAAAATCCAACATGCGGTATATTGAAAAGGCCGCGATGAACTGGGCGGACGAGGAAATCAACACCCATGAAAAGGCGGAGGAAAAAATTCGCCGTCTCAGCGAAAGCTCCCGTGCCTGGGGCGTGGTCGAGCAGACGCTTGGCATTGCCAGACGCTCCCCCACCAAACAGGAAACCGAGCTGGCTTCCCGCTGGATCAACGAGTGGCGCTTTTCGCCCGATATGATCCGGGAAGCCTATGAGCGCTGTGTGAACCAGACGGGCAAGCTAAGCCTGCGGTATATGAACAAGATTCTGGAACGCTGGCAGCGCGAGGGGATTCTGTCTCTGGATCAGGCGCGCCGCGAGCAGGAGCAGAAAGCTGCCGCGCGCCAGGAGCAGGAGGAAAACCGTATTTCCTATGACATTGATTCCTTCGAGCGTTCCGGCGCATTTGACAGCTTTACATCCTGAGAGGAGGGGCGCACTTGGGTTACAGCAAAGAGGTTTACCGCAATGCCGCCGCAAAGCTTGCGGATCAGCGCGCCAAGGCGGAGCGTGAAGCGGAAGAACGCCGTTCTGCCTTTTTCAGCGCCTGTCCCCGCGCCGCGGAGATCGAGCGCCAGCTCTCCCGCACAGCACTGGCAGCCGCCCGTGCCGTTCTGGGGGGCGGCAATGTGCGCGAAAATCTTTCCCGTCTGAAGGAAAGCAATCAGGCTTTGCAGCGGGAACAGCAGGAGCTCCTGCAAAAAGCAGGGCTGCCCGGCGATTTTTTGACTGTGCATTATACCTGCCCCAAATGTGAAGATACCGGCTATGTAGACGGAATCCTGTGCTCCTGTCTGCGTCAGGCGCTGCGGGAGGAAGCCTGCCGCCAGCTCAATGCCCTCACGCCGTTGTCTCTGTCCACCTTTGAAAGCTTTTCGCTCGACTATTACCCGGAGCAGACGCGTCCCGCCATGGAAAAAATTCTGTTCAACTGCATGGACTACGCAAAGAATTTTTCCTTTTCTTCTCCCAATATTATTATGATGGGAAGCACCGGCCTGGGAAAGACCCATCTCTCCCTTGCCATCGCGCGCACTGTCATTGAAAAGGGGTTCGGCGTGATATACGGCTCGGTCAATAATCTGATCGACAAGCTCGAACGCGAGCATTTCGGCCGCGACGAGGAAACCTCCACCCGGCAAAGCCTGATGGACTGTGATCTGCTCATTCTCGACGACCTCGGCACGGAATTCCGCACGGCCTTCTCTGTGGCGGAGGTTTACAACCTGATCAATACACGCCAGATGACGCGCCGCCCCACCATCATCAGCACCAATCTGACCATGAAGGAGCTGGAGGCGGCTTATACCAACCGTTTCACCTCCCGCATCATCGCGGACTATGTCCGCTGCCTGTTTCAGGGAGACGACATCCGCCAGAAAAAGCGCATGCAAGCTTCCCAGCCCCGGCGGACATAATATCTCACACCTAAATCTGAAAAAGCAGGGAGTTTTCCATGAATTACGAAGCACTTCGGCAGCAAATCAATCAATCCGACGAATATTCCACCAGAATCGGCCTTGTGGTCACAGAACTGAGCGCGGACGGCGCACAGACAGAAATGCCGATCACGTCCGAATACCACAATCCCTTTCACACGGTTCACGGCGGAATTCTGTTCACTGTGGCGGACGTAACCGGCGGCGTGGCGGCTTTTGCGCAGGGCTCCGCCGTCTGCACGGTGGACAGCAGCTTTCACTATCTGAATGCGGGCCTTGACACAAAATGTCTGTACGCCTGCGCCAAGGCGCTGAAAATTGGAAAACGCCTGATGGTATACGATGTATTCGTCCGCGACGACCAGGGAACGCTGTTATGTAAGGGTACCTTCACTTATTCCAAACTGAAGATCCCTGCTTCTTTCCCCCGGTAAGCCGTTTTCGGTGGAATTCTTTTTACCTTTTGTTATATTTTTGTTCCTTTATTCTTTCTGTACTCTTAAAATTGGCGGCTGTCCCGTTACTTCCGCCAGAAAGGTTGGAAAACTCTATGAAACTCTTTCAAAAACTTGGCTCGCTGTTCCTCGCCTTCACACTGGCCTTATCAGCGGCTTCCTGCTCCACAGGAACCGCTTCCTCATCTTCCCCATCCTCGTCCGGCGCATCTTCGTCGGAGGCCGCTGTTTCGCAGGCCACCGAAAGCACGCCGGACGATTCCTCCGATGCTGTGACGATTCGGATCGGCGCTTTGAAGGGACCGACCGGTTTGGGCATGCTGCAGCTGATGCAGGAAGCGGCAGACGGGGAAAAGCCGTATACCTTTACACTCGCGGGCGCGGCTGACGAACTGACCGGAAAAATCACGACCGGTGAACTGGACGCTGTGGCTCTCCCCACCAATTCCGCCGCGGCTCTCTATCAGAAAACAGGCGGCGAAATCCAGATTGCCATGGTGAATACGCTCGGTGTGCTCTATCTTGTCACCGCCGGAGACGAGTCCATTTCCTCCGTCTCCGACCTCGCGGGGAAAACCGTTTACTCCTCGGGTCAGGGAACGGTGGCGCAATATGCCTTTGAGTATATTCTGTCCGCGAACGGCCTGGAACCGGGCAAGGATGTCACGGTTGAATACAAGACAGAGCATTCCGAAATTGCCACCCTGATGGCGTCTGGTCAGGCGGAAATCGCCGTCCTGCCGCAGCCGTTTGTCACACAGGTCACAAGCCAGAATGCCGATCTGAAAGTCGCGCTTGATCTGACGGAGGAATGGGACAAAGCCACCAACGGGGCAAGCATTCTGACTATGGGCTGTCTGGCGGTCCGCCGTGACTTCGCGCAGGAGCACAAGGACGCTCTCGACGCGTTTTTGGAGGACTATCGATCTTCTGTGGAATTTGTGAACGCCAACCCGAAAGAGGCCGCCGCAATTTCCGGCGAAATGGATCTGATCCCTGCCGCTGTGGCGGAGAAGGCTATCCCTGAATGCAACATCGTGTATCTCGATGGAGCCAATATGAAGGAAAAGCTTCCGGGCTTTCTTCAGATTCTTTTTGACGCCAATCCAAAATCCGTAGGCGGCGCCATGCCCGAGGATGATTTCTATTATGAAAAATAAGCCGAAGCTCCGCCGATTTCTCTTTTCCGCTCTGGCCGTGCTGTTCTGGCTCGCGGTGTGGGAGATAGCCAGTCTCCTGGTTCATTTGGAGCTCCTTCTCCCCTCTCCGGTGCGGGTGGCGGAACGCCTGCTTGCCCTTGCGGGAGAAACGGAATTTTGGGCAGCCGCGGGGGGCTCCATGCTGCGAGTCCTCTGCGGCTTTTTTCTTGCTCTGCTCACGGGACTCTGCGGGGCTGCGCTTGCGTTCCGCTTTCCCGCTGTCGAGGCGCTGCTCCGTCCGCTGCTGAGCATCATCAAAGCCGCTCCTGTGGCTTCGTTTATCCTGCTGGCGCTGGTATGGATCGCTTCTCCCGGCGTACCAGTCTTCACTTCATTCCTGATGGTGTTTCCGATCGTTTTTGAAAATGTGCTGGGCGGCATTCGCAGTGCCGATCGGAATCTGGTGGAGATGGGACGCATGTTCCATTTTTCTCCCTTTGCCATGTTCCGGCATATCTATCTGCCCTCCGCCGCACCGTATCTCTCTGCCGCCTGCACCTCCGGACTCGGTCTGGCCTGGAAAGCGGGAGTCGCGGCTGAGGTGCTCGCAAACACCCGTTTGTCGCTGGGCGGGCAGATTTACGCCTCAAAAATTTATCTGGAAACACCCGATCTCTTTGCCTGGACCGCCGTTGTCATCGCCATGAGCGTAGCGCTGGAAAAGCTGGTGCTTCTGCTGATGCGGCGGCTGTTGGCACTGCTTCACCTGGAGGCTGCTCATGCTGACCATTCAACACTTGACAAAAAGCTTTGACGGCACGCCGGTTCTCCAAGACTTTTCCTGCTCCTTTCCGGAAACAGGCATTGTCCGTCTTGTCGGTCCATCCGGCTGCGGAAAGACAACGCTTCTTCGCTGTATCGCCGGACTGGAACGCCCGGACAGCGGCCTTGTGTCCGGTGTGCCGGAGCGCATCGCTTACTGTTTTCAGGAGGATCGGCTCCTTCCCTGGCGAACCGCGCTCGGCAACCTGGAAGCCGTACTGGGAAAGCGCGCCAGACGGGAGGCTGCCCGCTGGCTTTCCCTGGTCGGACTGAAGGAGGCGCAGCGGAAATATCCCGGCGAGCTGTCGGGAGGAATGCGCTCCCGCGTTGCTTTTGCCCGGGCACTGGCTTTCGACGCTCCGCTTCTTCTCCTCGACGAGCCGTTTCATGCGCTGGATCCCGGCACACGCGCCCGCATGGAACAGCTGTTGGAACACGAAACGAAAAACCGTCTCGCTTTGCTTGTGACGCATCACACACCGCCCGAAGGTTCAGCGGTCATTCAGGTCGGATGATACGGTTTCCTGCGCCTCCTGCTCCCCTTTGCTGAACATGAGCAGAAAGCCAATCAGCAAAAGGAACGCAGCCATCCAAATGGCTCCATGTCCGAGCGTGATGGTGAACACAGCTCCCAGCGCGGCGCCCACGGCAAACACCAGGATAATCACATAATAATGAATGCTGCGCCGTTTCTGCTCCGGATCGCGGGTGCGAAGATAGTGATACAAATGCTCTGTGGCGCTGCGCATGTTGCCGATGCACATGGTTGTGGCACACGGGATACCGCGAAATTTTCGGAAGCTTTCCACCTGCATGGCGCAGGCAAAGGAGAGCAAAACATTCGCGGGCGTTGCCATGGTATCCGGAAACAATCCCGCCAACACCAGCAGCACAATTTCAGCCAACAGAATCACCTGCCGCCAATGCAGCACACGCACACGCTCGCAAAGGCTGCGGATCCATTCCGCGGCAAACACACCAAGCAAAAAGGACAGCAGGGGAAACAGATAATGGAGAGCGGTTTCCCATCGTCCCATCGCCAAATTTTGCCCCAACAAAACGATATTTCCTGTCTGTGCGTTCGCAAACACACCGCCTCGTCCGTTGTAAGAATAAGCGTCCTGAAAACCTCCTGCGAGAGTCAGAACAACCCCCAGAATCATAGATTCCGACATTTGTCTTTTCTGCTGCAAAACAAAACACCTCTGTTCATAAGTCGCACGCTCACGCCGCCTGCATAAGCGCTGGAATATTTGTCCATACTGTTTGCATAAGATTTACCGAAAGGCGGAGGATACGATGGAAAACGTACTCAAGCTGATCGTGCGCGGAAATCCGGAGACGGTGCGGGCAAGCCAGGAGACAAAAGCCGGAGAACAACGGCGCAAAGAGCTTTTGGAGGAGCTTCGTGAGGTTCATAGACGGCTGGCCTGCAATGAAGCATGGTTCCAGCTGGAAACCGACGAAGATTTGGTGGAAGCATGCGTTTATGAGCGGCAATCCCTGCTTGCACAAGGCCGCAGTCTCTTTGAACGCGCAAAAAAAGAGCATGTGCAGTGCGCCCCCTTCCTTTAAAAAAGGAAACCGGTGCGTATGCAAAAGCGCAGGAAATGGAGGAAGATACTATGCCGCAGGAGCTTGTGCCATGGCTGATTGCTTTGGGGATTTTTGGACTTTTGGTGGTGATCCAACTGGCCGTAAAAGCCAAAAAGCCGGTGCAGAGGGCTGCCGGAGGAGTTTTGGTCGGGCTTTGCGCTCTGCTCGCCGTCAACGTGACCGGCGCATTCACCGGCGTCTCTCTCCCTCTGAGTCCCCTAGCCATCGGGGTGGCCGGGACAGCGGGACTGCCGGGCGTGACACTGCTTCTTCTGCTGAATCTCCTTCTCGGCGCATAATTTGCTCTCTTTACGAAAAGCCACGTCTAAAACGCAGAGGAAGGCGCCGCAAAAGCGGCGCCTTCCTTATGTCGTTGCCCGTTTGATGACAGCGGGAATCTGCTCCACCTGTCCTGTCATCAACAGCAGCATCACCTGATAGACCAACTCCGGAGAACGATGAAAATTCTGCTTGATCATATGCGCCTGATTCTGATCGGGCGCATAAAGGCTGAAGCTCATCAGCTCCACTTCGCCCCCCGAAACATGACACGTCACCGTATAGCCGGCGGAATTTTTCACGATCTCCACCTTGTTTTCCTGCTCCCTCTTGGCACGGGCCAGAAGGTTCAGGGCAGCGGCTACTGCCTTTTCCCTCACGGAAAGCGGCACGGCTGTGTCAAGCTGTTTGGAAATCATGCGTCCCTGCGGAGCTGCCGTATACAGCGGCGGCTGATCGCCGGAACAGATAAGATTGCCGTTTTCGGTAAGCTCCGCGAGAGAATCCGTCACCTCAAAATAATTGGCAAAGCCATTTTCCTGCATAATGGAAAGAATATCCTCCCGCGAAAGAGGAACCGAAACGCTCGAAAGCAGGTAGCAAATCAGAATACGGATTTCATCCTTGCTGCGCAGCCCACCGGGCTCGATCCCGCCTGTAAATACATCAAACGCCACTCCGGCTTCCCCCTTTGCTGTGGGATGCAAACCATCCTGCGCTTTATTGTATCACAAGCCGGAACCGCTTTCAAGCGTGCCCTTTGTTTTCCTTTTTCTCACAATTAACGTTTTGGGCAAAACGCAAAAGCTCCTCCTTTTCCTCACTGGAGGCAGCACGAAAATACCCAATCAGCAGCATTTCGTCCGCGCTGAGCTCATAAATATGGCTGCTGTTTTTTCGATCCATGGAAAGC
>DVGZ01000006.1 GCA_018712435.1 Candidatus Caccousia avicola
TCCACCTGATCCGGGGACAAAGCCGAAAGGTCAATGTTTTCCGCTTCCATGTAGCGGGCTACCATGGCTGTAATGTCGTCGGGCGTAAGGGCACCGGTCAGCGCGCCGCCCGTGACCTCCTGATAGGCCAGCACAAAGGCGGTCAGGCCGTCCGGGGTCAGGCCGCTGGTGTCCGCGCCGCTTTGCTCCAGATAGGCGGAGATGTACGCGGTAATCTCATCGGGTTTCAGGGTGGAGATATCGGCTCCTGCGGCCAGCTCCTTATAGGCGCTGACCATGGCGGTGACGTTCTCGGGCGTCAGGCCGGACACGTCCGCGCCGTTCGTCGCCTCTGCGTAGGCGCTGACCAGCGCCACGATGCCCTCCGGGGTCAGCTCCGCCTTGTCCGCGCCTTCCGGCACTTCCGTGTATTTGGCGATAAACGCCTCCACCTGCGGCTGCACGCGCTTCGTGTTCTCGTCCTCGCGCAGCTCTGAGATGATCGCGTCCGTCGTGATCGCGCCGGGGTCTGCGGCGAAGGTATCCCACCGCTCCTGCGCGCCGGTCATGTCAAGATCCGTGGCGATGGTCAGCACTTCTTCGGGCAGCGCGTCGCCGAACATCTCCGTGAGCCCCGGCAGCTCCAGCTCGCGATTGTTCAGGAACGTCTGAATGGCGGCAATCTGCTCCAGCGCCGTGGTGAAGTCGATCTCCGGGAACATGGCCTGGATCTCGCTTTCCGACATGCCGCTGTCCAGCAGGGACTGGATCTGCGTGAGCATGGCGATGTACTCGGTGATCGCACCCTCGTCCATGGCGGCGGTAATGGCGTTCAGATCTTCCAGCAGGGCTGGCTTTTCGCTTTCATTCGCGGCGCTGTACTCCCGCAGCTTCTGCGTCAGGGCGTCCACGTCGGACGCCGCCTGCTGAATGTCGGCCTGCGCCCAGACCTTGGGAACCACATCGCTGAGCAGCTCCGCATACTCCAGCGCGGCGTTGCGGCGGTTTTCGTTGTACTGCGCGTTGAGCGCCTCCATGGCGTTCTGCCGCTCGGTGCTGTCCTCCATGAGCTGGATGAGCGCGAACTCCTTGTCGTACTGTGCGTCGATCTGCGCGTTCATCGCAGCAAGCCCTTCTGCCGCGGCGAACATGGCGTTTTCGTAGACCGTCACGTCCGCGTCCTGTTGGCCGCGCGCCTGTGCTCTCGCCACTTCTGCTTCCAACTTCTGCCGGATGGTATCAAAGCCGTCCGCGTCCGCCGGCGAGAGCCTGTACTTGATCTCGATGGCTTCCCGCGTGTCGATCATCTCCTGCAGGCGGATCTGGTCAGCCTCGGTGAAGAAGCCGTTCTGGCGCTTGCGCAAAAGGGCTTCGATCTCAGCGTCCAGCGAGTCCAGCGTCGCGATGTCGGCGGCGAGCTGCTCGGAAACGCCGGTATAGCCGCTTTCATCCGCCGTGGTCTTGAGCGCGGCAAGCTCCTCACGGGTAGAGGCGGTCAGCGCCTTGAACGATTCCGTCCAGGAGGATACGATCTCATCGCTTTCCTTCTCGCCGTCCGTCCAGACCTTAAGCAGCCCGCTGAGCCAATCCTCCGCCGAAGCGGTCTGCCGCGCGAAGTCGCTCTCGCTCATGCCGAAAAAGGACAGCCCATCGCTTTTTCCATAGAAGGTCTCCGCGGCGGTCTCCTTCCACTTCTTCGCGGTTTCGTTCATGCCCTCCAGAGCCTCGCGCGCCTGCTTCGCGCCGGAGACGTAGTCCACCAAAGCGACCGTGCCCGCCACCACCGCGGCGGCGACCGCCAGCCACACCGCCGGGGACTTGGTAAGCACCGAAAGAAAGCCCGACCAGCCGCCGCCCGCCTTGCCCACGGCGGTGGCAAACTTGCCGATGCCCGTCGACAGCGTCCCGACGCCCTTCGTCACCTTGCCCAGAATGAGCAGCACCGGCCCGGCGGCCGCAGCGTAGGCGGCCATGCGGATGATCTGCATGCGCTGGGCCTCATCCATTTTGAGGAATCCCTCCATGAGGTCGCCCGCGCCGTCGATGAGATTCTGGATCGTGGGGTTCAGGTCGTCGCCGATCTGCTGGGCGAAGAGGAGCGCAGTATTTTTGAGGTTGATGAGCCGGCTTTCCGTAGTGGCGTAGCGCTTGCCCGCCTCCTCGGTGAGGGCGGTGTTCTCCTTCCAGGCGTTGATGGCCACGTTCTGCGTCCGGGCGAACAGCTCGTTGGCGTTGACCGCGCGCAGCAGCGTATCGCGCAGGCGGACCTCCGCGATGCCGATGTCGTTGAGTGTGGCGATGGCCGAAATGCCTTCCTCGTCCATCCGGGACAGGCCCGTGATGAACGCCTGAAATGCGGCGGCGGGATCGCTTTCAAACAGCTCCTTGAAGCCCTCCGCCGTCAGGCCGGACACGCGGGCGAAGTCCTCCAGCGCCTCGCCGCCGGTGGCCGCGGCCACCTCCATCTTGACCAGCGCCTTGGAAAACGCCGAGCCGCCCATTTCGGCCTCAATGCCGACCGACGACAGCGCCGCGGCGAAGCCCAGAATCTGCGCCTCGGACAGCCCCACCTGATGGCCCGCCGCCGCCAGACGCAGCGACATCTCCATGATGGAGGATTCCGTTGTCGCAAAGTTGTTGCCCAGATCCACCAGCGTAGCGCCCAGATTGCCGAACCGGCTCTGGTCCATGTTCGTGATGTTGGCAAACTTCGCCAGTGTGGAGGCCGCCTCGTTGGCCACGATATCCGTGGAGTTGCCAAGGTCTATCATGGTGCGGGCGAAGTCCACCAGATAGTCGTTGCGGATGCCCAGCTGGCCTGCGGTGGCCATGACCTCGTTGATCTCGCCTGTGGACGTGGCGATCTGCGTGGACATGGTTTTGGAGGCTTCGGCCAGCGCGTCAAACTCCGCCTCGGTGGCGTCCACGGTCTTGCGAACGCTGGTGAAGGTGGACTCAAAGTCCAGCGAAGCCTTGACGGCGGTCGTGCCCAGGGCAATGATTGGCGTGGTGACGGCGGTGGACAGCGTGCGGCCCGCGGTGGTCATGCCCTTGCCGATTGCGTCGCACTTCCTGCCGAAGTCCTCCAGTGATTTGCCCGCCGCCGTCCAGGCGGACTTCGCGGTGGCGAGCAGCTGATTGGTCTGTTCGATCTCCACCCGCGTGGCCGCCACGGCGGTTTTGGCCCGGTTCAGCGCGGCTTCCGCGTCGATGACCGCGTCGTTGGCCTGGCGGATTTTTTCCGGGTCGTTGGCCTGCTGCGCAGCTTTTAGCTGTTCCTTTGCGCCCTGCAGGGCTGCTTCGTACTGCGTGAGGCTCCGGCGCTGCAAATCGAGCTTTTCGGTGAGCAGCGTCTGTTTGGCCGCAAGCCCCGCGACGCTGGTATCCAGCTCTTTGATGCCCACGGAGGCGAGCTTGAAGCGGCTCTCGGCCAGGGCGATCTGCTTGCCGAAGGTGGTGATGGCAGCGCGGCTCTCGTCGATGGCCTGTCCCGCCGCGTCCCAATTCGTCTGTGCCAGACGCAGGGATTGATTGCATTTGTCGATTTCCGCCAGCGTATTCCTGACGGCTGCGCGGGCGTTGTTCAGGTTCGTGCCGGCTGTACTCACCGCGTCGGCGGCGTTCTGCGCGCTCTTTTGCAGCGCCGTGTTCTGTCCGGCGAGCTTCCTGACCTCCTGCACGGAGGCGCGATATTCGGTCTTGAGCGCGTCCAGATTGGCCCGGGCGGCGATGGTGGCGGAGTCGTTGTCGCCCAGCGTTGCAGAAAATACGCGCACCTGCTGCGCGGCGGCGGCCACCTGCGCCTTAAGCGCCTCCTGGGCGGCTCTTGCGTCCGTGAGACGCTGAGCATAATCCGTCTGGCGCGAATAGCACTCCTGGAGCTTGCTGTTGGCGGCGGCGAGCGCGCGTTCGTACTGCGTGACGGCCTGCTGCTGGAGCGACATACGGCGCTGCAGAGTGCTCAGCTGTGTGGACAGTCCGGTGGTTGTGCGCTCAAAGCCCTCCACGCCTGCGGCGGCGAGACGGAATTTGCTCTCCGCTTCGGCGATCTGTTTGTTGACCGATTTGATGTTCCGCGTGAAGTTGTCCGTCTGCAGCGACAGCGATACCACAAGGTCGCGGAGGGTTTCGCTCATTTCTCTCACCTGCCAATCGCATAAAAATAAGCGGCATATTTTCTGCCGCTAAGTTTGGGGTTGAATTTGTCGGAAAATTCGGGTATAATAAAATCGGAAAGGAGCTGATCCCATGCCAAGCATCGTCCCCATCTCCGACCTCAAAAACTACAGCGAAGTGCTGCGTTCCTGCGATCAGGGAGCCACCGTGTACCTGACCAAGAATGGGCGCGGAAAATACGTCGTTCAGAGCCTTGCTGAATATGAAAAGCTACAGGCGACCGTCAACCTTCTGGCAGAACTGTCCAAGGGCGTCGAATCCTACCACAGAGAGGGCGGTTTGACCGTCGATGAGGCGTTTGCCGGACTGGAGGGTTGACATGGCCCGTGTGATCGTCTCCAAAGAAGCACGCAGCGACCTCGTCTCCATAAGGGATTACATCCGCGATGAGCTTTTAAGCCCTGACGCGGCGCAGAGAATCCTTGCCGAACTCAAAAAGAGCATCTCTTCATTGGCACACTATCCCGGCCGCGGCAAGCCGCTGGATGCGCTGATCGCGGTACATACCGAGTATCGGTACCTGATCTGCGAGCATTACTGCGTCTT
>DVGZ01000087.1 GCA_018712435.1 Candidatus Caccousia avicola
AACATACCGTCCACCGCGGAGAGGTAAAAGTTCAGTTGACCCGCATATTCCGGCTTAAATTCGCCGGTTTTCAGTTCTATCACCACATAACAACGAAGATTCAAATTATAGAACAGCAAATCGATGTAGAAGTCATCCCCGCCTACATTCAGATGATACTGGTTTCCAAGAAATGCAAACCCTGTACCCAGTTCCAGCAGCAAGCGGGTCACATCCTGTACCAGCGCCCGTTCAATGTCGCGCTCCACCATATCTTCCCGAAACGGAATGAAGTCAAAAATATATGGGTCTTTCATCGTCTGTATGGCCAATTCGCTTTGTGGGGAAGGCAGACGATTTTCAAAGTTGGATACCTTACCTGCAAGAACCTGCCGCTGATAAAGACCGCTCTCAATTTGATGGACCATCACATTGCGCGACCAGCCGTTCCGCGCCGTTTGTTGAGCGTACCAGAGGTACACATCCATATCCTTTACTTTGTCCATCAGGGTAATGTGGTGATACCAGGTGATTTGTGCAAGTGACGCTTGCACAATTTCGGCATTCGGAAAAAGAAAGGCGAATTTTGCCATATATTTGAGATTGCGCACCGAGTAGCCGGTACTATTGGGAAATTCCAACCGAATGTCGGCGGCCAGATTTTCGACAAATTTATTGCCCCAGATTTTATGCTCATTGATGACGCGGCCAATGGTGTGATACAACATAAGCAGTTCAACATTCGCATGGACAGTGGCCCGATACTGAGCGGATTTGATTTCCCTTTTGATTTGTTCCATCGTAGTAAGATAATCGCTGGAATTCATCAGCATAATGACACACCTTTCTGTGCACCGCGTGTCCCTTTCGTCGATCCATTCTGGAACATTGGTCTTCTCGATAAAGCAATTTGTGCCAGGCTTTGTATCTGTATTATATGAAATCGCGTCATTCTCTGAAAGCGAAAATTGTAACATAATTGCAAGACTGAATGGCTTTCTCCCATTCCTGTACGGTAATCGTTTCTGCTACCAGCCTAAGCGCGAGCAACAGGGGCGGAAAATAGAAAGAGTCCGAACGCGAAATGCGTCCAGACTCAGTCTGGTGAACCATCGGGGATTCGAACCCCGGACACCCTGATTAAAAGTCAGGTGCTCTACCGACTGAGCTAATGATTCATACCATATTGATTTATATCCAAAAAGCATCGCGTTATGCGGCTTTTTGCAGACGGCTCCGCCCGTTAAGGGGCGGCAATGGCTGGGCTGGCGCGATTTGAACGCGCGGAATGACGGAGTCAAAGTCCGTTGCCTTACCCCTTGGCTACAGCCCAATGATAAAAGGGCCGCAAGACAGCTTTTGCTGTCTTGCGCCACATGTTTTTATATGGGGTGGAAGATGGGACTCGAACCCACGATCTCCAGAGCCACAATCTGGCGCTTTAACCAACTAAGCTACATCCACCATGGAGAAAACTGAGTCCGGTACGAAAGCCGGACGCTGCGGAGAAACGCTTCGACAGCGTGTTCTCCGGCATGCGTTGACCCAGTCTGTGGCGCGCCAAAAGGGACTCGAACCCCTGGCCTACTGCTTAGAAGGCAGTTGCTCTATCCAGCTGAGCTATTGGCGCATGCTTGTCCCTATCCCGGACGGGAAAGGGAATATGGAGCGGGTGATGGGAATCGAACCCACACGACCAGCTTGGAAGGCTGGGATTCTACCATTGAACTACACCCGCATTTTGCGACGGCTATTATTATAGCACATGACCTTTATCCTGTCAATAAAAAAAGGGCGATTTTTTCTACAAAATCGCCCTTTTCCAAACAAAAAGAATTTGAAGTGCAAACGATGCGCCCTTACGGCAGAACACGCAGGACGATCTCGTCCTCCGCCGTGATCAGAATCCCGGCGGGCGGGGTGTCGCACTGCTCGATCAAAAGCTCCGCCAGCCGATCCTCCACCTTTCGGCGGATCAGATTGCGCAGATCGCGCGCGCCGCTGCGTCCGCCGATCGCGTGGTCGGCCAGCCAACCGGTGGCTTTGTCGTCGTAGATGAGGTTGATGGATTTCTCCTTGAGCGCCGTGGCATACTCATCCAGCATCAGAGCGGCAATCTTGCGGAAATCCTGTGCGTCCAGTGAACGGAAAATCACAATCTCGTCCACACGGGCGAGAAATTCCGGCCGCAGGAAATCCGAGAGCGCCTTCATCGCACGCTCACGGGAAACGTCGGCTTCCGCCTTCGCAAAGCCCAGCGCACTCTCACGGCGTTCGCTTCCCGCGTTGGAGGTCATCACGACAATAGTATTTTCAAAATTCACATTGCGGCCGTGCGCGTCCGTCACATGGCCTTCGTCCAGAATTTGCAGCAGGATATTGAGCACATCCGGATGCGCTTTCTCGATCTCGTCAAACAGCAGGACGGAATACGGGCGGCGGCGCACCTTTTCCGTCACCTGCCCCGCCTCGTCATAGCCGACATAGCCCGGAGGCGATCCGATGATGCGCGAAACCGAGTGTTTCTCCATAAACTCCGACATATCCAGTCGGATCAGCGTTTCCGGCGTGTCAAACAGCTCCTGGCTGAGCACCTTCACCAGCTCCGTTTTGCCAACGCCGGTGGGACCGACGAAAATAAACGAGGCCGGACGGCGGCGCGGGCTGATCTGCACACGGCTGCGCCGGACGGCGGCCGCCACAGCGGCCACAGCCTCCTCCTGTCCGATGATATGACGGTTGAGCTCGTCTTCAAAATGGCTCAGCTTTTTCAGCTCGTTTTCCTGAATCCGGGAAGCCGGGATTCCGGTCCAAAGCTCGATGACTTTGGCCAGATCCTCCGTCTCCACCTGCGCGCCAAGCGCGGCGGGGGCAAGCTCCTTCTCCTTCTGCTCCAGCTGCACCATTTTGGTGCGAAGCTCCGCCAGATGCTCATAATCCGGCTCCGTCCCCTCCGCCGTCAGCTCCTCCTCCTGAGAGCGCAGCGATTCCAGCTCCGCCGTCGCGGCGTCGTAATCTGCCATCTGCTTGTTGCGCAGAGCTGCATGGGCGCAGCTTTCATCCAAAAGGTCGATCGCCTTGTCGGGCAGGAAACGGTCCGTGATATACCGCTCGGAGAGGGACACCGCGCTGCGGACAATCGCGTCCGGCACACGCACGCGGTGGAAGTTTTCGTAATAGGAACGAATGCCCATCAGAATATCGGTCGTCTCCGCAAGCGTCGGCTCCGCCACGGTGACAGGCTGGAAGCGGCGCTCCAAAGCCGCATCCTTCTCAATATATTTGCGGTACTCCACAAAGGTCGTCGCGCCTATCACCTGAATCTCACCGCGCGACAGGGCGGGCTTGAGGATATTCGCGGCGTTCATGGAGCCCTCCGCGTCGCCGGTTCCGACGAGATTGTGCACTTCGTCAATGAACAGAATGATATTGCCCTCGGCCTTCACCTCATCGACCAGGCCTTTGATGCGGCTTTCAAACTGGCCTCTGAACTGCGTACCGGCCACAAGCGCCGTCAAATCCAGCAGATGGATTTCCTTTTTCCGCAGGCGGGCGGGCACCTCTCCCGCGGCAATGCGCAGCGCGAGTCCCTCCGCGATGGCCGTCTTGCCGACGCCCGGCTCGCCGATCAGGCAGGGATTGTTCTTCGTGCGGCGGCTGAGGATCTGCACCACACGGCTGATTTCCCGGTCGCGCCCGATGATCGCGTCAATTTCCCCCGCGGCAGCCTTGGCCGTGAGGTTTGTGCAATAGGCATTGAGATGGCGGCGCTTGGTGCGCTGCTTTTCCTTTTTCCCCTTCTGGCCGCCGTCCTGCTGGCCTGCTTCGGTTTTGCCGTTCTCCTGAGAGGGCTGTTTTCCCATGCCGGGGAAAATGCTTTGCAGAAAGGTCGGGAAGGTCGCCGCGCCGCCGGGAGTGAAAGCGCTCGTCTCCTCTCCCTCGTCGTCGGTGCCGTCGGGGTTCATCAGCTGGCCAAGCTCCGACTCCATGGAGTCAAGCTGTTCCTCGTTCAGGCCCATTTTATCCAACAGATCGTTGACGGGCTTGATTCCCAGCTCCTTGGCGCAGGTCAGGCAAAGCCCCTGCGGATCCCCGGAGCCGGTGCTGGGAGAAATAAAAACAACCGCCGGCCTTTTATGGCATCTGGAACATAGCATCATGAATCGTCCTCTTTTCCGCGCGCGCCGGTTAGCCCTTGTGCTCCTGCGGCTCGCGCTTTGCTTTGATGTCCGCCTTCAGATCGATGGAATCCTTCGGATCCACCGAATGAAGCAGAGACAGAAATACTCGAAAATACTTATATAAGGCAAACAGCATGAATATCGCCGTCACAGAGAGCAGGGCGATATTCAGCGGAAGAATTTCCACTTTCCAAATTCCCTTGAGCGCCACAATCACAAGGAACGACACATAGAACAGAATGGTTCCGACCTTGCCGTACCACATGGCCCCGCTGGGACGTTTTTTCGCTTTCAGAACAAGATACGCGCCGCCAATGATCATCATCAGCTCCTTGATCACAAAGATGGCGAGAAGCGGCAGCAAAATAGGATTATCAACGGCCAGACAAATGGCCACGGTCCCCTGCGTCAGTTTATCCGCGATGGGATCGAGCATTTGTCCCAGCTCGGTAAACTGATCAAAGCGGCGCGCGATCATCCCGTCAAACATATCCGAAAGACCGGACAGGATCAGACACGCAATCGCGGGACCAATTTGCCTGTGTATATAATAATACACAAACGGCGCAATTAGCAAGATCCGAAGCAGAGAAAGCGCGTTCGGCACATTGATATTTTTGTTCCTGGTCTTCATCGATCCATCTTCCTCTCAAATCCTTCCTTGGACGGACACGGCCGCAAACCCGCCATTCGGGCCGGGGCCTTGCGGCAAAGCTCAGGCAAAGAGCAGCGCCACGGGGTTTTCCTCATAAAGCTGGCGGTACAGGAAGGAGCTGTGCAGCGTTTCCTGCGGCAGAGGCTTCCCCTCGTCCACCTTCATGTATGGCAGCGCCAGCGTAAGCACTACGCACAGCAGAGCGGCAATCACCGCCCCGCGCAAAGCGCCGAACACAGCGCCGCATACACGGTTAATCAAATTCAGCCCCGGCAGCCGGAACATCTGATCCAGCGCGCGGGCCGCGAGGTACACCAGAAATTGCAGCGCCACATACAAAATAACCGACGCGACAATCCGAATCATGTTGTACTCGATCGGAGTGGCGGCATGGCTTTCTCCCACCATCCCGCAAAACACGTCCGCGGCAAAGCCGGAGAGCACAGCGGAGGCCGCCATGGCGAAAATTCCTCCCGCAAACCCCACCAGAGAACGCACCACGCCGCTCTTGATTCCAAGCAGGAGGGAAACGACAATCACCGCGGCAAGCACGACGTCCAGTAAAAATCCCATTCTTCTTCTCCTTTTCCCGGCCGCATGGCCGCAGAATTGACAGGCGGGAGCCGCCGGGCTTATCCGTTCAGGGAAGCCGTTCGGATCTCCGAAACCCCGAGAATATACACGGAGCTTTCATTCGCCAGCGCAATGGACACAGCGTCTTCTCCGGCTTCGGCCTGGGCAAACAGAACGCCGTCCGCAATCGAGTAGGCATAGACAGTTCCATCCACCAGCACCGCCACGGTGTTTCCGGAAAGGGAAACCGCGTCCGGTTCGCCGGACAACGGAATGGAGCGCTTCTCGCTGCCGGAGGAATCCAAAAGCACCAGCTTGCCGCTGGCCGCGTTGGAATAAGGCGAAAGCCCGATCGCTGTGATTCCGTCCGCACCGGCATAGGAATTGAGCAGCCAGCCGCCGTATCCATACTGCACAACGGAGCCCGAGGGAGTAACAACGGCCGTCAGCTTGTCGCCCACAGCCGCCGCGCTGCCGTCGCCGTACCAAAACGCGTCAACCGGCGTGGTTTCGGGAAAGCTCGCCGCCGGCTCCACTGTCTGAGAACTGTTGAGATCGATTAGATAGAGCGAGGAGGCAAACGCACCGCCCTCGGCATACACCCCGCAGACGAGAGCCTGCGAACCGTCCGCGCTCAAGGCCGCGGCGGCGGGATAGCAGCTCGAAAAGCTATATTCATACTGTTTTTCATTGGTTTCCGTGTAAACCGTGAGACGGCCAAGATAATCTGTGTTCTCAGTCAAAAGAGCATAATGCCCGTTTGACGCGACAGCGCCGCCAAGAATGTTGCCGTCCGCGTCCCCTCGCAGAATGGTCTTGGTACGCGTCTCAATCTGATAGCCCTTTCCGCCAAGATTATACACGAGAGATCTTCCGCCCGCCAGGCGGAGAACCGGAAAGCTGAAGCTGTGCTGGCGGCTGCACAGTTCTTTTCCCGTGGAATTGAGCGTCGTCAGATGGGTGTCGCTGACCATGGTGATTTCGCCGTTCTCACTGATGAAATTGCGGGCCATCACCTGACTTCCGGTAATGGGGACCGGGTAACCGTCCCCGATTCCCAGGCCCACCACGCGCTCCTGCACCCAGTTTACCATATTTTCCGGCGTAAGGCCGTCACGGTTGACCCAAAGGACAAGACCTGCCACGGCCACAATCAGAACGACCGCCACACGATAGACCCAAGAGGGGATCTTCCGCTCCTTTTCCTCTTCCCTGCGCCGTTTCCGCCTGCGCCGGCGTGCGGGAGAACCGGTGCTCTCGGCATAATACTTTGCCTTTCTACTCATGGTATTCCCCCTGAAAGCCTTCTGCGGTACACGTCAGGCCGCGGTAAAAAACCCGGTTCAGATACAGGCCCTGCGGCGGAGCGGTTGGGCCTGCCTTCGTGCGGTCACACGCTTTCAGAATACGCGGCAGCTCCTCCGGGGTCAGCTTTCCCTGCGCCACATAGAGCTGCGTTCCCACGAGAATCCGCACCATGTTATACAGAAAGCCGTCTGCCGCCACGGTATAGATCACGCTTTCACCCTCCCGTCTCCATTCGGAACGGGTAATGGTGCGCGTGAGATCTCCCTTGTCCCGTCCGTCCAGGGTACAGAAGGACGAAAAATCATGCGTGCCCACAAAGCAGGAGGCCGCACGGTTCAGGAGATCGAGATCCAGGGGATAATAATAGTGAAGCGCGCGGCCGCGCAAAAACGGACTGCGCGCCCGCGCGTTCCAAATCCGGTATTCGTATTCCTTCCCCAGACAGGAATAACGCGCGTGAAAAGACTCCGGCACTTGCCGGACATCGAGAACAGCAGCGCTTTCCGGGAGAAAATGATTCAGCGCCGCCATAAGGCGTTCACAGGGAATGGGATGCTCCGTGCGCATGCTCACACAAAAGCATT
The DNA here is from genome assembly GCA_018712435.1 of Candidatus Caccousia avicola. GTDB lineage: Bacteria > Bacillota > Clostridia > Oscillospirales > Acutalibacteraceae > Caccousia > Caccousia avicola. The sequence goes on from DVGZ01000087.1 coordinate 7,281, forward strand.
TCGCATGGACGCCGGAATCCGTCCGGCTGCATCCCTTGCAGTCCGGACGTTCTCCCAGCACGCGCTCCACAGCGTCCTGAAACGTCTCCTGCACGCTGGAGGCGTTTTTCTGCACCTGCCAGCCGTGGAAACAGGCCCCATCGTAGGCCAGGGCAAGCAACAACGTTCTCATGGCGCTCCCTTTCCCTCCGGACGGCGTACTGTTTCCCATCGTCCAGTATATCCGGAGAATTTCAATAAAGTATCAAAAAAATACGAAGATTTTCTGAACGATCGCCCGCTCAGCTCAGCACACCGGGTAAAACGATGTTGCTCACCACCACAGCGGCGCAAATCACCACCACAACCACGCAGGCGACCGCGTCCCGTTTTCCCGCATGCAGCACCTTCATCTTCGTGCGGCCCTCTCCGCCGTGATAGCAGCGGCATTCCATCGCCATCGCGAGATCATAGGCCCGGCGAAACGACGAGACAAACAGCGGAATCAGGATCGGCAGCAGCGCTTTGGCCCGCTGGACCAGTCCTCCGCTTTCCAGATCCGCGCCGCGCGCCTTCTGCGCGCTCATGATCTTGTCCGTCTCCTCCAGCAGGGTCGGCACAAAGCGCAGCGCGATCGTCATCATCATCGCGATCTCATGCACCTGGATGTGAAATACCTTCAGCGGCTTCATCAGACGCTCGATCGCGTCCGTCAGCGAGGTGGGCGAGGTGGTGAAGGTCAAAACGGCGCTCAGCAGAATCAGGCTGATGATGCGCACCGCGATAAAGATGGCGTTGCTCACGCCGCCGGATTTGATCTCCATGAAGCCGATTTTCAGCAGCGTCTCCCCGCCGCCGTAGAACAGGTTCAGCACGGAGGTGAACAGAACGATAAAAAGGATCGCTTTGACGCTCTTGATATAATGGCGCACCGGCACGCCCGAAAGCAGGATGCACACCGCCACCGAAACCACCAGAAGCAGCAGCGAGACAAAATTCTGCGCCACAAACAGAAACACGATAAACAGGAACACCAGCACGATCTTGACGCGCGGGTCCATGCGGTGCACCAGAGAATCTCCGGGGATGTACTGTCCCAATGCGATATCACGGATCATGCCTTCACGCCCCCTTTCTCCAGCAGCGGAAGCAGCTCCCGCACGGCTTCCTCCATCGTCAGGGCGGTGCCGACCGGCCAGCCGCGCTCCCGCAGGCACGCGAGAATCTTGGTGATCTGCGGCACACGCAGGCCCATCTCCTCCAGCTCCGCGCCGCGGGCAAACACTTCCTTCGTCGGGCCGAACATGGCCATATGGGAGGAATTCATCACCAGGATCCGGTCGGCGGTGCGGGCAATGTCCTCCATGCTGTGCGAAACGAGCAGGACGGTATTGCCGCGCGTCTTGTGATAGCTGGTGATCTGGGCGAGCAGCACGTCGCGCCCCATGGGGTCAAGGCCCGCCGTGGGCTCGTCGAGGACGAGAACGTCCGGATCCATGGCGATCACGCCTGCGATCGCCACACGCCGCTTCTCGCCGCCCGAAAGCTCAAAGGGGCTCTTGTCCAGAAAATCCTCCGAAAGCCCCACAAACGCCGCCGCTTTTCTGGCGCGCTCCTCCGCCTCCTGCGGCGAAAGGCCCATATTGCCCGGACCAAACGCGATATCTTTGAGCACCGTTTCCTCGAACAGCTGGTGCTCCGGGTACTGAAACACCATACCAACGCGGAAGCGCACCTCCCGGATCTTTTTCGGCTCCGCCCAGATATCCTTCCCGTTGAGAAGCACCTGGCCCCCGGTGGGGCGCAGCAAGCCGTTGAGCGTCTGGATCAGGGTGGATTTGCCCGACCCCGTATGTCCGATCACGCCGATGAACTCCCCCTGCTCGATCGACAGGCTGACGTTGTCCACCGCCGTTTTGCAAAAGGGGGTCCCTTCGCCGTAGGTATAGGTCAGATTCTTTAATTCGATAACTGCCATGTTCCCTTGCCCTCTCTGTCTTGTTCCGTCATTTTCCCGATGCCGGCTTTCGTCCGGCTCCTGTTCCTTACGGGGCCGCCTGCACCGGCGGCAGATAGGCCGCCAGCGCTTCCACGCATTCCTCGGTGGTCAGCGTGCAGGGCATGGGGAATCCCATTCCCTGCAAACGGTAGGTCAGCTCCGTGGCCTGGGGAACGTCGAGCTGATGCTTTTTGAGCAGCTCCACCTGCGAGAATACCTCGCGCGGATCGCCCTCCATCAGCACATGCCCGCCGTCCATAACGATGACGCGGCCGGCCTGCACCGCTTCATCCATATAGTGGGTAATGAGCACAATCGTGATACCCTTTTCTTCGTTCAGACGGTGGATGGTTTCCAGCACCTCGCTGCGGCCGCGCGGATCCAGCATGGCCGTCGGCTCGTCCAGGACGATGCAGTCCGGCTGCATGGCAATAATACCCGCGATGGCAATGCGCTGCTTCTGTCCGCCGGACAGCTTATACGGTGCGTTCAGACGAAAATCGTACATGCCCACAGCTTTCAGAGCCTCGTCCACACGGACGCGGATTTCCTCCGGCGGGATGCCGAGATTTTCCGGCCCGAAAGCCACGTCCTCCTCCACCACGCTCGCGACCAGCTGGTTGTCCGGGTTCTGGAGCACCAGTCCCACGCGTTGGCGGATCTCGTACAGAACGGCCTCGTCAACCGTATCCATACCGTCGACAAACACCTTGCCGCCCGTGGGAAGCAGCATCGCGTTAAACATTTTTGCCATGGTGGATTTGCCCGACCCGTTGTGGCCGAGCAGCGCGACAAACTCGCCGCGCCGGATCGAAATGGTCACGCCGTCGAGAACGTTATGCGGCTCGCGGCCCTCCTCCGGCTCATAGGCAAACACCACGTCCTGCGCGTTGATAAATCCGTTTTCCGTCATTCTTCGATCCCTTCTTCCTTATTCCTGCCAAATGGCTGTGCTGCCGCACGGCAGGACCAATCCCGTATCCGTCACCGGCAGGCCGATCTCCCCCGAGGAGACGGATCCGCCGAATTTTTTGCCGATCAGCACGCCGAGCAGGTATTCCATCACCGCCGGGGAAAGGCCCGTGGTGTAGGAATTCAGCAGGAAAAACAGCGGGCGCTCCGAGAGAATCGGCACGCACTGGCTCACGAGCGAATACAGCTGCTCCTCCAGCTTCCAGACCTCGCCGCCCGGCCCGCGGCCATAGGAGGGGGGATCCATGATAATCGCGTCGTAGGTGTTGCCGCGGCGCTGCTCCCGCTGGACAAATTTCATGCAATCGTCCACCAGCCAGCGCACCGGCTTGTCCGCGAGACCCGACGCGGCCGCGTTCTCGCGCGCCCACGCGACCATCCCCCGGCTTGCGTCCACATGGCAGACGGAAGCTCCGGCGGCGGCGCACGCCAGCGTGGCGGCTCCCGTGTAGCCAAACAGGTTCAGCACCTTTACCGGCCTTCCCGCGCCCCGGATCTTCTCCATAGCGAAATCCCAGTTCACGGCCTGCTCCGGAAAGACTCCGGTATGCTTGAAGCCCATGGTCTTGATTTGCAGCGTCAGTTCGTGGTAATGGATTTTCCACATGGGCGGAACGCGCCGCCATTCCTGCCATGCGCCTCCCCCCGTGGAGGAGCGCTGATAGCGCGCGTTCGCCTGCTTCCAGCGCGGATCGCTGCGGGGCGTTTCCCAGAGGATCTGCGGATCCGGACGAATGAGGATAACGTCTCCCCACCGCTCCAGTCGCTCCCCTCCGGAGGTATCGATCAATTCATAATCCTTCCATTGTGCGGCTCTCACGTTGTTCCCGCCTTTCCAGCTTCTTTTTCGTTCTGCCGCCGGCCCTGCGGACAGGCCCGGCTCCCGGGCTTCTCCGCAGGGCCGGGGGATCCCCCGGCTTTTGCGTCAGGCGAGACGGGTGCGCAGAACGTCCGCGACCTGGTTTGCCAGATCGGAGATCTGCTCCTCGTTCTCTCCCTCCACCATCACGCGCAGCAGCGGCTCCGTGCCGGACGGGCGCACAATGATGCGTCCCGTATTGCCGAGCGCGGCCTTTGCCTTCTCAATGCTCTCCTTCACCTCGGTGTCGGTGTAGAAACGCAGCTTGCCCTCCGGGCTGGTGGTCACATTGACCATGACCTGCGGATAGCGCTGCATAATGGTCGCAAGGCTGGACAGCTTCGCCTGACGGCGGCGCATGATGCTCAGAAGCTGAGCCGCCGTCATCTGGCCGTCACCGGTGGTGGCGAAGTCCAGGAAGATGACGTGGCCGCTCTGCTCGCCGCCGAAGTTGTAGCCTTCAAGCAGCATTTCTTCGAGAACATAGCGGTCGCCGACCTTGGTGGCGGAAAACTTCATGTTGTTCTCGTCGCAGAAGCGGTTGAAGCCCATGTTTGTCATAATGGTGCCGACAACGGTGGATTTTGCCAGCTTGCCGCGCGATTTCATATCGGCGGCGCAGATCGCCATCACGAAATCGCCGTCAACCAGATTGCCGTTTTCGTCCACGGCAAGGCAGCGGTCCGCGTCTCCGTCAAAGGCAACGCCCGCGTCAAGGCCGTGCTCCTTCACATAGGCCATCAGGCCCTCCATATGGGTCGAACCGCACTTGTCGTTGACATTCACGCCGTTCGGCTCGTTGGCGATCATATGGCACTCCGCGCCCAGCTCCGTAAAGAGCGTTTCCGCCGTGCGGCTCGACGCGCCGTTCGCGCAGTCGATGGCGATGCGCAAGCCGTCCAGGGAGAAGGGAACGGTGCTCTTGACGTGGTCCACATAGTCGCGCACAACGTTCGGCGCGGTGGTCACGGTGCCGAGGTCGCCGCCGACGGGCGTGGGAGGGGTGGCGACATGGTCGAGCACGATCGCTTCGATCTGCTCCTCGAGCGCGTCGGGCAGCTTATAGCCGTCGCCGCTGAAAATCTTGATGCCGTTGAACTCACAGGGATTGTGCGAAGCGGTCAGAACGATACCCGCGTCCGCCTTGTATTTGCCGACGAGGAAAGCCACCGCCGGAGTCGGCACGACGCCGAGCTGGATCACGTTCGCTCCGACGCTGCACAGGCCCGCCGTGATGGCGGCTTCCAGCATATCGGAGGATTTGCGCGTATCCTTGCCGATCAGAATGCGCGGATGGCGGCGATCGTCGTCCGTCAGCACCATAGCGGCGGCACGGCCGATGTTCATAGCCATTTCGCAGGTCAGTTCACTGTTTGCGACGCCGCGTACGCCGTCGGTTCCAAAAAGTCTTCCCATAATAGCTTTCACTCCTCTTGCAATCTGCGCCGCCAAACCGGCGCGAACGGTTTTTCCATCTTTTTAATCATGAAACAGGGTTTGCTGAGCGCTTGGCTCCGCGCCGGGAGGGGTCATGCCCAAATGCAGGTAGGCTGCCCGCGTGACACAGCGGCCGCGCGGCGTACGGCTGAGAAAGCCGATCTGCATCAGATACGGCTCGTAAACGTCCTCCAGCGTGACGGCTTCCTCGCCGATGGCGGCGGCCAGCGTTTCCAGGCCGACGGGACCGCCGTTGTAAAAGCGGATCATCGTGGAGAGCATCCGGCGGTCATTGGCGTCCAGGCCGATCTCGTCGATTTCCAGACGGTCAAGTCCCAGCTTCGCGCTCTCGTAAGTAATCACCCCGCCGCTCATCAGCTGGGCAAAATCGCGCACACGCTTTAGCATGCGGTTCGCAATACGCGGCGTGCCGCGCGATCGGGAGGCAATCTCCAGCGCGCCGTCCGCTTCCACAGGGATCCCGAGAATTTGGGCGCTTCTGGTGACGATGCGCGCCAGCTCCTCCGGCGAATACAGCTCCAGACGCAGCACCACGCCAAAGCGATCCCGCAGAGGAGCCGAGATCTGGCCCGCCCGCGTCGTCGCGCCCACCAGCGTAAAGCGCGGCAGCGGCAGGTGATACGAAGCGGCCATCTGCCCTTTTCCGGTGATGATATCGATCGCGAAGTCCTCCATCGCGGGGTAGAGGATTTCCTCCACACTGCGCGAAAGGCGGTGAATCTCGTCGATAAACAGCACGTCGCCGGGATTCAGGTTGGTAAGCAGAGCGGCCAAGTCGCCGGGCTTTTCGATCGCCGGGCCGGAGGTGACGCGAAAGCCCACGCCCAGCTCATTGGCAATGATGCCCGCGAGCGTCGTTTTGCCGAGGCCGGGCGGGCCGTAGAGCAGGACATGGTCGAGGCTTTCTTTTCTCTGCCGCGCCGCCTCAATGAACACGGCGAGATTTTCCTTTGCCTTTTCCTGGCCGATGTACTCGGACAGCGTTTTCGGGCGAAGGGGATTTTCGACCTCCGCGTCCTCGGGAACATACTCCGGAGCGACCATCCGGTTTTCCAGATCGTATTCACTTCCCCCGCTGTCGGGGTATTCGAATTCCGTATTCAATCGTCAGCCGCCCCCTTTCACAGCTTCGAGCCCATCTCCCGCAAAGACAGCCGGATCAGCTCCTCTGTGGGAAGCGAGCTGTCGAATTTCGCCACAACGGACGCAGCCTCGCTCGGCGTATAGCCCAGCACGGCCAGCGCGCTGACAGCGTTCGCGGCGTTCCCCGCGGCGCTCATAACGCCCGCCGGAGAAACCGGCGCGCCGCCCTCCGTGACAACGCCCATCTTCTTTACCTTATCCTTCAACTCCAAAGCGATGCGCTGCGCCAGCTTCGCGCCGACGCCGCTCGCACGGGTGAGGGCCTTGCTGTCGCCGGACGCCACCGCCAGCGCCACCTGCTCCGGGGCCAGCTCGCTGAGAATGGCAAGCCCCACGCGCGGGCCGACGCCCGAAACGCCGGTGAGCATGGTAAAGCAGCTCAGCTCCGCCAGAGTGGCAAAGCCAAAGAGATCCATGGCGTCCTCGCGGACGTTCAGCTTCGTGTACAGCTTCACCTGTCCGCCGATGTTCGGCAGCTTGCGCTGTGTGTTCATGGAAGTCAGGCACTTGAAGCCGACGCCGCCGCATTCCACCACGGCCACACCCGGTTCCAGATGGACCAAGGTACCCGATACACTATAAATCACTGCGGATTCCTCCCTGTCGTTGTGCGAATGGAGCCGGAAAGCAATCTGCGGCGCAGATCGCTGCCGGACGTCTGCCCGTGGCAGATAGCCATGGCGAGCGCGTCGGCGGTATCGTCCGGCTTGGGGACCTCCCGCAGGCACAGGAGCCTTCTTGTCATCTCCATGACCTGCGGCTTTTTCGCCTGGCCGTATCCCGTAACGGCCTGTTTGATTTGCAGCGGGGTATATTCAAAAACCGGCACACCGGCCTGCTGAGCGGTCAGAAGAATCACGCCCCTGGCTTCCGCCACACCGATCGCCGTCGTTTTATTCGTTTGAAAGTACAGCCGCTCGAGACTGAGCGCCTGCGGGTGGAAACGGCTGAACAGCAGCCGGGTTTCCTCGTAAATCAATTCAAGTCTGCGCCCAAACTCCATCCCCGCCGGGGTGGTGATGGCGCCGTAATCCACGGGCTGGTAGCGTCCGCATTCCGCGCGCACGATGCCGTAGCCGACAATGGCGTATCCGGGGTCTATGCCTAAAATAATCATATTGGATTTTTCTCCAAGGCAAAATCAAATTCAGTTTGCAAATAGCTCTGCAGAAGCAAACAGGCTGATGTATTATTATACCATAAAACGATGGCGGAGAGAACGAAAAAAGGGAATCTGCGGGAGTTTTTTTGTGTCCGAATGATCAATGGGGAAAGGTAAGCATAGACAGCAGATCGCGCGGATTGTCGAGAACCGCGTCATACTCCGTGACGGAGCCAAAACCGTACCGCGCCCAGATGAACGGAATCCCAGCCAAACGCGCGCCCTCCAGATCCACCTGCGCGTCCCCGACGTATACGGCGTTTTGCAAGCCGTTGCGCCCGAGGATCAGGCGATTGTTTTCCCCTTTGCTCAGCCCCGTGCGGCCTGGATGTTCAAAATCCGTGAAATACGACGCCAGCCCATGCGCTTCAAAAAAAGATTCGATGTATCCATCCATACAGTTACTGACCAGGAACAGGGGACAAAGCGGGCGCAGGGCGTCAAGCAGCTCCCGAACGCCCGGAAGCAGAAAGCTTCCGCGTCCCGTGCGCAGAATCTCGCACTCACAGCGGCAGGCTTCCTCCTGGAAGCGCTTTTGATCCGCCGGGGAAAGCTCCGGAACGAGCCGATCCAACACCTGCTGCGCCTGAAGTCCCATAATACCATGCAGATCGTCCTGCGTAAACACACGGGAAAGCCCCATCCGGCGTGCGGCAAGGTTATAGCCCTCCGTCACGCCCTCGCCGGAATCCCAGAGCGTACCATCCAGATCGAAAAGAATTCCGTCCGTATCCATTTTATTCATGCGGTCCCTCCCCATTCTGCACGGTAACAGCCGCTGTGGAACCTCCGGTCAGGGCAAGCAAAGCGGAGGGAGCAATTTCTACCTGTGCGCCAATCTTTCCCGCGCTGAAAATAATCGTTTCAAAGGAAAGGCAGGACTCATCGATCACGGTGGGAAACTGCTTCTTCATTCCAATTGGAGAACAGCCGCCGCGAACATAACCCGTTGTGGGCAGCAGCTCGCTGACGTGCAGCATGGACACGGATTTTTCTCCCACGGCACGCGCCGCCGCCTTCAAGTCCAGCTCCTCCTTCACAGGAATGACAAAGACAAAAAATCCGTTTCCGCCGCGCGTGACGAGAGTTTTGAACACCTGCGCCGGATTTTGCCCCAGCATCGCGGCCACCGACTCCCCATCCACCGCGCCGCCGTCGTGCGCATAGGTATAATGGCGGTATGGGATTTTCTCCTTGTCCAAGATCCGCATTACATTTGTTTTGGCTTCCTTTTCCCTTGCCATTCGGCTCTGCCTCCGTTCCGATTTTTGCCTTTCCTCATTATACCCAAGAAAGCGCTGGCTGTAAAGGTAGGAGGAATGCGGCGTTGCTCTTCTTTACAGCAGCTCAGCATGGAAAATTCCCCCTCGCTGACGCATTGAATAAAAAGTATTTATCTTGTAAAAACAGATTGTTCTGATTGCAAAAAGAACGCTTGACAGAGAGAAAGATTCCATGCTATAGTGATACTAGAAACTGTCTGCGGAGATGGAGAGCAGCATGACAAGCGGTTCGCTTTGTTGTGCTGCTTTTTTGTTTTTCTGAAGCAAGGTTTGCCTGAAAAAAGAAAAATGTTGAATTTTTTCCCAGAGTGAGAGGTGTTTTCAGAAAAAAAGCGGAGAATCCTTGCCGGATTTCGAGTCTTTGGACACAGAAACAGCCGCTATGGGAAAAAACGATGTCTATGATTTTCAATAAAACCTAAGGGAAAGGATGGAAAGGGACATGGAGAAAAAATACATCGTCGCACTGGATGAAGGGACCACAAGCTGCCGGTGCATCGTGTTTGACCGCGAACAAAACATTGTTTCCGTCGCTCAGAAGGAATTTCCTCAGATTTATCCGCAAGCCGGATGGGTAGAGCACAACGCGACGGATATTTATGTGACACAGTACGGTGTACTGATGGAAGCCCTCACACGGCTGAACATCCACGGCGAAGAGATCGCCGGAATCGGTGTGACCAACCAGAGGGAAACCGTTGTGGCATGGGACAGAGAAACCGGTCTTCCTATCTGCAACGCCATTGTCTGGCAATGCCGCCGCACAGCTGATATCTGCGAAACCATCATGCAAAATCAGGAGTTGACGGACTACATCAAGGAAACGACCGGATTATTGGTGGACGCGTATTTCTCCGGCACCAAAATCAAATGGATTCTGGACCATGTGGAAGGCGCCAGAGAAAAGGCGGAGCAGGGCCGTCTGTTGTTCGGAACCATTGACACCTGGCTGATCTGGAAGCTGACGGACGGGAAAGCCTATGTCACCGACTACACCAACGCTTCCCGCACCATGCTCTTTAACATCCACACGCTGCAATGGGACGAGCGAATCCTCAAAGAACTGGGAATTCCCGCAAACGTACTTCCGGAAGTCAAAAGCTGCTCCGAAATCTATGGAACCATGAACATCGCGGGGGCCGAGGTGCCAATCTGCGGCATTGCGGGCGACCAGCAAGCGGCTTTGTTTGGGCAGACCTGTTTTAAAAAAGGCGATGTAAAAAATACTTACGGCACCGGAAACTTTATTTTGATGAACACCGGAAGCGAGCCTGTGCGGAGCAAAAACGGACTTCTCACCACCATCGGCTATGGCTTGAACGGAAAAATTACTTACGCGCTGGAAGGCAGCGTCTTTGTTGGCGGCGCCGTTCTGCAATGGCTGCGCGATGAAATGCGCTTTTACAAGGATGCTCCCGACGCGGATTACTTCGGAGGGCGCGTCAAGGATTCACAGGGCGTGTATTTTGTTCCCGCCTTTACCGGCATGGGAGCCCCCTACTGGGATATGCACGCGCGCGGTACCATCTTCGGCCTGACGCGCGGCACAAGCCGGAATCATATCATCCGGGCCGCGCTGGAATCCATTGCTTTCCAGTCAAAGGACGTTATTGACGCGATGATGGCCGACACCGGGCTGGAAATCAACGAAATCAAAGTGGACGGCGGCGCGAGTGTCAGCGATATTATCATGCAGTTCCAGGCAGACATTACCGGAAAGCGGCTGCGTCGGCCCATCGTGAGGGAAACAACGGCCCTTGGCGCTGCTTACCTTGCCGGACTTGCCACCGGTTTCTGGAAGGATCTGAACGATGTACGCGACCACTGGACGATTGACCGTGTTTATGAGCCAAAAATGGAGGAGGAACAGCGCCGCCGCGTTCTGCGCGGATGGAATCAGGCTGTAAAATGCGCACGTCTGTGGGGTTCCACGGAAACAGACTAAAAACGAAAACAAAAGCAGCATACACGCAAACAAAAATAAGGCCATGCACATTCGCACCACATAACGTGGGCAGTGTGCATGGCCTGCTCTTTATGCTCAACTTCTCTCAAACGCACAAGCGGCTGCCTGGCGAACCAGGCAGCCGCGACGCAAATACAACTACACTTATTTTGTTGAGATAGTAGTAGTAATCAAGTAACCGTAGTTCGAACTACTCAATCAGACAGTGGTAGCGACAAAAGCACGGGGGCCGCCGTTGACATAGAAGCCAACAACATCGCCAGCCTTAGCGTTCTGGGTCGCAGTGATCTTGAAGAAGTAGTCGTTGCCGCTGTTGGAGACATACTCAACCGTGTAGATGGAGTTGCCAGCAGCGACGGTCGGGCGAGCATTAGCGGTGATCTTCACCTGATAGGAACCGCCAACCGGAACATTAACGGTGGTGGTGTCGCAGGTGTAGTCAGCGGTCACATGCAGAACAGCAACCTTGTTCGGATCGCTGTTGATGTAGATGCCGCAAGCATCGCCAATGTTGCCAACAGCCTGAACCTTGAAGTAGTAGTCGTTACCCGTGTTGGAGGAAGCGACCAGCTTGAAGGACGGGCTGCCGATGCCGAAGGTCGGAACCTTGCCATCGAGAGAGGTGATCTTGAACTGATAGGTGTCGCCAGCCTTCACGTTCACGTTACCGGTGGTATCGGAGGTGTAGGTGGACTTAATCTCGGGGATAACGGTAACAACACAGGTAGCTGCGCCGTACTCTTCCAGGTCGATGTCGAACTCGTCAACAACAACAGCCGTAACAGTAGCCTTGTTGAGGACGGAGAAATCGGAGCTGTACTGGTGAGCGGTCAGGGTAGCCGTGCCGTCGCCATTGTTGAGACCAGAGATATAGCTCTCATCGCCGTCGATGTAGAACTTAATCTTGGTGTTAGCCGGCAGAGTCGTGCCGTTCGGATAAGCGGAAGCGGTCAGGGTGAGGGAATCACCAACCACAACCTCAGCCGTGGACTGGCTCATGCTCAGGCCGGAGAAGGAAACGCCGTCAATCACAAAGGAATCGGTGTTGGTGCCGGCAACCGTCTTTACGGTGAAGCCATAGCCAAGGAAGGAATCCTCGTCCGCGATGTCGGAGGTAGCGCTGTACACGACAGTGCCAACCGCAACATCAGCAGCATTGGCAAGTTTCAGGGTGTTAGAGGTCGCGATGGAGTCAGTAACGCGCAGGGCGCCAGCGTTGATGATGAAATCAGCTTCGCTGCCATAGATATTGTTGACCTTCAGGTTGCCGTTGAAGGTAACAGCGCCGGAGTTCAGCTCAACGGTGTAAATCTCCATGCTGCCATTGACAGTTGCACGGGTATCATCATACACATCATCAGTGTTCTCAGACTTCAGGGTCGCGCCAGTCTCGGAATAACCAGTGTAGTTACCGTTCTGGATAGCCGGAACAGTGCCCTGGAAGTGATCCAGAACAATCTCGGTCGGACGATAGTCAACATCAATCTTGTTGATAGAAGCCTTGTCGCCCAGCAGAGTCAGTCTGCTATCGGTATAGGAGCCGTTTTCCTCAGTGTTTTCAAAAGCAAAGTAGGAAGCAGCGGAAGCCTTACCAATAGAACCATCAATCGTCAGCTGCATAGCAGTGACATCGCCAACAGAAACTTCAACTTCTTCATTCAGAGGAGCCAGTTCAACCGTGATAGCCTCGATAGAACCGGTAACCTTGCCCTCTTCCACCTTAACCGTGTCAGCTTCCTTGATGGCTTCCACTGTTGCGCCACTTACCGTGACATCATAAGCAGTGTTCGCACCTCTGTTAGCATCAACAGTGGCAACAGAACCGCCCAGCAGTTCAACATTGCCCTTGGCGGAAATATCACCAATCGTACCATTGCTGACAATAACACCATCCCCAGTGGAAGTTACGTTGCCAATCTTACCACCGGAAATAGTAATCTCAGTTGGCGACTCAATATCAGCGCCGGTTACATCCCAATATGCGTCAGCAAGCTTGACATAAGCCTTGCTCTTGGAAAGAACAGCCTCATTCTTATTGAGACCAATCAGCTGCTGGGAGCCATCGCCCAGATCCACATTGGAGAATTTG
>DVGZ01000007.1 GCA_018712435.1 Candidatus Caccousia avicola
ATGGCAGGCGGACGGCTTAATCAGTTGCGGAGAAATTCGATAAAATGGAAAGAAAAATTAAGAAAAGACTTGACGGGATGGATAATATCAGGTATAATATTTTTCGTCCTCTGCGAGAGCAGATCAGCGAATATGGAGAGTTGGCTGAGTGGTCGAAGGCGCACGACTGGAAATCGTGTAGGCGTGATGAGCGTCTCCAGGGTTCAAATCCCTGACTCTCCGCCAGATTTAGAGCGTTGAAACATTTAGTTTTGACGCTCTTTTTGTTTATTTATCGGATTTACGGTGCAAAAAAGTTTAAAAATCAGGGAAGCGCATTTTGCGTTTCCCTTTGTTTTTCCCTTATGGGTTTGAAAGGCTTTTTATATAAGCATCCATACGAGCCGCGCTGTCGCGCTTCATCTGCTCGGTAGCATGACCGTACACGTCCAGTGTAAAAGCCGCTGTTGCATGCCCGAGGTTGGTTTGAACGGTTTTTATATCGTCGCCGCCGCGAATGGAAGCGACTGCATAGCTGTGTCTGAGGTCGTGGAAACGCAGATCAGGAACGCCGATTGCGGCAGTAATCTTTTTGAAGTGCTTATAGATAGTCCGGCGGCTGAGTGGCCGTCCGAGGATAGTTGTAAATACAAGATCAAATTCGTTGTACCATAGTTCCCCGGCTCGCAGACGCATTTCAAGCTGCCGCATGTGCTGAGACTTTAATAGCTTCATAACATAGGCTGCGGGCGTGATCGTTCGCGGCTTATCGTTTTTCAAGGGTGAAAAATGATAGCTGTAATCGCCCTTAACTTGTGTCTGCTGGAGCTGGTGCTTTACTGTGACTGTACCGGCAGAAAAGTCAATGCAATCCCACGACAATCCGAGCAATTCACCTTGACGCAAACCTGTGAATAGATCGATCAAAAACAGGTTTTCGAGAGGATCGCCCTTGACGGCCTGCATGAATGCTTTACTATGATCTTCGTCTAAAACCTGCATTTCCTTTTTGACAATGCGCGGTAGCTCGCAGGCTTCGGCAGGATTAAAACGCAGGTATCCAATCTTTGCGGCTTGCTGCAACGCCTTGTGCAGAACACCATGTATGTTTTTGATCGTCTTTGGAGAAAGAGCCTTGCGCTGCTTTGTTGGCTCGCTCAGGCTGTTATAAAACCGCTGGATTGTGTGTGTATTTAAGGCTTCTAATTTGACAGCACCGAGCGCGGGCTTTATGTGATTGCGGATTGCGGCGGCGTAGCTGTCCACTGTGTAGGGTTTCACACCTTTAAGGTATTCCCCCTCCCATACATCTAACCATTGCGCTACGGTCATTTTTGAGGGCTCTATGTAGGTGCCTGTATCAATGGCGGTTGTGGCTGCTTTTAGCTTTTGGGCTACTTCCTTTTGCGTCTTGCCACTGATGGATTTCTGTATCTGCTTGCCCGTGCCGGGGTCGTAGCCGACTGTATAGCGAGCTTCCCAGAAAATGTACTCTTTTCCGTTCCGTCGGACAATCTTCTTTCTGATGGTTCCTGACCCTTTGGCAGATCGTGCCATTATAAAACCTCCCCTCTGTGGTTCTGCAAGATGTATTCGGCCTTGCGGATGGTGTCGCGGGATACGTTAGCGACTTTGGCGATTTCGTCGTCTGTGTGGATCGGAGAGCCTTTGTCAGATTTCTGCAAAAGGCTGCTATGTTGATTAATACCTTTCTCCTGCCGCGCTTTCGCCCTTGCCTGCACAATCGGCTTTAGCCTAAGTGCCAAGCTCTGACCGCTGGAAAGGCAACAGGCCAACGGTATCAACGGTTAAAATACAATGTACGCCCAGCGGGTTAATCCTGTCTGGGCGTTTTTCTATATTCATCGATCTTGGTTAGTTCCTCGACACGCTCGGCGGCGATGCGAACACCCTTTGCATTTAATTGACTGAGATTTCGCTGAATTTGGGCTTCATAGGAAAAATCATATAGGGCGGATACGTCGTTGACGCATTCAAAAACTAAATCAGTGACCGGAATTTGAAGTGCTTTCGCAATTTTCGATAGAGTTTCAAACTTGGGGTTTAGCTTTCCTAACTCGTATCGTCGTATAGTCGGCTCTGCTATAACTGGATCGCACAATTCGCCGAGTTGTTTTTGTGTAAGATTTTTTGCCTTTCTCGCGGCTCGTATTTTTTCACCAACAGTAGCCATGCTATCACCTCTTGCAATAAGTATAGCACATAGAAAAGCAAACAGCAACTAAAATTGCTGAAAATGCTGCTTGACAGTAAGAAAAATTTCTGATAATATATAGGTACAGAAACAAAACTTACTGTTTGGAGGTGCTGTTATGATTCTAAATCCTTTCGCAGTAGAAAAAATCCTTGCAAGCAAGTGCATGACTTTTTCTGATCTGCGTCCGGGTGTATCTCCTGCGACGGTGCGGAGAGTGCGTAACGGAGAGAACATTAGAGCGGATGCTGCTGGAAGAATAGCCCGCAAACTGGGTGTCCAAGTCGAAGATATTATAGACGAGGGGTGTTAAGATGGACGAAAAATTGAAACGGCTTACTTTGTCAATACCAGAAGCGGCCGAGGTATTGGGGGTTTCAAAACCGCTGGTTTATCAGCTTGTTCACCGCGCCGATTTTCCAGCCTTCAAGGTCGGGAGCCGGATTCTGATCTCGGCGGCGCAACTTGAACACTGGGTAGAAGCGCAGGCAGGGGAGGGGGCGTGCATGCCGAATGAAAACACCTGAGCAGGAAAAAGGGCATGAGGGCGAGCGCGCTAACCTAACCGGCTGCATGCTGACGATTGATAACTTGACCTTGTTCCTGCAAGACGCGGGTGTTTCTGTGCGAAATAATTTGCTAACGAAAGAGACGGATGTTTCTGGACGGCTTGACGGCTATTCGCAGACCAATGCGGCAAATACACTTCCTTCTATCCTTTCAGACATGTTTAAACAGAATGGTATGAAAGGCTGCGGAACAGCGAGAGTGAAAGAGTTCTTGAGCTGTATTGCGGATTTTGGTCGATATAATCCAGTAGTTGAGTATTTGCACGCGCAAAAATGGGACGGGCAAGACCGATTGCCAGGACTATATGCGACGCTGGGGATTGAAAACGATGTGCGGTATCAAACATACCTGCGCAAATGGCTTTTGCAATGTGTTGCGCTTGCTAAGAACGATGAACAAAACCCAATCGGCGCAGAGGGCGTGCTTGTACTGCTCGGTAGCCAAGGTGCAGGCAAGACCTCTTTCTTTAGGAAGCTATGCCCTAACCCGCGTTGGTTTGCTGAGGGCGTGTCTATTGATATCCGAGACAAGGACTCCCAAATCCGTGCGCTTGGCTCATGGATATGCGAATTAGGGGAACTTGACGCAACCACTAAGAAGGAGCAGCCAGCTTTGAAAGCATTTCTGACGGCGGCGGAGGATCGTATACGGTTACCCTATGATACCGCGCCAACCAGAACAGCACGGCATACATCGTTTTGCGGAACTGTCAATGATGAGCATTTTTTGAGAGACACAACAGGAAGCCGCCGCTACTGGACAATACCCGTTAACAGTATGCGGAAGGACATGGTTTTTGCGTTGACGCGCGATAGCGTTGATCAGCTTTGGGCGCAGATGTTCAAAATTTACTACGACAACCCAGCCGGGTTTAGGCTGACTGATGCAGAGATGCGGCAGCTACAGCGAGACAACCACGATTTTGAAGCGCCATTGCCCTACGAAACCGAATTGCGAGAACTGTTCGATTTCGACATGCCTATTGCAGATTGGCAATGGTGGAAGACCAGCGAATTGAATCGAGTTGGGCTGCTCATTACTTCGCGCGGGGATGCCGCCAAAGCAGGCCGCGCCTGTATGAAGATTGCAGAAGAATTTGAAAGCAAAAATTATGTATCCCGCGCACATAAAACGGTACACGGCACCGAGCTTTATTTGTTTCCAATCAGGCGTTTTACTCCACCATAACGCCATCCACCCTCTCCACCCTACTCCACCCGAATGTATAAAAATGGAAGAAAAGGTGGAGAGGGGTGGAGTAGAGGTGTAGTAAAAAACCCACTTACTCCACCCGTTGCAAACCCGCATGAAATCTACGTTTAGTGGCTATTGGGTGGAGAGGGTGAAGCACTTATATGTAAAGTATATAAATAGGTAAAAAAGGGGTATATAGGGGTAAAAAATATAAAGATATAGAAAACCACCCCACCTACCCCACCTACCCACCTATGGGGCATGCCCGCGTCTGATTGCCGAAACAAAGGAGGTAACAAAGCGACGGAAAAATATTACTGGACGTGTCCGATTTGCGGCGCGCATTTGGACCCCGGCGAGCACTGCGACTGTCGGGAAAAAGAAGCGCCCCCTGCGGTAGGAGAAAACCGCAGGGGGGATGTGGGAAATCAAGATAGATGTCAGGACAGCTATATTATAGCACGGATGTCTGGGAAATTCAAGGAGGAGCAGCAATGAACGTC
>DVGZ01000088.1 GCA_018712435.1 Candidatus Caccousia avicola
TGCAAAATCCATTTTTACGAAAATTGTCCAGCACACCGGAAGCCGTAAGACATCGCGCCAAAAAAGCAACGCGGTCAAGCTCTTTTTTCCGGCGTTTTCCAAAGGATTCCGGCGCGAAAACATGGCGCAGAATATCCATATTGATCTCTATTATAGCGGCTTTCCCCCAAATCGCAAGTCTTTTTTCCCGGCGGATCCATCACAAAAACTTTGAGATGACAATTAGCAAAATGATCTAAAAAAGGGCTCTTATCTCTCAACATTCTAAACTTTTTCATATGTACTTGCCAAATAATTTCATATTTTTTTCAGAATTCTTATTATATAATTGAGGCAACAACAAGACAGGAGGTTCCAGTCATGAATAAGATTGAGCGTGTAAAGGCCGTGCTGAACGGGGAGACTCCCGATCGCGTGCCAGCCGGCTTCTGGTTTCATTATCCTTCCACCTTCACCGTGGAGGAAACCGTGAAGGGTCACCTGGAGCTGTTCCGCCACACCGACATGGATATCATGAAGATTATGCAGGATTTCATGTATCCGATTCACACTAAGATTCAAAACGCTTCGGACTGGCAGAAAATCCGCTTCGACGGCCCGGATTCTCCGGAGTTCAAAAAGCAGGCGGAAATCATCAAAAGAATCCTGGACGGCGTCAATGGGGAAGCGCTGGTGGTTCAGACCATGTTCGGCCCCTTCAAGGCTGCCTCCTTTGCCTTCGGAGACGATCTGCTGATGGCGCACGCCAAGGAAAATCCGAAAGCGGTCGCGGAGGGCGTGAAAACCATCGCGGAGGTTCAGCAGGAATGGGCGAACGCTTACCTCGATCTCGGTCTTGACGGAATCTATTTCTCCGCTCAGTTCGGCGAAGTGGGACGCTTCACGGACGAGGAGTGGGCCATGCTGGTCAAGCCCTCGGATCTCATGGTTCTCGATGTGGCCAAAAACCGCGCGGACAAGTACAACATTCTCCACATCTGCGGCGAGCCGGAATACGATTTCAAGGTACATCTGGAGCGCTTCCAGGGCTATCCCGGCGACATTGTCAACTGGTCCGTGAAGGACACCGGCATGACTCTGGCCGAAGGCAAAAAGCTGTACGGACGTCCGGTGCTGGGCGGTCTGAACAACAAGGGGAACATCCTCAGCGGAACCGACGAAGCCATTCGGGCGGAGGTCGAAGAAGCCATCCGGGGGTTCGGCTCGACCAGCATGATGATCGGCGCCGACTGCACCATCCAGGGCGAGGGAATTAGTCTCGACCGAATTAAAACCGCGGTGGAGGCTGCACATAACTTTCAGTTCTGAATCAACAAGGTAAAGGAGAGAGAAAAATGAAGAAAAGAATGTTCACCGCGCTGCTGTGCGCTCTGCTTGTTTCGGCCGCGATCACCGGCTGCAGTTCCGGCACCACGACTTCCAGCTCCGCCGCGGCGGACGGCGAGAGCGCAGCCGGCGACGCTTCCCAGGCGGAAGAATCCACCGACGGCGCTTCCGGCGAAGTGATTGAGCTTGAATTCTTCCAGCAGCAGGGCGAGGAAGCGATCCAGGCAGGCTATGAAGCCGTTATCGCGGATTTTGAGAAGGAATATCCGAACATCAACATCACTCAGAACACCGTTCCGGACGCCGCAAAGGTGCTGACCTCCCGTATCGCGACGGACGACTGCCCGCCTGTGCTGACCGACTGGCCGACTCAGATGCAGTTCAAGGAGAAGGTCAAGAACGGCTATTATGAGAAGCTGACGGGACAGGACTTCTTCGATCAGGTCAACGAAAGCTATCTGGCCATGACGCCCGCTGACGACGGCGAATACTACGCCATGCCTTATGCGAGCAACTACATGGCGGTGTTCTACAACATCGACATGTTTGAGGAAAACAACATTGAGATCCCCACCACCTGGGATGAGTTCATCGCGGTGTGCGACGCGTTCCAGGAAAAGGGCATCACTCCTCTGAATTTCCCGCTCAAGGACGGCGTGGGACACATCTTCCAGGCTACCACCGTGGCCTTCCTGCCCGAGGGAATTGAGCAGCTGGCAGCCGTGCAGAACGGCGAGGCCAAGCTTGCCGGCAACGAGGACTGGATGGAATACGGCAATATGATGATCAAACTGATGGAATACGGCAACAGTGACGCCTTCGGCATGAGCACCACCAATATGCAGGAAGCCTTTGCCAACGGCCAGTGCGCCATGATCATCTCCGGCTCCTATGGCCGCGGCAATATCATCCTGGCGAATCCCGACCTGAACTTCGGCGCGTTCGTCCTGCCCGGACTGACGGAGGATACCACCAACTGCCTGACCGGCGTCAACGCGGCCCAGTGCATTTCCGCCTCCGCCTCCGACGAGGAGAAGGAAGCCGCTCTTACCTTCCTGAACTATCTCTCCAGAACCGAAGTCGCCCAGAAGTGGTCCGATGAAACCGGCGAGCCCTCCATCATCAAGGGAACCACCTACGCGGACTCCAACTTCCAGCCCGTTCTGGACTTCATCAACGGCGGCCAGGTGCATGACTGGATGGCCTCCACGCTGGACAACAACGTTGTCAATGAGATGTACAATACGGTTCAGTCCTTCCTGCTGGACAAGCCCAGTGTGGACGTGTTCCTGCAGAATATGGACACCACCATTGAGATCGCGGCCCAGTAATCCTGTCACAGCCTTCTAAACAGATTGCAGATACGAAAAGGACGATGATTTGAATGGATCCATTTCAATTATCGTCCTTTTTTCTGTTTCAACCCCGCCCATCGAGGCAGCCGCAACGCGCCCGGAGGGAAAAACAACGGTTTTTGAAACCGGAAAGGAAGAGAGAGATGAAAAAAAGCAGACGGGAGTCCACAGCTGACAAGCTGACCAATCTCCTTTTTACCCTTCCTGCCGTTATCCTGTACACCATCTTCTTCATTTATGCTGTCTTTGTGGGAATCAATTACAGCTTTACAGATTGGGACGGAATCGGCAAAACCTATTCGTATATCGGCTTCACCAATTATATCAACCTGTTCCAAAATCAGTTTTTCTGGTCCTCCATGGGGATCACCCTCAAATACGCTCTCATGCTGGTGGTCGGCGTCATGAGCGTCTCGCTCGTTCTGGCCCTGAGCCTGAATTCCATCAAGCGCCTGAAAACGCTGACCAAGTCCATCTTTTTTGTCCCCGCCATGATCGGCGGCGTAACCATCGCCCTGATTTTTGATCAGATTTATTACCGTCTGCTTCCCTCCGTGGGAGAGGCTTTCGGGATCTCCTGGCTCATGCAGAGTCCCCTTGCCAGCACACAGACCGCTCTGCCCGCCGTTGTTTTCGTCAACGTGTGGCAGGCCGTCGCCATGCCCACCCTGATCTTCATCGCGGGCCTGCAATCCGTGCCGCAGGATCTGTATGAATCCGCCATGCTCGACGGAGCGACCGTCTTTAACCGCTTCCGTTATATCACGTTCCCGTACCTCATGCCCACGTTCACCATCAACCTCGTCCTTGCCATCAAGAGCGGCATCACCTCCTTCGACTACGCCTACGCGCTGACAGCCGGAGGCCCCTCCCGCTCCACCACCGTGATCGGAATCCTGATCTACAACGATGCGTTCAACAATATGAAATTTTCGCAGGCCAACGCGGAAGCCGTCATTCTCTTTATCCTGATCGCGCTTCTGTCCCTGCTTCAGATTAAAATCTCCAGCAAAGGCGGTGTCAATCAGGTATGAAAGCGCTGAAAAAAGAAGGATTGGGCTGGAGAATCGCCCGGGACCTTGTCATCCTCCTGGGGCTTCTGATGATTTTGGTTCCGCTCTATGTGGTCATTGTCAACACCTTCAAGGATTTGGAGGAAGCCAGCAAAAGCTTTTTTGCCCTTCCGCAAAGCCTGAATTTCCAGAACTATGTGGAGCTGTTCAACAAAAATGATTTCTGGAACTATGTCAAGAACTCCACCTATATTTCCGTCATTTCCATTGTTATCGTTATCATCATCAACCCGGCTGTCTCCTATGCCATTGCCAGGAACTTCACGAAACGCTATTACAAGGCCGTTTATTTCTATATCATTCTCGGCCTGTTCATTCCCTTCCAGGTCATCATGCTCCCGGTTACCAAAATCATGACCAACATGAACCTGCTCAACCCGAACGGCCTGATCCTCCTGTACGCGGCTCTGAGCCTTTCCAAGGGCGTATTCATGTTTGTCAACTATATCAACAGCCTGCCCTATGAGATCGAGGAGGCCGCGCGGATCGACGGATGCAATACCTTCCAGGTCTATACCAAAATTGTGCTCCATCTGCTTGGCCCCATGCTGGCGACTCTCGTGGTAATGGACGCGCTGTGGTTCTGGAACGATTTCCAGCTTCCGCTGATGATCCTCAACAAGTCTCCCGAATATTGGACGCTGCCGCTGTTCCAGTACAATTTCAAGTCGGAATATTCCTTTAACTACACCATGGCGTTCACCGCCTATTTCATGTGCATGTTCCCGGTTCTCATCGTTTACGCGATCGGACAGAAATATATCATCTCCGGTTTGACAGCCGGGGCCGTCAAGAGCTAAAATAAAGCTTACCACCCATGCTGCGACAAGCTCGCCGTCCGTTTCACGCCCACGTCCCAGGAAAGAGAGGCGAACCATATGAAAGTGCTCATTGCGGAAGATGAAATTTACTCACGCCGTTCGCTGATTAAGCAGCTCTCCCGCTATGACGCGGGTATGGAAATTGTCGAGGCCTCCAACGGAAGGCAGGCCTGGGAGCTGTATCAGCAGCACAGACCGGAGCTTGTGCTCTCCGATATCAAAATGCCGTTTATGACCGGTCTGGAGCTTCTCAAGCTGATCATGGAGCAGCATGCGGAAACGAAAGTTATTTTAATCAGCGGGTACGCGGAATTTCAGTATGCGCAGGAGGCTTTGAACGCCGGAGCCGCCGGATATCTTCTCAAGCCCCTCAGCGACGAAGCGCTCTACAGCTGCCTGCGCAAAAATTTGCAGCAGAACACCCACCAGAAGCAGTTCGAGCAGGAAATGGAGCTGCTGAAAAACACCGACAGCCTTTCGCGTTATATTGAAGAAGGCATTACAGCGGGAAGGATGAAGGAGGACTATATCAACGCCAGCCTGTTTTCCCATATTCTTTCTCCCTACTGGGTGGCTTGCCTCCTCTTCTCCGCCGACCGCTGCCCGGACTCCTCCCATCTTCATCAAACCTGCAAGGAGCTGTTCAGCCGGGAAAGCTGCCCGGAATACCGGACTGCCGCGCTCTCCCGCTGCCAGTGGGTGATTGTCATGCGGGCACAGGACGGCGTAGAGCAGACGTTTCTCCATTTATCCGACCTGCTGCGCAAACAGGGCTGGAAGGTATGGATTGGACTGAACGGCCCCCAGAAGGAGCCCTCCTCCCTCCCCGCTGCCTTTGAAGAAGCCAGCACCGCCATCCAGTATCGTGTGCTGGACGCGGACACCGCTCTCTTTTCCTGCCCGGCTCTGGAAAAACAGCGCACGGTTCACAAGGCTCTTTTCCGCTATGAGGACAGGCTTTTCCACCTTCTGGAACAGCACAGAGTATCGGAAGCATGCGATCTGGTGACGGGAGAGCTGTCGCGCCTGCGCGCGGATCCCCACCTCTCCCTGGAGGGATGCCGGGATTTCCTGCGCCAGCTTGCGGCGGTTCTGGAAAAGACGGCGAAGAATGCGTCTCATCCGGCCGGTCTTTCCGAATGGACCGTTCTCCCCGCCTCCTGTGAAACGCCGGAAGCGCTGGCCGAAGCAGTCTGTCAGACGATCGCGCTGGCCTCCTCCCTGCTGGAATCCTCTCCGGCAGGCGACGAAAGCAGCATTGTGGAGCGGGTCCTCGCCCACATCAATCAGAATTACAACAAGGATATTTCCCTCAAGGAACTGGCTGAAAACATCTTCTTTATGAATCACACCTACCTGAGCCACTTGATCCGGGAAAAGACCGGAAAAAACTACAGCAGCTATCTGCGGGAGCTGCGGATCCGGCACGCCAAGGAGCTTCTGCGGGATCCCAACCTCTCCATCACGGATGTAGCCAGCTTTTCGGGCTACAACGATTCGTCCCAGTTCATTCAGGTATTCAAAAAGGAAGTCGGCATCACGCCCAAAAAATATCAGGAAATGCTCCGCGACGGCAGCGGCGCCGAATTGTCAGGAAAGGAACATCAGGAGTAATCATGGAAAAACAGCAGATTTCGCAGTATTTGTCTCTTTTGAAATCGGAGATCTCCCCGGCTCTCGGGTGCACGGAGCCTGCCGCCGCGGCGCTTACCGTCGCGTATGCGGCGCATGAGCTCGGCAAAACACCCTCGCGGATCGAGGTCAACGTCAGCCGCTACATTTTGAAAAACGGTATGAACGTGGGAATTCCCGGCACGGGCATGATCGGCCTGGACATTGCCGCCGCCCTCGGCGCTCTGAGCGCCGCGCCGGAAAAGCAGCTCCTCGTTCTCAACGGACTGACCGACGAACAGAAGCAGCAGGCAAAAGATATGGTATCGCAGAAAAAGGTCCACATCGGCCTGGGCGATACGGAGGAAAAGGTCTGGATCCAGGCGAAGGTCACGGACGGGGACGATGAAGCGGAGGCCATCATTTCCGGCACGCACACCGGACTGGTTTTCCTGCGGAAAAACCAATCCGTGCTCGTGGACAAAAAAACAGAGCCGGCCCAGGCGGGAGCGGAAGCGGAGCCTGAGGAGTATTCCATCACGCTCGATTCCATCGTGGATTTTGTCCGTTCCGTGGACGGCAGCGAATTGACCTTCCTGCGCGAGGTCATTCGTCTGAACCGCACCATTGCGGAGGAAGGCCTGACGCATGATTACGGCCTGAAGGTGGGCAAAAGCCTTCTGGAAGGGGATCGGACGGGCCTTGTCTCCCACGATATCGCCACCTTTGCGGTCGCCTGCACGGCCGCCGCTGCGGATGCGCGCATGGCGGGCTGTGAAAAGCCGGTGATGAGCGCGGCCGGAAGCGGCAACCAGGGGCTGACGGCTTCCCTGCCGGTTGCCTCCATCGGATGGAAACTGGAGCTGCCGGAGGAAAAGGTCCTGCGCGCGCTCGCGCTGAGCATTCTGGTGACCATCCACACCAAGCATTACATCGGCCGTCTTTCGGTCCTGTGCGGCTGCTCCATTGCCGCCTCCATCGGCTCCTGCTGCGGCATTGTCTTTCTTCTGGACGGCACGGAGGCGCAGATGAAATACGGCATCAACAGCATGGTCGCCGACATTTCCGGCGTTGTATGCGACGGCGCGAAGCCGGGCTGCGCGCTGAAAATCGCCACCGCCGTCAATTCCGCGATCCGGGCCGCCACCATGGCGCTGAACAACATCGGCGCGGACGCGCATGACGGAATCGTCACCTTCGACGTGGAAAAAACACTGGAAAACCTGGGGACGCTCGGAAACGAGGGAATGGCGGAAACCAACTCCGCCATTCTGGAGATGATGCTGCACAAATAAAAGGAGGGCGCTGTATATGGAGCCTTTGGAACAGCGCGTGGAGCGTTGGATCACCGATCATGAGCAGGAGCTGCTGACGGATATTGAAAAGCTGGTGCGTCACCGGAGCATCTCTCAAAAAGGCGAACCCGGCTACGGGGAAGGCTGCCGGGACGCGATGGAGGAAATGCTGTCTCTGGCCCGCGCCTACGGCCTGGAAGCAGAAAATGCGGACGGGCTGTGCGGCGTGATTACCCTGCGCTCCGGGCCTCGCAGAATCGGTCTGTGGGGACATCTGGACGTTGTTCCCGAAGGAAGCGGATGGAACTATCCTCCCTATGCGTGCACCCGAAAGGGAGATTTTCTGATTGGGCGCGGTGTACAGGACAACAAGGGCCCGGCCGCCGCGGCGCTGTATGCGCTCCGCTGCATCCGTGATCTGGAGATCCCCGTCTCCTCCACCTTCCAGCAGATCGTGGGCTGTGCCGAGGAAACGGGGATGGAGGATGCGGTGCTCTTTGCCTCCCGGTATACCGTCCCGGATTATAATATCATCACTGACTGCGGATTTCCCGTCTGCTATGGGGAAAAGGGCATGCTCGGCGTTCGGCTCCGCTCCCTCTCCCCCTTCTCCCCCGCCGTTCTCTCCTTCCACGGCGGACTGGTGTCCAACCTTGTGCCCGACAGCGCTCAGCTCGTGCTGACCTCCGACGCACAGACGGCGCATTCCCTCAAAACCCTCCCCGGAGAATTGGAAGTGAAGTGGCTGGAGGATCGCGTGGTGCTCAACGCAAAGGGGCTTTCCGCACACGCCGCTTTCCCTGACGGCGGCATTAACGCGATCGGCGTTCTGTGCGGCGCGGTGGAAAAGGCGGGCCTGATGCAGGGCAGCGACAGGGAAATCCTGGCGTTCCTGAAAGAGCTGAGCACTTCCGCCGACGGCTCCGCGCTCGGAATCGCCTGTGAGGACGAGGAATCCGGGCCGCTCACCTGTGTATGCGGCGTGCTGCGTCTGGAAGGCGGCTATGCGCAGGTGGATCTCAATGTGCGCTACCCCGTCACGGCCGACGCACACGCGCTGTGCGAAAAAATTGTGGAACGGTGCGCGGAGCGTGGTTTCTTCGCTGTCGAGCTCTCGGACAGTCCTCCAAACTATCAGAAAAAGGACTCCCTTCTGGTGCGCTGCCTGACCGACTCTTACCAAACTATCACGGGCCGCTCCGATCCTCCCTTTGTGATGGGCGGCGGCACTTACGCCAGAAAGCTTCCCAACGCGGTCGCGTTCGGGCCGGGGATGCCGGTTGATCTCTCTCCTCTGAATCTTCCGGAGGGGCACGGCGGCTGTCACAGCCCCGACGAGGCGCAGTCCATTCCCAACCTGCTGCTTGCACTCAAAATCTATGTGCTGTCCCTGATCCGGCTGGATCAGGCTCTCTCGGAGGACTCTTTGCCTCCACATTCCTAAAAGTGATGCGCTACTCCAAAGCGCATGGACACAACAAAACAACAGGAGGAAACAACCATGAACGAATTGACACTGGGCCGCACCGGCCTGAAGGTTCCCCAGATTGGACTGGGCTGCATGCGTATCGCGGGCCTGGAACTTTCCCAGGGAGAAAAGCTGATCCGCACCGCAATGGAAAACGGCATCAACTTCTTTGACCACGCCGACATCTACGGCGGCGGAGAATGCGAAAGCTTTTTCGCCAAGGCATGCGGAATGAACGATTCCCTGCGCGAAAAAATGATCTTGCAGACCAAATGCTCCATCCGTCCCGGCGTCTGCTTCGATTTCTCCAAGGAGTACATTCTCAAAAGCGTGGACGGCAGTCTGAGCCGCCTGCACACGGACTATGTGGATCTGCTTCTGCTGCACCGCCCCGATACCCTCATGGAGCCAGAGGAGGTCGCGGAAGCCTTCCGGATTTTGAAGGAATCCGGAAAGGTTCGCTATTTCGGCGTGAGCAATGAAAATCCCGGACAGATTGCTCTGCTGAACAAATACTGTGACAACGCCGTTCAGGTCAACCAGCTGCAATTCAGCATTGCGCACTGCGGCATGATTGACGCGGGCCTGAATGTGAACATCGACAACCACGCCGGAACCGTCCACGACAACGGCATTCTGGAATACTGCCGCCTGAACGATATCACCATCCAGGCATGGTCGCCGTTCCAGTACGGCATGTTTGAGGGCGTATTCCTGGGGAACACCGAGAAATACGCAAAGCTCAACGAGGTTGTGGATCGTCTCGCGGCCAAATACGGCGTGAGCAATTCCGCGATTGCCGTGGCGTGGATTTCCCGTCACCCGGCGAAAATCCAGACCATTGTGGGAACCACCAACCCCGAGCGCCTTGCCGGCATCTGCGCTTCCTGCTCCGTGACGCTCACCCGGGAAGAGTGGTACGAGCTGTATCTGGCCGCCGGAAAGCAGCTGCCGTAATCTCTTTTTGGCCCCTGACTTTTCGCTCATACTTCAACCAAAAACAGCGATGCTTCTCCCGCTCTGCGGTGGAAAGCATCGCTGTTTTTTACAGATCGGTATTACTTTTCCGGCCAATCCATGAAAAATCGCGGGCCATTCCTCCTCGTCCGGTAAGAGTTCATCCCATCGCTCCCAAGGGAACGCCAGATCGGGATGCAGCCCGTAATCCTTCTCCGTCAGGAACCAGACAGAGCCGTCCGCACTGATACACGAAGCCACCCGGCGCAGAAATTCCCGATACGGCAGCGGCACATATTTCTCACAGCGTTCCAGCTGCCGCGGCCAGACAGGAGTAGTCCCCCTGCTCGGTGAGAAACAGGAAATCGTCGCAGAGGGAAACCTTGTCGGAGCAATCCAGCGATTTCAGCTTGGTGAGATCGTATTTGACAGACGGACAATAGCCGAGAGATTGAATCAGGCCGCTGTACAGCCAGCGATCCTTGATTTCAAGCCGTCTGGGATCCGGCTTTTGAGGAGACGCTTCCTGTTTCTGTGCGGAAGCGGTTCCAGCCAGATACGCCGCCTTCCGCTCATAGATAACCTCCGCATGATACTGGCTCTTTTCCAGCGGTATCACGCGAAGAACACGCAGGGCAATCCGTTCCGGGACAGCGTCCCACGCAAGCTGGTCTGGCAGCTGATCCAGATCCGCATAGAGTGTGCGCAGCATGGGAAGCTGCTCCACAACGGAAAAATCCGTGGCGGGGTTCAGCGGCAGATAAAGATGCGTCAGCTTTTTGAGCGAAGCGTTTCCTCCGTCCACTCTTTCCAGCGCCCCTTTCGCAACGCTTCCAGACGTTCTTCCCATTGCCATACGGTGGATGAAGCGCCAAACCGTTCACCAAACCGGCCGATATAAAACCGGAGAATCTGAAACAGCTTCCGGTACGAGCACTGGTAGACCGTCTCCCCGTCCCGCTGAAAAAGGACAAGCCCCTGTCCAGGATCTTGTGTAGGCATCATAAAAGAAAGCATCTGTTTTACTTGGAAAAGAAGGCATGGACGACCTCCTGTCGGTTTACTTTGTCAGGAATGTCTTATAATCCGCGTAATTGTCCGCGAGCAGACGCGGCGTGTCAAGGCCGTAGGGACAATGGTTCGCGCAGTGGTTGCAATGGATGCAGTTTTCCACGCGCTGCATTTTCTCCTGGTTCTCCTCGCTCAGCCAGCCTTGTGTCGGAGAACGGCGCAGAAGCAGAGACATGCGCGCCGCCGTCGGGATATCGATCCCGGCGGGACACGGCAGGCAATAGCCGCAGCCACGGCAGAAATTGCCCGCCAGCTCCTGGCGGTCGTGTGCAATGACGGCGGACAATTCCGGCGTCAGAACCGGAGGATTTGAGACATAGGACAAAAATTCCCGCAGTTCGCTTTCCCGCTGAACGCCCCAGATCGGCAGCACATTTTCATACTGCGCCAGATACGCATAGGCGGCGGCTGAATTGGTGATGAGCCCGCCCGAAAGCGCCTTCATGGCCACAAAGCCCACATTGTTCTCCGCGCAGAGACGCACCAGCTCCTCGTCCTTCGGATCCGCCAGATAGCTGAAGGGGAATTGCAGCAGATCGTAAAGTCCCGATTCCACCGCCTCCCGCGCGACGGCCAGACGGTGGTTGGTCAGCGCGATATAGCGGATCCTCCCCTGCTTTTTGGCTTCCAGCATGGCTTCATACAAGCCGCTTCCGTCCCCCGGCTTCGGGCAGAAGGGCGGGTTATGGAACTGGTACACATCAATGTAATCCGTGCGCAGCAGGCGCAGGCTTGTCTCGAGATCCTTCCAGAATCCCTCCGCCGTATGGGATGGCGTTTTTGTGGCCAAGAAAAGCTCCGCGCGTTTTCCGCCGCCGAACGCCGCGCCCAGCTTCTCCTCGCTGTCCGTATAGCTGCGGGCCGTGTCGAAGTACCGGATCCCGCCGTCAAACGCCTGGTGCAGCAGGCGCACGGCTTCCTCCTGTGTGATCCGCTGGATCGGCAGCGCGCCGAAGCCGTTCTTCTCCACCCGAATTCCCGTTTTTCCCAACAAAACAGACGCCATATCGGTTTCCTCCCTTTTCGTTACAGGGGTCACTCCGCTTCCCCGCCGCGTGCCCGGCGGCGGTAAGCCAGATATTCCTCCAGAATCACGACGGCGGCCACCGCGTCGACCACCGCCTTTCGCTTTTTACCGCGTGTATTCGTATCGTTCAGATAGCTGTGCGCCGTCACGGTCGTCAGGCGTTCGTCGCGCAGAGCGATGGGCAGGCCGGTCAGCGTTTCCAGCGCGGCGGCAAACTCCCGCGCGCCCTGTGCGCTCTCGCCCTCACTGCCGTCCATGTTGCGCGGCAGACCGACCACGATCTCGCCCACAGCGAGCGCTTTCGCCTTGTCCGCCACGGCCTGCGCCAGCTTTTCCCGGTTGTACTGGGTGATGACCTCCACCGGGCTCGCGAGGATCTCCCCCTCGTCGCACACGGCAAGACCCGTGCGGGCCTTGCCCAAATCCACTGCCAATATCTTCATTTTCTCCACCAATCCTGTTTGGCCAGCGTCGACGTTTCCGGCGTCAGGTGCGCCGCGTCGTTCAGCAGCACAATGCGCGCCTGGTCGTCGTCGGTAAATTCCAGCACGTTGATCCCTGTATTGTCCGACCAGGGCGTTTCGTTCAGATGATCAATCGAACCGTACAGCAAACGGCAAATCAGGTTGCGGATGGCGCAGCCGTGCGAGACAACGCAGATCGTCTGCCCACGATGGTCGTGCACCACCGACAGGATGCCGCGCCAGATCCGATCGTACACCTGCCGCATCGTCTCCCCGTGCGGAGCCTCAAAATTCGCGGGATCGCAATACCAGCGCTCATTCTGTTCCGGAAAACGCACCGGCAGATCGTCCCACAGCGTCCCATTGTAATCGCCGCCGTCGATCTCGATCAAATCCTGATACGTCTCCACCGGGAGATGATGAAAACGGTTGACCGCTTCCGCCGTCTGACGCGCCCGGAGAAGCGGACTGCTTACCATCGCGTCCAGCTTCGTGTTGCGCAGGCGCACGCTCAGCAGATCCAGCTGCTTTTTGCCGTTTTCGCTGACCTCGCAGTCCGTCCACCCCTGGAAAATCAGCTGATCGTTTCCCACGGATTCGCTGTGGCGGATCAAAATCACCCTTGTTTTTCTCCCAAACAAACGGCGGAACAAGGCCAGGGCCTGCGTCTCGTCGAAGCCGCCGGAAACGTTGGCGTAATTTTTCACGCCCGTCAGCCGCTCCCGCAGTGACAGGATTTCTTCCTCCGTCATGGAGATGCCGGAGCAGTCCGCCAGGGCGAGAAAGATTTTCTCAAATTTCTCCTGGGAAACACCGAGCAGCCGGAGCAGCTTCTCCGCATGCTCCGTTTTGCGCTGGAGCGAAAGCTCCAGCAGAGACGGGGCAAACACCGCGCAGGCCCGCCCGTGCGGGATGTGAAACCGTTCCGTCAGCACATAGCCGAGCGGATGCGGGTATGCGGTTCCGAGGGCATTGAGCACAAACCCCGCCTGAATCGACGCGGTATAAAGCGCTTCATGGCTTTCCTCCGTCAGTTCCTCCCCTTCATACAGAGCGAGGAGGCGTTCCCACAGGACGGGCAGACAGCCCTCCGCCAGAGCGGCGGAAATCGCCCCGCAATGCGGAGAAAGGTAGCCCTCCATCGCATGGCAGAACGCGTCAAGCCCCGTGGAAATCGTCTCCGCGCGGCTCATGGTAAAGGTATATTTCGGGTCGCCGAAGGCAAAGGCGGCATAGAGATCGTCCCCCTTGCAGGAACGTTTGCGGCCCGTGCGGTCCGTCAGCACGGAAACGGCGCTCACCTCGCTGCCTGTGCCGCTTGTCGTGCCGACCAGAACGATCGGCAGGGCGCGGTTTCGCGGCGCGCCGGAATAGAGATCGTCCCCGGTCATGCCGGGGTTGGCGGCCAGCACAGCCACGGCCTTCGCCGCGTCCATGGGCGAGCCGCCGCCGATTCCCACCACAAATTCCGCGCCAAACTCCGCGCACATCCGCGCGGCCTGTTCGCAGTCGCTTAAAAGCGGATTTTCCCCGATCCCGTTAAACACGCGCCACGCAATCCCCACGGAATCCAGGGCGGCGGTGACATCCGCCTGCGCCCCGCTCTTTATCGCCGAGGAACGCCCCGTCACAAGCAGACAGCGCTTTCCCAGCGGCACAAACCGCTGTGCGTTCCGACAGACAGCATCCCGCCCGCCAAGCAGGCGGACGGGAAGATAAAACTGATCCTCCAACAAGATCAAAAGCCTCCTTTTCCCGCGCTTACCACGGGCGGATCCCGCCGGTCAGCTCTGTGACGG
>DVGZ01000089.1 GCA_018712435.1 Candidatus Caccousia avicola
TGATAGTTTCTTGCTGTGTGCTCCATACCGGATCGCCCTCCTTACGCGCTCTTCATGGCCAGGCACTTGACGCCCTCCGTCTGCACCAGCCGACCGTCCACGCGCTGCGTCACACGGAATCCCACCTGCCCGGTGGCCGCGTACAGCTCGTTCAGCCGCTGCATGGAGCGGCCCTCGCGGTCGGCGATCCAGTAGCTGGACAGGTCGCCAAAGAGGATCGGCTTCGCATCCGCGGCGATGACCGGCATGTGCGTGGAGGTCACCAGCCGGTAGCCCAACAGCCTGTCCGGCTCACCCTCCTTCATGCCCGGCTGCCAGAGGTACTGCGAGTTTCCGTCCTTGAGCTTACGGATGGCCTTGATGGTCGAGTCGTGCATCAGGAACACCGCGCGCTTGCGGTAGGGGCTCTTGAGGGAATAGATGAGGTCGAGCAGCTCGTCCGAAGTGAGCGCCGTGGCGCTGGCCGCGGTTACGCCAGTCGTCGCGCCATTGGTGGTATGCAGCAGGCCGTAGGGCTTGCCGGAGCCGTCGCCGCTGATGAACGCCGCTTCCTCGGCGTCGCCCACGCGGCGGGCGAACTCGGTGGCGATGTAGCTCTCGATGTCGAACACGCTGTCCTGCAGAAGCTCGTCGGACACCTTGATCATGGACGCGATCTTATGCGCCCCGATGGTGATCTGTCCGAAGGCGTCGTCGGACTCGGGGATCGTGCCTTCCTCCTCGACCCAGCTGGCCGTGCCATGGGAGGCCACCAGCGGGATCTTGCGGTCGCCGGAAGAGGTGCGAATGATCTTGCACAGCGTGCGCAGCTTGTTTTCCTCCTGCAGCGCGTCCACCAGCGTGCGCTCGTACTCGTCGGGGACGAGATAACCGCCCTCGCTGTCGGTGCCGATCTGCAGCGCGTTCTGCACGGAAAAATAGCCGCCGCGGTTGCGCATGGCGGTCCAGAAGGCCGACCTGTACTCGTCGGAGCCGCGGCCCGTCCGCTGGTTGGGGCGAGCCTCCGGGCGGGAGGCCAGCGGGGAAGCGGTGGGCGCGTTCATCTCGCGCTCCAGCTGGGCGGCGCGCTCCTCTCGCTCGATGGCGTGGCCGAGATCGACCACTTCCTGCTCCATGCGCTCATACTGCGACGTGTCCTCGGCGGAGAGCATGCCGTTCTCGTCCTGATGCTCGGTCAGGAAGGCTTTCGCCCTGTCCCAGATCTCCCCGCGCTTTTTGCGCATCTCATGGATGTTGTTCATACAGCTTTCCTCCTTGTCATCGTTTGGTCGGTGTGATCAGCGCCAGCCGCTTTTGCAGCTGGGCTACGGGAACGCCGGGCGGAGTTGCGGGCTGTGCCTCCGTGGGAGCTTCTCGCTCCGGCTCGGCCTGTTGGGGTTCGAGGCTTTGTGGTTCGGCCTGTTGTGCGGCAATCACAGGGGCTACCTCGGCCTCCGCATCCTGCTGCTTGTCGGCATTTCGGATGCGCTTCGGTCTGCTGCGCTCCATCCACGCGGCGACCTTGGCCTTGGCTTCGGCGAGGCTCGTCTCATGACAAAAGGCAGCGTTGATGATGCCG
This sequence comes from Candidatus Caccousia avicola, assembly GCA_018712435.1. GTDB lineage: Bacteria > Bacillota > Clostridia > Oscillospirales > Acutalibacteraceae > Caccousia > Caccousia avicola. The sequence continues at coordinate 1,559 of DVGZ01000089.1, forward strand.
CTGCCCATGTCCACGATGCCGTCAATGAAGCCGTCCTGAAGCGCCGCGCCCGCGTCCATCCACGTCGTGTCGCGCATCATGGCGCCGACCTCGTCCCGCGCCTTTCGGCAGCGCCTTGAGTAGACGTTGAGGATGCTCTCTTTGCACGCCCTGAGCAGGCGGATGGCCTCCTCCAGATCCCGCTCGTTGCCCCAGGCCATGACGCTGGGGTCGTGGATCATCCACAGGGAGCCGGGCGTCATCTCCAGCCGGTCGGCAGCCGTGGCCAGCACCGTGGCCGCCGAAGCCGCCGTGCCGGATACAATGATGTGGACGTTGCCGGGATAGGCGCGCAAATCGTCGAACATCCGCACCGCCGCGTTGCAGGAGCCGCCGTAGCTGTTGAGGATGATGCGCAGATCGTCCTGCGCGCCCTCTCCCGGCGGGTAGAGCATCTCATGCAGCGATTCGGGCGTGATCTCGTCGCCGAACCATTCCGCGTCGTCGATGTAGCCGTTCAAGTGGATCTCTCTCAATCGCGTCCCTCCTGTTCCTCCGCCCACACGATGCCGGCGAGCACAAAAAAGACACACGGTACAGCCACGCTGTTGCCGTATGCCTTGTACTCCGCTGCGTCCGTGCGCGGATCTTTGAGCCATTTGACGATCCTGCTGCGTGATGGCCCGACATTCTTGCCGTTGGCCCTGTACCAATCCTCGAACACCTCAAACCACCTGGCAATTTCCTGCTCCGTCGGTTCGTCTGTGCCCAGATTTTCCGTCCAGCCGTCCGGGAATCCCTGCAGGCGGCAGCATTCGAGCGGCGTGAGGCGGCGCACGATGTACATACTGTCTACTTCCGCGACGGCGGACGGCCCTTCCGCGACCAGCGTCGGGGCCATCTCTTCGCTGACGTTCATGCGGTATTGCGCGTTCTCGCCAGAATTGAAACAGGCCCGGTCGAGCGCGTAGGCGGGCATACTTACCGCGACAGGATCCTTGTGGTCCCGCGCCATGAGCGACGCGGCCTTCTCCTGATCGACCTGTGTGTTCATCATGGGACGGAATGTATAGGCAGGTTCGCACACCGCGATTCCGCCCTGATTGCAGCAGGGGTTTCCGCCGCCCTGGTCGAGCGTCCGGCTGGTTTCCGCTTCATAGATACCGGCACGCGGATTGTCCGACAGCATGGCGTGGCTCTGGTCGGAACAGATGCCATACGCGACGGGCGCGAACAATGTCTGGTCGTTGTTGCATCCGAGCGTGGCGGACAGTTCTCGCTGGATAAGCGCGCCCTTGCCGCCGCCCTCGCACCCGGAGCGGATCTTGAGCGTCAACGGCGTTTGATTGCCGCCTGTTCCCATTCGTGAGCAGAGCGTCTGACAAATACCATCCCTGTTGATACGGATTCGACCGTCCGTAGGGTTGAAGCCTATGGCGACGCCCGGAGGTTTTCCTCCCCGCAGCGTGGGCGCGCGTTCTTCGCCGTACCCGTCGCTTCGGCTTGCGCTGCTCTGGCCTGTACAGAAGCCGCCGGTGCTTCGCCCTGCGCAGCCTGCCGCTCCAACGCCTCCCGCAGCACCTGCGGCAGCTCCTTGCCTCGCTTCGCCGCGCGGCGGAGTATACCCCGACACGCCTTCGGACTCAAAGAGTACCTGTCCGGCGCGTTGTCCTGCAAGATCGAGGACAGCAAATACACGTTTTCGTCTTTGTGCGACGCCCCAACCCTGCGCCGCGTCGAGCACTCGCCAGGCGAGAGAATAACCGTCGCCCATGATCTCTCCTGCCGGCAGCCATTTATGGTTCTCCGGCAGAGGAACATTTGCTTCGGGGTCTTTGACGCGGAGGAGGCTTTCAAGGACCTGCCGGAAATCCTCCCCATTGTGAGAGGACAGGGCGCCCGGCACATTCTCCCACACAGCCCATTTCGGGTATTGTCCATTGGTCGCATCCCTCATTTCCTGTATGATCCTCACGGCCTGATAAAACAGGCCGGAGCGCGCGCCTTCAAGGCCGCCGCGTTTCCCGGCAATGGAGAGATCCTGGCACGGCGAGCCAAACGTGACCACGTCCACGGGCTCCAGCCCCGCGCCGGACAGGCGATGGATATCGCCGTAATGCTTCATGCCGGGCAGCCTCTTCTCCGTTACCCGTATGGGGAACGGCTCGATCTCCGACGCCCACACGGGCTTCATACCCGCATAGACGCCGGCCAGCGGGAAACCGCCGATGCCGTCAAAGAGACTGCCCAGTGTCATTTGTTTCGCCGTTTTCACCATCCTCCTTTTCCGCCGGCGCAGGTTCTTCCTCTGCCGCCTCCGCATCGCTTTGCTGCGCCAGTCCCATAAGCACGCCAAGCCCGGCAAGGCTGATGGGGATCATGTTGCCGTTGACCAGATACGCGTCCCCGCCTTCCTCCTCGGAGATGGGGTTCAGGTTCTCCAGCGCGCGGATGTCGTTGGCGCTCATCCAGCCGTTCTGCCGCGCGATGGCGTAGCCCTCCATGCGGCTCTTGTAGTCGCCCCGCATCAGGCCGTCGATATTGAACTGCGCATAGAAGCGCCCCTTCTCGTTTTCCGGGATCAGGGCGCGGTTGACCGCCTGCTCGATGCGCACCAGCCATGGGCGGATCGTGTGGACGGCAAAGGAGATGTTCTGACTCTCGATGTTGGAAAACGTCGCC
>DVGZ01000090.1 GCA_018712435.1 Candidatus Caccousia avicola
CCCTTGCCGTATTGGAATTGGGACTATTCTTTGGCAGATGACAAAATAATGGGCGTGGAAATCATGAACAGGTCCAGTAAAAACGGACAGTGACAAAGGACCCCCTGATGTAGGAAATAGACTACATCAGGGGGTATTGTTATGGGGAAACGGAATTATACACATGTGCAGGCGCTGCTGCCTGAAATCAAGACCATGTTGGCAGAGGGGAAAACTCGGCAGGAAGTAGCAGAGCACTACGGCTTTCAGGACAAGCAAGTGGTGAAAAAGCTGCTTGAGCGGGAACGTGCAAGACAGCGAAAACTGGCGGCCGGAATCATACCGCGGCCTAAGGGCAGGCCAAGGAAACCTGCCATACCCGGAGATGTTGTGTCAAAGCAGGCATACGAGATCCAGCGTCTACAGATGGAAAACCAGCTGCTGCGGGATTTTCTGCAATTCACAGGAAGGAAGTGAGGCCGAGGATAAAATACCACATCATATATCGCCACAGCGGAGAGTATCCGGTGTCCGTCATGTGTGCATTCTTTGCAGTATCCAGAAGCGGCTACTATGCTTTCGTCCAGCGCCTTGGCAGGCCTGAGAAGGACGCGGCTCTTGCAGAACTCATCGCACAGCAGCGGGAACGCAGCTTCCATACCTACGGCTACCGGCGAATGTGGTTGTGGCTGAAAACTCAAAACATTTTCCGTAATCCCAAAACCGTGCTGCGGATTATGAAAAAGTATGATCTGCTTTCTGAAATCCGCCGCCGCAGGAAATGGCTGCAGATGGGTCAGTAGGTCTATAAGTACAGGAATCTGCTGAACAGGGAGTTTCATGCGGACAGGCCCAACAGGAAATGGGTAACGGACATCTCTTACATCCACACCAAGCAGGGCGTATTGTACCTGTCCATGATCCGGGACCTCTATGACAACAGCATCGTGGCCTATAAGACTGGAACCCAGCAAACGGTAAGTCTGGTTCTGGACACCGTCCGCCTGGCCATGAAGCAGGAGAAAAAGAGGGTCGCTGCAGAGTTGCACCTCCACAGCGACCAAGGCTTTCAATACACCTCTCAAGCATATTTCCAGCTAACTAAACAATACGGCATTACACCTTCCATGTCAAGGAAAGGAAATCCTTATGACAATGCCATGGCGGAAAATTTCTTCTCTATCCTCAAAACAGAGTGTATCTACCGCCACAAACCGGCCTCATTCTGTGAGGCCAATGAGATGATTGACCGCTACATTGATTTTTACAACCACGAGCGCATCCAGCTAAAAACCGGAGAGGCGCCGCTGGCGCGACGCCTCTCCACCTAAAACTTATTTTTCCTACCAGGGCGCTTTTTTGTACTGTCCGCATAACTTGGAGCAGTTCAAAAAACCGGGGCGGTTTGTCGAGTTTTTTCAAAGAGGGTATGGCGCTTCCCGCAAAAAACGGCGGCGTGGAAAACGTGCCGTACAGCGATTTTGAATGTGCCGTCGAAACAGAGGATTTGTTTCTTTTCGTGTATAAGGAGCAGGTCATCGTTTTGCAGAAAAAGGATTTGGCGGCAGAGGATCGGCGTAAGTTTTGCTCCATGCTCACGGAGAACATCACGAAATATGCGGTTGTTTCTTTTGCAGAACAAAGCCGAGCAGCAGAGTGAACAACTCCGAAACGGGGAAGGCGAGCCACACGCCCGGCATACCGAACAGTCTGGACAGCAGGAAGGCAAAGACCACAATCGCGACCACACCTCTTGAAATCGCGATGATGGAGGACTCTTTCCCTTTTCCGACCGCGCTGAGAAAGCCTGATTTCACAATGTTGACGGCGGCGAAGAGAAAACCGCAGAAGTACACCCGGATACCGGGGACGGCATAAGCGGCAAGCTCCGCCGATTGTTCTGAATTAAAGGCGCTGACGACTGCGTCGGCAAACAACACCACAAAGGCGACCAGCAGCACGGCGATCAGGAGGGCAATTTGCAGCGAGTGCCGGTAAATTCTCCGCTGTGCGTCCTGATCCCCTTTTCCATAGTTTTCGCTGGCCAGCGGCTGCAAGCCTTGCGATACGCCGTTAAGCAGGCCTGTGCCGACCAACGCTGTGTTGGCCACCACGCCATAGGCGGCCACGGCCAGATTACCTCCCAAGCCGAGCAAGAGGAAATTGAATACCATCGTGGTAACGCCGCTGGAGATTTCTCCCACAAACGCCGCCACACCCAGCTGGCAGGCAAGAAACAGCTTCCTGACGGACGGAACCGCCCACACAAAGCGGACGGTGTTTCGTTTGGAAAGATAGTGCGCCATGGAGATCGTGATGCTGACAATGGGGGAAACGCCGGTGGCAAGCGCCGCGCCCACCATACCCATGCCCAGCGGGAACATCAGCAGGTAATCGAACACGATATTGAAAATACCGCTCAACAGCGTGGCCGTCATGGCGATTTTGGGGGAACCGTCGTTGCGGACAAACGCCGTGAAGGTGTAGCTTGTGAGAAAGAAGGGGGCAAAGCAGAGAAAGATCCGCGTGTAGGGAAGACCCACCGCTAAAATCGCATCGTCCGCGCCCAGCATGCGGAGCAGCGCGTCCGGGCAGAAGATGCCAATGAAAACAAAGATCAGGCTGAACAGAAACGCCCACAGGATCGCATTCGAGAAATACTTGTCATGATCCCCGGTGCCCAGAGATTTGCTCAGCGAATACCGTGTGGCAGAGCCGATTCCGATCATGGAGCCGATCGCAAACATCAGTCCATAGACAGGCAGAACGAGATTTAGCGCTGTGATTCCGTCGCTTCCCTGCGCGGCGGAGATGAAAAAGGTATCGGCGAGCACATAGCAGGAGGTTCCTGCCATTGCCAGAATATTGGGCAGGAGATACCTGCGCAGCTGCTTTTCGATCATCAAAGTCTTCCTTTCTCAAAAAATGCATCCTCATTTACGGCTGCTCAGACCTAACGCCGTAAACAAGGATGCAAAGCATCCGACTACCCGGTGGCAGTGATATTTCGATTTGTGTTGCAAACTGCTTTTTATTGTAGCATAGCAGCGACTTTGATGCAACCTGCGGCAGCATGGTTTTTCTTAGATCCGCCAATACCCTCTGGCGTCCCGCTCCATCAGATGTTCCCCGATCATGTCGCGGCGGATGGTGCAGAAATCCTCATGAAAATCCGCGATGATCAGATTTACCTCGCGTTCGGGATAGATTTTTCCACGCTCGAACTGTTCCGCGATGACCTCCAACACAATGCGCCGCTTTTTCTGCTGGGCGGGAATGGATTTCAGTTTTCCGTATTCAAAAAAGGCGTCGATCACCTTTTGCCGGTACTTTGCGTCGCGCTGCTGTTGGAGATCGGCTTCCTCGGACTTTTCCTGTAACACCGAAAGAAGCGTGATGTCAAACAGGGCGCGGTTCAACGAATACATGGTGTAATATTGGCTTTTGTAGGAGCTGACCGCGCCCGCCTCGGTCAGCTTTTTTAAGTGAAAAGAGACGGTGGGGGCGGATACGTTCAGCCGCTCCGCGAGCCGCTCCACATACATGTCCTCGATGGCGAGCGATTTGAGGATTTGCAGCCGCGATTTGTCGGACAGGCATTTGAATAAACGGATGGCTTCGCTCTCGTTCATGCGGTTTCCTCCCAGATCTCGGTGAATTTCGTGCGGATTTTCTGCGCGGTGTTCCGTTTCAGGCTCTCAATCCGCATTTTTTCCGCGTCTCCGTGCTGCTTGGCTTTCTCGTAGGACGCGGACCAGGCGGAGGGAATCTGCTCCATCCGCAGCAGGAAAAAGCGTTTGGCCGCGCCGTTGTCTCCTTTGCTTTCCTTCGCGGCGGTCTTTAGAACCGTACGGAAAATGTCGTAAATGTTTGCTTTGATTTTCTCAAAATCCGCCTCGTCCGCGCGATCGTCCGCCAGAAGGGTTTCCCGCTGCTTGGCGCAGGCGGCGATCTGCGCGTCGAACCATGCGTTCATGCGCTCCAGCTTTTCTTCCATCTGATTCTTGCCTCCGTTTCTGTTGTGACAATTTCGCTGCCGGGATGCGTTTATTCGTGCTCGGCTTTTTTCGTAGGAGGGGAAGGCCTTTTCTCCCTTAATATGATTATATATGTGTAATATTAAAAAGTCAATTCTAATTAGATAAATATTAAAATAAATTAAGAGGAATGATGATCTTAAAAACCGACGCATCCCGCAAAAGAGACGGGATGCGTCGGTTTAACAAAACGTTACTCAATTATGATGCTTGTTTGGGAAATTACTTGGAAAAAGACGTCCGGAAAAAATCGCTTCGCTCTTTTTCCTGGCTTTTTTGGCTTCGCGCACTTCTTGAAGGGGACGTTGTCCCCTTCACCCCTACAAGCCTTTTGAGAAAAAGGCTTGAGCGAAAACTTCACGTTTGCGCTTTTTTTGGCTTTCCGATTTACCCCATAAAGCGCATCTGCTGCAAAACATCATAGACCTGCTGGAAAGCCTGCGCCTTGTGGTCGCGTACCCAGTCGCTCTGTTCTTCATCGTAATACAACCAGCTCTTTTCCTCCTGTGCCCAATAAAGAACATTGACATAACGCGCGCCGTTCGTGAAGGTGGGGACGGATCCTCCCGGAGGGAGCTCCGCGCCGTTTGCTATCTTGGGGCGCAGCATCGCGGCTGTAATCTTGACCCATTTCGGCGCATATTCCGAGTGACCCAGATCCTCGAGATCGGAGGTGTGCAGCGCGCCCATCTCCACCAGATCTTCCAAGAAGCTGTCATACTCCTTCTGCGTCATGCAGCTGGGGTTGTATTTGTCAGCCAGTTCTTTCCATTCTTCACCGCTGAGAACATCCGACAGATTCGGCAAAGGCTCGTAATCCTCAGGGGAAGGACCGGGGTTCCGTTCCAGATAATCGGCGAACCAGGCGTTCATCAGCGCCCGATCTTCCTCGTCCTTGGGAACAATAATGTCGCCTGTTTTGCCCGCCATGGCTTCCGACCAACCGATGGTGGTCAGCTCACGATCCGCCGGCTGGGTTTCGGTTTGCGCCTGCGCTTCCTTCTCCTGCGATTCCCTCGCCATGAGATCCTGAAACGCGGTTCCCTGTGCGGCGCGAGACGATTGCAGCGCGGAGGATGCGATGTTTCCCGAAAAGCGCACTGCGTTCATGAGATCCATCATAAAATAATCCCTCTTTTTTCTGCTCCCTCATATAAATTTCTGAATCCTTTCTTTTGTTTTATCGGCCAATTTCTGAGAATGGTAAGCGAAGGAGAGAGGGGAAAGCGCAAAAAAGGGGCGTACCCCAGAGCCGAAGCTTCTGTGGTACGCCCCTTTCCGACGCCCGGGGAGAGGCTTTCCGGAAAACCTCTCCTTCGGGTGTGCGATGCGGGTTTTGCGATGACCGAATTACTCGGACATCTTGGCCAGGCGCTCGTAATTCTCCTTGGCAACCTTTTCGGCTTCCGCGAACAGCTTCTCAGCACGCTCGGGGAAGGCGCGGGTCAGGGAGTTGTAACGGACCTCACCCATGATGAAGTCACGGTAGCTGGCGGTCGGAGCCTTGCTGTCGAGGTGGAACGGATTCTTGCCTTCGTCAGCGAGTCTCGGGTCAAAGCGGAAGTTCTGCCAGTAGCCAGCCTCAACAGCCTTCTTCTCCTCCATCTGGGAGATACCCATGCCGCCCTTGATGCCGTGGTTGATGCACGGTGCGTAGGCGATGATGAGGGACGGGCCGTTGTAGCTTTCCGCCTCGGTGATAGCCTTGATCGTCTGGTTGTAGTCGGCGCCCATTGCGATGTGCGCAACATAGACATAACCATAGCTCATGGCAATCGCCGGCAGATCCTTCTTCTTGATGCCCTTGCCGGTGGCGGCAAACTGGGCAACGGAGCCGATCGGGGTGGACTTGGAAGCCTGTCCGCCGGTGTTGGAGTACACCTCGGTGTCGAACACCAGGACGTTGACATTCTCGCCGGAGGCCAGCACATGGTCGAGGCCGCCGAAGCCGATGTCATAGGCCCAGCCGTCGCCGCCGAAGATCCACATGGACTTCTTGGCGAGGTAGTCCTTATCCTTCAGAGTCTTCGCGGAGAGCTCGCAGCCCGCGGCGGCAGCCTTCTCCAGCTCGGGAATGAGGGCGTCGGTCGCTTCGCGGTTGGCCTTGCTGTCCGTGAAGGTGTCAATGTACTTCTGGCAGGCCGCCTTCATCTCAGCGGAGGCGTTGTCGGAAGCCATGATGTTCTCAATATACTCACGCAGTCTGCCGCGGATGGCGTTCTGAGCGAGCGTCATGCCCAGGCCGAACTCGGCGTTGTCCTCGAACAGGGAGTTGTTCCAGGCCGGGCCATGGCCCTTCTCGTTCGTGGTGTACGGAGTGGCCGGTGCGGAACCGCCCCAGATGGAGGAGCAGCCGGTGGCGTTCGCAATGTACATACGATCGCCGAAGAGCTGGGTGACGAGCTTTGCATACGGAGTCTCGCCGCAGCCCGCGCACGCGCCGGAGAACTCAAGCAGCGGCTGCTTGAACTGGCTGCCCTTCACGCTCGTCTCCTTGAACTTCTCGAGGACCTCGGGCTTGACGGACAGGGTGCGGCCGTAATCGAACTTCTCCTGGCTCTCGAGCTGAGTCTCCATGGGCTTCATGGTCAGAGCCTTGTTGCCCTTCATGCCCGGGCAAACCTGCGAGCAGGATCCGCAGCCGGAGCAGTCATAGGCGGAGATGGTCATGGCGAACTTCATGCCGGGCATACCGGTCATGTCCTTCATCTTCATGCCGGCGGGAGCCTTGGCGGCCTCTTCCTCGGTCATGACAACCGGACGAATGACGGCGTGCGGGCAGACATAGGAGCAGAAGTTACACTGGATGCAGTTGTCGGGATTCCACTCCGGAATATCGATGGCGATGCCGCGCTTCTCGTAAGCAGCGCTTCCCGGAGGCACAGCGCCGTTTGCCATGTCGACAAAGGTGGAAACCGGCAGCTCGTTGCCCTTGTACTTGTTGGCCGGGATCAGGACTTCCTTGACGTACTTAACGGTCGCGGGGTTGCCCTTAATCTCCTTCTCCTCGACATTCGCGTCGACGGCGTTCTTCCAGGACTCCGGCACGTTGACCTTGCGGTACTCCTTCGCGCCGCGGTCGATAGCCGCATGGTTCATGTCGACGATCTTCTGGCCCTTCTTGCTGTAGGACTTCGTGGCAGCGTCCTTCATGTACTGAATGGCCTGCTCCGCCGGAATGATGTTGGCGATGCTGAAGAACGCGGACTGGAGAATCGTGTTGATGCGGTTGCCCAGGCCGATCTCCTTGCCCAGCTTCACACCGTCGATGGTGTAGAAGTTGATGTTGTTCTCCGCGATATACTTCTTCATCTTGGCCGGCAGGTGCTGATCCAGCTCCTCGTCGGTCCACTGGCAGTTCAGCAGGAAGCTGCCGCCGGGCTTCACATCCTGCACCATGTCGTACTCATGGACATAGGAGGGCTTGTGGCAGGCAACAAAGTCAGCCTTGCTGATGTAGTAGGTGGACTTGATCGGCTTGTGGCCGAAACGCAGGTGGGAAACCGTCAGGCCGCCGGACTTCTTGGAGTCATAGGCGAAATAAGCCTGCGCGTACATGTCGGTGTGGTCACCGATGATCTTGATGGAGTTCTTGTTCGCACCAACGGTGCCGTCAGCGCCCAGGCCCCAGAACTTGCAGGAGGTGGTGCCGGCGGGAGCGGTATCGGGGTTCTCCTTGATGTCCAGGGACAGATGCGTCACATCGTCGACGATGCCAACGGTGAAGCGCTTCTTCGGCGTCTCGCTCTCCATGTTGCGGTACACGGCGATGATGTCGGCCGGAGTGGTGTCCTTGGAACCGAGGCCATAGCGGCCGGTGAACATCGGCACGCAGCCGAACTCGGTGCCGTTGAGGGCGGCCAGCACGTCGAGATACAGCGGCTCGCCGATGGAGCCGGGCTCACGGGTGCGGTCGAGCACGGAGATCTTCTTGACGGTCTTCGGCAGAACGTCAACCAGATACTTCGGCACAAACGGACGATAGAGGTGAACCTTCACGAGGCCGACCTTCTCGCCTGCGGCGTTGAGGTAGTCAACGACTTCCTCGGCGCACTCGCAGACAGAACCCATCGCGACGATGACATACTCCGCGTCCGGAGCGCCATAGTAGTTGAAGGGCTTGTAGTCGGAGCCGATCTTGGCGTTGACCTGGTTCATGTAATCGACCACGATCTCCGGCAGAGCATCATAGTACTTGTTGCCGGCCTCGCTGGCCTGGAAGAAGATGTCGTCATTCTGAGCGGTGCCGCGGGTGCAGGGATGCTCAGGATTCATGGCGCTGCGGCGGAATTCCTCCACGGCGTCCCAATCGAGCATCTCGCCCAGATCGTTGTAATCCCAAATGTGGATCTTCTGGATCTCATGGGAGGTGCGGAAGCCGTCGAAGAAGTGCAGGAACGGAACCTTGCCGCGGATAGCGGACAGGTGCGCGACGGCGCCCAGATCCATGACCTCTTGCGGGCTGTTGGAGCACAGCATCGCATAGCCGGTCTGGCGGCAGGCGTACACGTCGGAGTGGTCGCCGAAGATGCACAGAGCATGGGAGGCGAGGGAACGGGCCGAAACGTGGATAACGCTCGGCAGGAACTCACCGGCCATTTTGTACATGTTCGGGATCATGAGCAGCAGGCCCTGAGAAGCGGTGTAGGTGGTGGTCAGAGCACCGGCGGCCAGAGAGCCGTGCACGGCGCCGGCAGCGCCGGCCTCGGACTGCATCTCCGTCACCTTGACCTCGCGGCCGAACAGGTTCTTTCTGTTCGCGGCGGCGTACTTGTCCGTCTCATCCGCCATCGGAGAGGAAGGCGTGATAGGATAGATGGCAGCAACGTCGGTAAACGCATAGGAAACATGCGCGGCCGCGCTGTTGCCATCCATGGTTTTCATCTTTCTTGCATCCATTATGATGTTTTTCCTCCTTTTAAGGATTATTAGGATACGCCTGGCAGACCGGACCCGCATCCAGACTGCACTGAATAAATTCTATCATTTTTTCCACGCCCTGTAAAGGGCTGTACGGGCGATTTTCGCCAGAATTCTGCGCGCGGCGGGCAAGCCTTCTCCACACGGGGGTACGGCGGCGGAAACAGGCGGAATTGTCCCGTTTTTCCCCGCCACGGGGGATTTTTCCGGGTTTTGGGTGTCTGCCGCGCCCGCCGCGCGCCGTTTCGGACGCTCACAGGGGCGCACGCGCGCTGGCGCGGCTTGCATGGGCGTGCAAAATACGGTAAAATAAAAAGCAATACGTTCTGAAAAAGGCGGGGGCGGCTTTTGACCGCGTTCCGCCGGAAAATTTTACTGTGAAAGGGGAAACCATATGCCTCCCGAACCTGAGGGGTCCATGCTGCCGCCGTTATTCCGCCTGCTCAGCGCCGCGCCTGACGCGGCTGCCGCTCCCGCCGCTTCCGATACCGCGGGAGGGGGTGTGCTGTCGCTCGTGCTTCTGCTGGTGCTGATCCTGATCAACGGCTTTTTCGCTGCGGCGGAGATCGCCGTGATCACGCTCAACGACAACAAGATCAAGAAAATGGCGGAGGACGGCGACAAGAACGCCGCCCGCATCCTGCGCCTGACCGAAAACTCCAGCCGCTTTCTGTCCACCATTCAGATTGGTGTGACGCTGGCCAGCTTCCTGTCCTCGGCCTCCGCGGCGCAGAGTTTTGCCCCGCAGCTGACGGCGGCCATCCTTTCGGCCGCGCCGAATCTGCCTCACAGCGTGGTGGACGGAGTTTCCACCTTTTTGGTCACTTTGCTGCTTTCCTATTTCTCGCTGGTGCTCGGCGAGCTGGTCCCGAAGAAGATTGCCATGCAGAAGGCGGAGGCGCTGGCCTTCCGCTTTGTCGGCATCCTTCAGGCGATCGTCGTGGTGTTCCGTCCGTTCATCGCCCTGCTGAGCGTTTCGACCAACTTCGTCATGCGCCTGCTGGGCCTGAATCCGAACGACGGTGAACAGACCGTCACGGAGGAGGAAATCCTCATGATGGTGGACGCCGGAGAGGAAAAGGGCGTCATCGGCGAGAACGCCAAGGACATGATCTCCAACATTTTCGATTTCAGCGATACCACCGTCGTGGAGGTTATGACGCACCGCACGGACATTCACGCCGTGGAGGATACCAGCTCCGTGCAGGATGTGGTGCGCCTTTCCATGAAGGAGGGCTGCTCGCGCATCCCGGTGTACCATGAAGATCTTGATACGGTCGTCGGTATTCTGTATGTCAAGGATTTGCTCCGCTTTGTCGTCCCGGAGGCTTCGCCGGATGTGCCGATCGCGCAGCTCATGCGCCCCGCTTATTTCATTCCCGAGGGCAAAAAGTGCAGCGATCTCTTTAAAGAGATGACCGAGCGCAAGGTGCAGATCGCCATCATCGTGGACGAGTATGGCGGTACCGAGGGTCTGATCACCATGGAGGATCTGCTCGAATCCATCGTGGGCAATATTCAGGACGAGTATGACCATGAGGAGGAGGAGATCCGCAAGCTTGCGGAGAATAAGTTCACCGTGGACGGCATAACGCCCATCGACGAGATCGAGGATCTGGTCGGGGTGGAGCTGCCGGAGACGGAATACGATACCATTGCGGGATTGATGATGGAGCGTCTTGGACGCGTGCCGTCGCCCGGCGAGCATCCCAGCGTGACCATCCCGCCGCTGACGCTGACCGTCGGCGCCGTGTCCGATCGCCGCATCACGAAAATTTTGATTGAGAAAAAGGTACCCGCTCCCCAGCCCGAAGAGGAGGAGAATCGCAAGGACGATTCCCGCGGACGAAAAGGGAAAAGGGACTAAAAAACAGCGGGAAACCGCCGTGTTTTGCTGCGCGGCTGTGTTTTTCGCTTTTTTCGTGGTTTTTGGATCGATTTGTGCGGGATTTCCCTTGCTTTTCCTTCCTCTTTATAGTATCGTAATAAGGTTCCCCCAAAAGGGGAGCGGTCAGTCGCAAACTCCTGACCTTAAAGAAAACTACGGAGGAATGAAAAATGAAATCCATGTCAACCAATGTCCGATTCCTCGTGCAGGGAGCCATGATTGCCGCCCTGTACACCGCCCTGACCCTTGTGGCCGTCATGCTGAACTGGGCCTTCGGTCCCGTGCAGTTCCGCTTTTCCGAAGCGATGACGATCCTGCCGGTCTTTACGCCCGCCGCGATCCCCGGCCTTGCTGTGGGCTGCTTTCTGAGCAACCTTTGGAGCAGCATGGGCGTGATGGATATGATTTTCGGCACGCTTGCCACGGTTCTCGCGGCCATTGCGACGCGCGCCGTGCGCCATGTCCGCGTCAAGGGAATCCCGGTGCTTGCCCCTCTGCCGCCCGTCCTCTTCAATGCCCTGATTGTGGGCCTTGAGATTACGATAATTTCCCCCGATGGCTTTTTGTGGCCCGCTTTCCTCGCCAACGCCCTTTCTGTTGGGCTGGGTGAGCTCGCCGCCTGCTATATTCTCGGCCTGCCGCTCGCTATCCTTTTGGACAAGCTTGAGGCAGAAAAACGTCTTTTCTCCCTGCACGCCGCCCGCTGACACGCGGGACGCCCGGGCGCGGAGATTCTGAAGAAAGAACTGGTGTTACATGCTATGATAGGCTTCGGCAGTCTGTTGAAAAAAGTCAAAGCCATCGCCCCCGTGCGGTTGATTGTGAGCAGCTTTGTGCTCATCATCCTTCTGGGGACGATCCTTCTCATGCTTCCTGTTTCCGCCCGGAACGGGCGTCCCACCGCGATTGTGGACGCGTTCTTCACGGCCGTTTCCGCCACCTGCGTCACAGGTCTTGTCGTATTTGACACCTGGACGCACTGGAACGAGTTCGGCCAGGCGGTGATTCTCCTGCTGATCCAGGTCGGCGGGCTTGGAGTGATCACGATCACCACCGGCTTTACCATTCTGGTGCGCCGCAGGCTCGGCCTGCGCGACATGCAGCTGGCTATGGAGAACACCTCGGGGAACACGGTGAATATTTATCACCTGGTGCGGACGATCCTCGCTTTTACGCTGTCGTGTGAGTTTGCCGGCGCGCTTTTGCTGAGCATCCGCTTTGTTCCTCAGTTTGGCCCGTATGGCGTCTGGATCGCCGTCTTTGAAGCGATCTCCGCCTATTGCAATGCGGGCTTCGATATCCTCGGCTTCCGATGGAGGGATGGAAGTCTCATCGGCTACACCGGCGATCCGCTGGTGAGCTGTGTGATTGCCGCTCTGATCATCACCGGCGGACTTGGCTTTATCGTCATCACGGATGTGTTCAACGCCAAGATTAAGCCGTGTGTACAGAAGAAAAAACCGGGCCATCTCTCCCTGCACAGCACCATTGTTCTGCTGATGACCGCTATTTTGCTGGTTCTCGGCACAGTGCTGTTCCTGATTATGGAGTATTCCAATACGCTGGACGGCTTGAATTTCTTCGAAAAGCTCAATGCGTCGTTTTTCCAGTCCGCGAGCATGCGCACAGCGGGCTTTGCGTCCGTCAACATCGGCGCGGAGCATGACGTCACGAAAATCCTGACGATCATCTTTATGTATATCGGCGCGTCTCCGGCCTCGACGGGCGGCGGTATCAAGACGACCACCTTCGTTGTCCTGGCCGCAACGGTGATCAGCGTGATTCGCGGCCATGAGGATACGATCATTCTCAAACGCCGCATTGATAAAGGTGTGGTCTATCGTTCGCTGGCGATTGTTACGGTTGCCGTGCTGATTGTTGTGCTGAGCGCGGGAGTCATCCTTCTCACAAACAATGAGCGAATTGGCGCGATCGATGCGCTTTTTGAAGCGGTTTCCGCATTCGGTACGGTGGGGTTGACCACGGGTATTACCCAGATCCTCAGCCCGGTGTCGAAGATTTTCCTTTGCCTGACCATGTTTATCGGCCGCGTCGGCCCTGTCTCGCTCGGTCTTGCCATTGCGGGCAAGAAAGGGCGCAACAAGGCGATGGCTGTTCGTCCCGAAGGGAAAATTATTGTCGGCTGACAGGCCGAACCGGGATAAGCGAGAGGATTGCTCTCAGCTGAAAATTGCAGCGCACCTGCCGCACTGCTCCGTGAAAACAACGCGGGACACATGACAAGGCCCTCTTGCGACGTGAGATCGCAAGAGGGCCGATTTCTTTTTCCGTGCCGGGCGGCAGGCTTGCCTGCCGCTTGCGCGTCATGCGTGCAGACTCAGTCTGCTGAGGGCGGTTTGGAGGACGGAACGGGGGCAGCCGATGTTCACACGGACAAAGCCCTCGCCGCCGGGGCCGAACATTTCGCCCTCGTTCACCCACAGGCGGGCGCGCTCCGAGAAGAATTTCCCAAGCTCTTCCTGAGAGAGTCCCAGTCCCCGGCAGTCAATCCAGAGAAGATAGGTTCCCTCCGGCTCCACCAGGCGCAGCTGCGGCAGATGGTCGCGCAGGAAGGAGCGAACCAGCGAGACGTTTTCCGCCAGATAGGGGATCAGTTCGTCAAGCCATGACGCGCCGCCGCGATAGGCCGCCATGCACGCGGTCAGTCCGGCAAGGTTCGGCTGATCGTAGTGGAGCCGTCCCATGAACTTCCGCATTTTTTCGCGCAGCTCCGGGTTCGGGATAAACAGGTTCGATGTTTGCAGCCCGGCCAGATTAAAGGTTTTGCTCGGCGCGGTGCAGACAATGCAGTTCTGCTCCGCTTCCTTGGAAAGCGATGCAAATACCGTGTGCTTGTGTCCCGGGAAGGTGAAGTCAGCGTGGATCTCATCGGAGATCACCACAACGCCGTGACGCAGACAGATGTCGTTCACCGTTTCCAGCTCCTCCCGCGTCCACACGCGTCCGACGGGATTGTGAGGGCTGCACAGCAGGAAGATTTTCACGTTGTTTTCCACGATCCGGCGTTCTATCTCGTCGGGGGATTCCATACAATACCGGCCGTTTTCCTCGTGCAGAGGGCTGTTGACCAGGCGGCGGCCCGTGTTCTCTAAGGAACCCGCGAACGGCGGGTAAACCGGCTGCTGAATCAGCACCGCGTCGCCCTCCTGCGTCAGAGCCTGAATGGCGGCGGAAAATCCATATACCACGCCCGGCGTGCAGACGAGCCATTCCTGTTTCGGTTCCCAGCCAAAGCGCGTCGCAAACCAGTTCCGGACAGCCTCAAAATATTCGTCCCCCGTGAAGCTGTAGCCGAAAATTCCGTGGTCGGCCAGACGGTGCAGGGCCTCGCGCACGCTGTCCGGCGCGCGGAAATCCATGTCCGCCACCCAGAGCGGAATGGTGTCCTCCGGGCGGCCTGAGCGGGCGATTCCATCGTATTTTTCACACATGGTGTGATGCCTGTCGATAATTTCATCAAAACGGCTTTCCATATTGCTTGATCTTCCTCCATCCTGATTTTCCCGGGCGCGGCGTTCCCGGAATTTTCCATCTGCCGCTGTTCTCTGAAGGTATGGTAATCCCCCGCGCGAAAAAAGTCAAGCCGGGGCGGATTCCAAAAATTTCGGTAGACTCCCGGCACGGTTTTGCGCTATAATAAACAGGAAAGCAGCCGGAGCAAAGACGCGCGGCATGGGTTCGGAACCTTGCGACGTTTCGAAGCCATGCCGCGCAAAGCGTTTGCCGAAGGTGCGGCGCAAAACGGCAGTGACGGAAAGGGGATCGGAACATCCATATGCAGGAAAGACAGGAAGATCGGCGGCGGCGCGCGGAGCTGAGCATCCAGAAAAAATATAGAAAGCCTATCTGGAACAAATTTGTCGGGGGCCTGCGCGATTACGGCATGCTGCGCGACGGCGACCGCGTGGCCGTGTGCATCTCCGGCGGCAAGGATTCGATGCTGTTGGCCAAGTGTATGCAGCTGCTGCAGCGGTTCAGCCCCACACGCTTTGAGCTGGTGAACCTCGTGATGGATCCCGGTTACAGCCCGGAAAATCGCGCACGGATTGAGGAAAACGCCGACCTGCTCGGTCTGCCGGTCACAATCGTCGAAAACCGGCTGTTTGAGGCGGCGGCTTCGGCGGAGAAATCGCCGTGCTATCTCTGCGCCCGGATGCGCCGTGGGTGTCTGTACAAGCACGCCCGCGCGCTCGGCTGCAACAAAATTGCCCTCGGCCATCATTTTGACGACGTGATCGAGACGGTGCTTATGAGCATGCTGTACGGCGCGGAGATGAAAACGATGATGCCGAAGATTCACAGCACGAATTTTCCGGGCATGGAGCTGATCCGTCCGCTGTACCTCGTGCGCGAAGCCGATATTATCGCCTGGGCACGGTACAACGATCTCGAATTTCTGCGCTGTGCCTGCCGTCTGACGGAGGGCACGGCAAACGGCACGCTTGATTCCAAGCGTCAGGAGATGAAGGAGCTGATCCGCACGCTGGAGCAGACCAACCCGAGCGCCGGGCAGAATATTTTCCACAGCTTCCATAACGTCAACCTGGGAACGCTCGTCGGCTACCGGGGCGACGGCGGTGTGCACCCTTTCCTGGAAGAATACGATCGCCCCGGCTCGCCCTACTGGCTTACAGCCCAAATTTGTGGTCAGCAAGGCCCGCGCGGAAGCGGAAAGCGAATGAGTACCCTGCGCGGCGCGGGACGGTTCGGATCAGCTCCCAGACCTGCGGTCAGCATGGCCCGCGCGGAAGCGGAAAGCGAATGAGTACCCTGCGCGGCGCGGGACAGTCGGAACCCGCTCCCGGCCCACGGTTAAGATCTGCGGTCGGCACGGCCGCTTGAAAGTTTTGATCAAACTTTTTCAAAAGTTTGCGGGAATTCCAAAAGGGCAGCGCCCTTTTGGCCGCTTTCCGCAGAAAGCGGAACTCCCCCCCGCGTAAGGAGGAATTGACATGTCCCTGACAGAAACGCCGAGAGCCAACCGGCTGCATATCGGCATTTTCGGAAAACGAAACAGCGGAAAATCGTCGCTGACGAACGCGCTCACCGGCCAGCAGGCGGCGCTTGTCTCCGACGTGGCGGGCACCACGACGGATCCCGTTTACAAGGCGATGGAGGTACACGGGATCGGGCCGTGCGTGTTCATTGACACGGCGGGCTTTGACGATGAAGGAATGCTCGGCGGGCTGCGCGTGGAGCGCACGCAGGAAGCAGCGAAAAAAACAGATGTGGCTCTCCTGCTCTTTTCCGGGGATGATTTCACGCAGGAGCTGGCATGGCTGGAGCAATTCCGGGCGAGCAAAACGCCGGTGATTGCCGTCGTAAACAAGGCCGACGAGCAGGATGCGCCCGCGCTGGCCGCCCGCGTGTTGGAGGAGAGCAAGCTCACGCCGATCGCCGTCAGCGCGAAAACGAGGGAGGGTGTGGAGCGTCTGCGCGCGGCCATTATCCGGGCCATGCCCGCCGACTTTGAGCAGGAGAGCATCACCGGCGATCTGTGCGCGGCGGGCGATCTGGTGCTCCTTGTCATGCCGCAGGACATTCAAGCCCCAAAGGGCCGTCTGATTCTGCCGCAGGTGCAGATGATCCGCGAGCTGCTCGACAAAAAATGCCTGGTTTCCTGCTGCACCGGCGACAATCTGGAAGCTTCGCTCGCTTCCCTGACGCACCCGCCGAAGCTGATTATCACGGACAGCCAGCTGTTCCGCACGGTCTATGCCAAAAAGCCGCCGGAAACCCCGCTGACTTCCTTCTCCGTTCTTCTGGCCGCCTACAAGGGCGATATCTCCTACTTTACCGAGAGCGCGAAAGCCGCCGACCGTCTCACGGAACATTCCCGCGTGCTGATTGCGGAGGCGTGCACCCATGCGCCGCTGACGGAGGACATCGGCCGGGAGAAGATTCCCCGGATGCTCCGCGCGCGCGTCGGGCAGGGACTGACCATTGAATTTGCGCGCGGTACGGATTTTCCCGCCGACCTCACGCCCTATGATCTGGTCATCCACTGCGGAGCCTGCATGTTCAACCGTAAATACGTCCTTTCCCGTGTGGCGCAGGCGAAGGATCAGAACGTGCCGATGACGAACTATGGTCTTCTGATTGCGCATTTTCAGATTGACGCGGAGCCGCGCCCCCGCGCCACCCCTGACGCGCTTCCGACTTGGTAAGGCGCGCTGTTTGTATTGCGAAATATACAAAAAGCCCTTCCGCGGTTTCTCGCGGAAGGGCTTTTTTCGGATTCCAAGTTTTTACGGAGAAAGCAGCTGCTGTTTTGGAAAAAGGGAAGGCATATGATCTTTCAGACAAGCCTTGGTGAAAGACGTCCGGAAAAAATCGCTTTGCTCTTTTTCCTGGCCTTTTTTGGCTTCGCGTGGCTTTTTATGGGGCTCTGCCCCAAACCCCGCAAGCCTTTTGAAAAAGGCTTGAGCGAAAACTTCATGTTTTGCTCTTTGGCAGCTTTCTGTAAAACTTACTCAATCAAAGACTTACCGTCCATCTCGGCGGGCTGAGGCAGGCCGAGGATCTGGAGCATGGTGGGAGCAATGTCGGCAAGGCGGCCGCCGGTGCGGAGCTTGCCCTCATAACCGACCATGCAGAACGGCACAGGATTGGTGGTGTGAGCAGTGAACGGAGATCCGTCATCGTCCACCATGCGATCGGCGTTGCCGTGGTCGGCGGTGATCAGCGTCACGCCGCCTTCCTCAGCGACAGCGTCCGTCACACGGCCCACGCAGGTGTCAACGGCTTCCACAGCCGCGACCGCCGCGTTGAACACGCCGGTGTGGCCGACCATGTCGCAGTTGGCGAAGTTCAGAATGATTACGTCATACTGCTTGGAATGGATTGCTTCCACCAGCTTGTCCGTTACTTCATAAGCGCTCATTTCCGGCTGCATGTCGTAGGTGGCAACCTTCGGGCTCTTCACCAGGATGCGGTCCTCGCCGTCATACTGCTTTTCCACGCCGCCGTTGAAGAAGAACGTCACATGGGCGTATTTCTCCGTCTCGGCAATGCGGAGCTGTTTGAGGCCCTTCTGGGAGATGTACTCGCCGAAGGTGTTCACCAGAGACTGCGGCTTGAAGGCCACCTGCACGTTCGGCATCGTGGCGTCATACTGCGTCATGCAGACGTAAGTAAGCGGGAAGAAGCCGTTTTTGCGCTCGAAGCCGGAGAAGTCCGGGTCAACAAAGGTGCGGGTGATCTCGCGGGCGCGGTCGGGGCGGAAGTTGAAGAAGATCACAGAGTCGTTCGCCTGGATCTTGCCGCTTCTGGAGCACACAACCGGCACGACAAACTCGTCGGTCACGTCGTTGGCGTAGGAGTCGGCCACAGCCTGCACCGGGTCGCCGCCCTGCACGCCCTCGCCGTACACCATTGCGGCATACGCCTTTTCGACGCGATCCCAGCGGTTGTCACGGTCCATGGCGTAGTAGCGGCCCATGACCGTCGCGATCTCTCCGACGCCGATCTCGCCGAGCTTTTCGCAGCAGGCGGCGACGAAGTCCTTGCCGGAGCTGGGCGGCACGTCACGGCCGTCGAGCAGGGCATGGATGTAAACCTTTTTCAGGCCGTGACGCTTGGCCAGCTCCACAAGGCCGTAAAGATGGGTGATGTGGCTGTGCACGCCGCCGTCGGAGAGCAGGCCGATCAGGTGCAGAGCGGAGTCGTTTTTCTTGGCGTTCTCCACAGCGGAGAGGAAGGCCTCGTTCTCAAAGAAGGGGCCGTCCTGGATCGCCTTCGTGATGCGGGTCAGCTCCTGATACACGATGCGACCCGCGCCGATGTTCGTGTGGCCGACTTCACTGTTGCCCATCTGGCCGTCCGGCAGGCCCACGTCCATGCCGGACGCGCCGATCTGGGTCAGCGGGTTCGAGGAAAACAGGCGGTCAAGGTTCGGTTTCTTGGCCGCGGCGATCGCGTTCCCCTCCGGCGCGGCAACGCCGAAGCCGTCGAGGATCATAAGCAGAAGCGGTTTCTTAGCCATGGTAATCAGTCCTCCTGTCTGATAAGAAGAAGGGGACGCCCGTCCAACGCAGGACTGGACGCCCCCTCCTGTACATTCGTGTGAATCGTGTGGGTTGGCTCCCGATTAGCGGGAAGCCGCCTTGACGATCGCGGCGAAGTCCTCGGGCTTGAGGGAAGCGCCGCCGATCAGGCCGCCGTCCACGTCGGGCTGATCCAGCAGCTCCTCCGCGTTCTTCGCGTTCATGGAGCCGCCGTACTGGATGGTCAGAGCGTCCGCGTCGGCCTTGCTGTACAGGTCGGCGATCGTGGCGCGGATCAGAGCGCAGACCTCGTTCGCCTGAGCGGCGGTAGCGGTCTTGCCGGTGCCGATGGCCCACACGGGCTCATAGGCGATGATGACTCTCTTGAGCTCCTCGGCGGAAACGCCCTGGAGATCGATCTTGGTCTGCATGGCGACAACCTCACCGGTAACGCCCTGCTCGCGCTGCTCCAGATACTCGCCCACGCAGAGAATAACGGTCAGGCCGTTCGCGAGAGCAGCCTTGACGCGCTTGTTGACGGTCACGTCGGTCTCACCGAAATAGGTGCGGCGCTCGCTGTGGCCGATGATGACATACGGCACCTGCATCGCGGCGAGCATCGGAGCGGAAATCTCGCCCGTGTACGCGCCGGAGGGCTCCCAGTGGCAGTTCTCCGCGCCGACCTTCACATTGCTGCCGGCGGTCGCTTCGAGAGCGACGGAGAGATCCACGAAGGGCACGCAGGCGACGACGTCGCAGTCCGCATCCTTCACGAGGGGCTTGATAGCGTCAAGCAGCTCTTTGGCCTCGGCGGGGGTCTTGTTCATTTTCCAGTTGCCGGCGATGACGGCTTTTCTCAGTGCCTTATTCATAGGAAACAGCTCCTTTTCATGTGATGGAAAAGTAAAAGGGGACGGGGCGCGAGCCCCGCCCCCCGGTTCAGCAAAGCGTGCGGAAAATCTTATTTGTCGTTCAGGCAGGCGATGCCGGGCAGAACCTTACCCTCGAGGAACTCCAGGGAAGCGCCGCCGCCGGTGGAGATGTGCGTCATCTTCTCGGCAAAGCCAAGCTTCTCGACAGCCGCGGCAGAGTCGCCGCCGCCGATGATGGAGATTGCGCCGCTCTCCGCGACAGCCTTCGCCACGGCGATCGTGCCGGCAGCGAAGTTCTCCCACTCGGAAACGCCCATCGGGCCGTTCCACACAACGGTTCCGGCGCCCTTCACAGCGTCGGCAAACAGAGCGGCGGTCTTCGGGCCGATATCCAGGCCCATCCAGCCGTCCGGAATGTTGTCGGAATCGACAACCTTGTGCTCGGTGTCGGGCTTGTACTCGGTGCCCACCACGTTGTCAACCGGGATCAGGAACTTGACGCCCTTCTCCTTCGCCTTGGCCATCATGTCCTTCGCGAGCTCAACCTTGTCAGCCTCGCAGATGGAGGTGCCGATGGAATAGCCCAGCGCGTTCATGAAGGTGTAGGCCATGCCGCCGCCGATGATCAGCGTGTCAACCTTGTCCAGCAGGTTGTTGATAACGCCGATCTTGTCGGAAACCTTCGCGCCGCCGAGAATAGCGACGAACGGACGCTTCGGCTCGGTGAGCGCGCCGCCCATGATGGTGATTTCCTTCTGGATCAGGTAGCCGCAGACAGCCGGCAGATAGTCGGCGACGCCGGCGGTGGAAGCGTGGGCGCGGTGAGCCGTGCCGAACGCGTCGTTGACATAGATCTCAGCCAGGGAAGCCAGCTCCTTGGAGAAAGCGGGATCGTTCTTTTCCTCTTCCTTGTGGAAGCGGACGTTCTCGATCAGCTCGACCTCGCCGTCCTTGAGGGAAGCGGCGATGCTCTTCGCGCTCTCGCCCACAACGTCCTTCGCCATCTTGACTTCCTGTCCCAGAGCCTGGGAGAGGTACTTGGCGACGGGAGCCAGGGAGTACTTCATGTTGAACTCGCCCTTCGGACGGCCCAGATGAGAGCAGAGGATCACTCTTGCGTTATGGGAAACCAGATACTTGATGGTCTTCAGAGCCTCGTCGATTCGCTTCGGATCCGCGATGTTGCCCTCGGCGTCAAACGGGACGTTGAAATCGCAGCGCACCAGCACTCTCTTGCCGGCAACGTCGATATCCTCAACGGTTTTCTTGTTGAGATAGTTCATGTTTAAGCACTCCTTTATTTTGAATATGGGGGCTGTAATGACGTACTTTCACGTTTCCTATTATACAATGCGTGTTCACGCTTTTCAAGAGATTTCCCCGCAAATCCTGCTTTTTGTGAAAAAAGAAACAATTCATTTTCTTCTGCTGTGCTTTCTCTACGCCTCTTGCCTCTCGCGCGCCGCCGTGCTATGCTGAACAAAAGGGGGAACGAAACGTGGAACAGAGCAGCTTTTTTGACCGCAGCATTGCGGATCCGCTGGCCAGCCGCATGCGTCCGCGCACACTGGAGGAGTTCGCGGGACAGAGCCACCTGCTGGGCGAGGGGAAGATCCTGCGCAGGCTCATTGACAGCGATCAGATTTCCTCCATGATTTTCTGGGGGCCGCCGGGCGTGGGGAAAACGACGCTCGCGCGGATCATCGCGAACCGAACCAAATCCTCCTTTGTCGATTTCAGCGCCGTCACAAGCGGGATCAAGGAGATCCGCGAGGTGATGCAGCAGGCGGAGCAGAACCGCCGGTTCGGGGAACGCACCATCGTTTTTGTGGACGAAATCCACCGCTTCAACAAGGCGCAGCAGGACGCGTTTTTACCATTTGTAGAAAAGGGAAGCATTATTCTGATCGGAGCGACCACGGAGAACCCGTCGTTTGAAGTGAACGCCGCTCTTTTGTCGCGGTGCAAGGTCTTTGTGCTCAACGCCCTGACGGCGGAGGAGATCGAAGGGCTGCTGCGCACGGCGCTGACGGATCCGCGCGGCTTCGGCGGACAGGAGATCCACCTGGAGGACGGCGTGCTGCCGTTGATCGCCCGGTTTTCCAACGGCGACGCGCGCACCGCGCTCAATACGCTCGAGATGGCCGTGCTCAACGGAAAGCGCGACGGGGAAACGGTGACGGTCGGACGGCAGCTGGTGGAGCAGTGCACCTCCAAAAAATCCCTTCTGTATGACAAGAACGGGGAGGAACACTATAATCTGATCTCCGCGCTGCACAAATCCATGCGCAACAGCGATCCGGACGCGGCCGTCTATTGGCTGGCGCGTATGCTGGAAGCGGGCGAGGATCCGCTGTATGTGGCGCGGCGGCTGATCCGCTTTGCGAGCGAGGATATTGGCCTGGCCGACAGCCGCGCGCTGGAAATCGCGCTGGCCGCGTATCAGGCGTGCCATTTTCTCGGGATGCCGGAGTGCAACATCCATCTGGCGCACGCGGTGATCTATCTGTCGCTTGCCCCGCGTTCGAACGCGGTTTACCGGGCGTATGAGTCGGCCAAGCGCGACGCGCTCACGATGCTCGACGAGCCGGTGCCGCTCGTCATCCGCAACGCGCCCACGGGACTGATGAAGGATCTCGGCTATGGGGACGGATACGTTTACGCGCACGACGTGGAGAATAAGGTGGCGGACATGGAATGCCTGCCGGAATCTCTGCGCGGGCGGCGGTATTACCACCCCACAGAGAGCGGCAGCGAATCGCGCATGGCGCGCAGGCTGGAAGAGATCCGAACCATTCTGGGACGGAAACCATAAAAAACAGGACGCTCCCGAAACCTTCCGGGCTTCGGGAGCGTCTTATCTTATGAGTTGGGAAATCCGGCGGCTCAGAGATCCGCCTTCCACAGGCCGTGGAGGTTGCAGTAGGCATAGGCCGCGACGGTCTTGTCGCCCGGAGCAACGGCAAAGACAGCGGAGGGCTTGTTGCCGGGGAGGAGATCACAGCGCTGTACGCCCTTCTCCGTTTGCAGCACGATGCACTGGATATAGTGCTCCTCCGTCATGGGGTGCTCGACGCTGCCGACGGTGACGGTAACGGTGTTCCCCTCCACAACAGCGACCGGAACGTGCTTTTCCGTGGCGGCGTCCGTCGTGTTGGCGGTGAGCTTCTTCATTTTCTCTCCGCAGCACATCAGGGGCGCGCCGCCGAAGTGTACCATTTCCACGAGATTTTTGCAGTGAGTGCACAGATAAAACTCAAGTTCTTTCATGGCGATCTTTCCTCCTTTTTTCCTTCCCCGCGTCGGGGCTGGATTTCGGTTTCTATTGTAGCATGTTTCCCGGCATGCGGCAACATGCTTTTTGGAGTGGGGATTTCCTCAAAAGTATAACGTTTTTCTGACATTTTTATCCGCGAGATTGCAAACAAAAATAAAGCATGATAAAATTGACGCAGATCGATGAAAGGGGGGCTTCTGATGCAGGGAAAACGCGCCTGGGCGCTGCTGCTGTGCCTTCTCCTGCTGCTGCCGCTGTTCTGCGGAAGCTGTGAGGAGAAGGAGGACACCAGCGGCACGGGGAAAAGCTTCACCTGGCATTTGTCCAGCGAGCCGAAAACGCTGGATCCGCAGATTGCGCAGGGCGAAAATGCCGCGATTGTCATCGGGGCCCTTTTTGAGGGGCTGGCCCGTTTGGATGAAAACGGTAATCCACAGCCCGGAGCCGCCGAGAGCTGGGAAAGCAGCCCCGATAATCTGACGTTTACCTTTCATCTGCGGGAGGACGCGGTCTGGTCCGACGGGGAAACGCCGGTGACGGCGGCTGATTTCGTGTACGCTTTCCAGCGGGCGCTCGCACCTGTGACGGGATCGCCGTCCTGCGATCCGATGCTCTGTATTCGCAACGCCGCGGAGGTGCGGAGCGGCGCGGTAGCTCCGGAGGAGCTGGGCGTGCGCGCCGAGGGAGATTATACCCTTGTGGTGGAGCTTGCGTACCCGGTGCCGGATTTTCCCGCCTTGACGGCGCTGCCGGTCTTTATGCCCTGCAACCAGGAGTTTTTTGAAGGGACGGCGGGCCGGTACGGTCTGGATCGCTCCTGCATTCTGGGCAACGGTCCCTTCATCATCGACGGCAAATACGGCTGGGATCCGGGCCGTCATATCAATCTCGCGGCTTCCTCCACTTACTGGGGCGAGACCGCGCCGTCGAATCTGAAATTCCCGATTGGCAAGGCGGAGCTGGTGATCGAGGATGCGGTTTCCGCTGTCTCTGACGGCACGGTCGACGCGATCGCCGTGACGGAGAATGAGGCCGAACGGGCACAGGAAAACGGATGCACCATCACTTCCTTTGAGGATACTGTGTGGGGCTTTTGCTTTATTCTGTCCAGCGACGCTTCGCCGGAGCTGAAAAACGAGAAGGTTCGCCAGGCGTTTCTCTATGCCGTTGACTGGACCAGTCTGCGTGCGTCGCTTCCCGAAGCGGCCGGAGGGCTGATCCCGCCCGCCGTGCATCTGGAAGGCGAGTCCTACCGGGACAGCGCGCAGGATGTCACGATCCCGGCCAGGCTGGAGGACGCGGCGGCGCTCATGCGCGAGGGTCTGGCGGAGCTGGGGGTGGAGTCCCCGCCCTCTCTGACGATCCTGTGTCCGGAGGATCCGGAGATTACCTCCCTCGTCAATGAGATTCTGGTGGAATGGAACGCCGCGTTCGGCCAATACTTCAACATGGCCCCTCTGTCCGAGGACGAGCTGGCTTCCCGGATTGCCGCGGGCAGCTTTTCCGCCGCCGTCTGCTCCTTCACCCCGGAGCGGGACGATCCGGCAGCGGCGCTCTCCTGCTTTGAAACGGGCAATGCGGGCAATGTGAGCGGCTTTTCAGATTCCACCTATGACGATCTGATTTCCCAGATTCGCCATGCCAGCGGAGAGGAGAAGCGGACGGCCTGCCAGTCGGCGGAGCAGCTTCTGGTGGATCGCGCCGTATTTCTGCCCATCTCTTACAGCAGCCATTCTTTCGCGAGCGCTCCCGGCGTGTCCGGGATCGTGTTCCGCCCTTACGGCGGCGGCGTGGATTTCAAGGATGCGCGGAAGGAATAACGCTCTTTGTTCCGCTGAACAAGGCAATTTTGATATAGAAAAGGATAACGTCCGTTTCACGGAGGAGAGAAACATGGAAAAGCAAAAGGAATACCTTGCGGCGCTTGCAATGCCTCCCCTGACAGCCCGCTACAGCGACGGCTCCACGGAGGAGATTCCCGTTGTGTGGGACGAAAAAGCGCTGTCCGCCGTGCGGCTCGTTGTTATTTTGGAAAAAATGCGGGGTTTTAGTCCTTCGTGCGGTTTTTGCTCTCCTCGCAGGCCTTGGCGGAGAAGTCCGCGAGAGCCATGGCGCCGAGATCGCCATCCTTGCGGCCGCGCACGGAGACAGTTCCCGTCTCTGCCTCCTTGTCGCCCACGACAAGCATATACGGGGTTTTCTGAAGCTGAGCTTCGCGGATCTTGTAGCCAATCTTCTCGTTGCGCAGATCGGCCTCCACACGCAGACTGGCCTCCTGCAGCTGAGCGGCAACCTTTTCGGCATACTCATGATGGCGCTCGGAGATCGGCAGGACCTTCACCTGCACGGGGGAGAGCCACAGCGGGAACGCGCCCGCGAAATGCTCCGTCAGGATGCCGATGAAGCGCTCGATGCTGCCGAATACCACGCGGTGGATCATGATCGGGCGGTGCTTCGCGCCGTCCTCGCCGGTGTATTCCAGCTCAAACCGCTCGGGAAGCTGGAAGTCGAGCTGAATGGTGCCGCACTGCCAGGTGCGTCCCAGGCAGTCGGTCAGATGGAAGTCAAGCTTCGGGCCGTAGAACGCGCCGTCGCCCTCGTTGACCTCGTAGTCGTAGCCGAGCTCCGTGATAGCCGCGCGGAGAGCGTCGGTGGCGTTGTCCCAGTCCTCCTGCGCGCCCATGTGATCCTCGGGCATGGTGGAGAGCTCGATGTGGTACTGGAATCCAAAGGTCTTGTAGACCGAATCAATCAGGTTGACAACACCCTTGATCTCGTCCTTGATCTGGTCGGGCGTCATGAAGATGTGCGCGTCGTCCTGCGTGAAGCAGCGCACACGCATCAGGCCGTGCAGCGCGCCGGAAAGCTCGTGGCGGTGCACCAGGCCCAACTCGCCCATGCGGAGCGGCAGGTCACGGTAGGAGTGCAGCTTTGTCTTATAGACCAGCATGCCGCCGGGACAGTTCATCGGCTTGATGGCGAAGTCCTGCTCGTCGATCACGGTGGTGTACATGTTCTGCTTGTAATGATCCCAGTGGCCGCTGCGCTCCCAGAGGGAACGGTTCAGGATCATCGGGGTGGAGATCTCCAGATAGCCCGCCTTGCGGTGGATCTCGCGCCAGTAGTCGATGAGCAGGTTTTTCAGCACCATGCCCTTGGGCAGGAAGAACGGGAAGCCCGGACCCTCGTCCATAATGGTGAACAGCTCCAGATCGCGGCCCAGCTTGCGGTGGTCGCGCTTCTTGGCTTCTTCGAGCATCGTGATGTAAGCTTCGAGATCGGCGGCCTTCGGGAAGGAGATGCCGTACACGCGCTGTAACATCTTATTGTTCGCGTCGGCGCGCCAGTAAGCGCCGGTGCAGTTCGTCAGCTTCACGGCCTTCACATGGCCGGTGCTCATCAGGTGCGGGCCGGCGCACAGGTCGACATATTCGCCCTGCTGGTAGAAGCTGATGGGCTCGCCCTTGCCGGAATGCTCCGCGATCAGCTCCAGCTTGTAGTCCTGCTGCTTGTCCGCCATGAGCTTTTCCGCGTCGGCGGGGGAGAGCTCAAAGCGCTCGAGCGGCAGATCCTCCTTGATGATTTTCTTCATCTCGGCCTCGATCTTCGTCAGATCGTCGGGAGTGAGCGTCTGCGGCAGATCCACATCGTAGTAGAAGCCGTTTTCAATGGCCGGGCCGATGGCAAACTTGGCGCCCGGGTACAGCCGGCCGATGGCCTGCGCCATAATGTGAGCGGTGGTATGCCAGTAGGCGTGCTTGCCTTCGGCGGAATCAAAGGTCAGGATTTCGAGCGAGCAGTCCTTGGTCAGCGGCGTGCGCAGATCGGCGGCCTCCCCGTCAATTTTGCAGGCGCAGGCAGCCTTGTAGAGGCCCGCTCCGATGGATTTGGCGACTTCAGCGGCGGTCACGCCCGCCTCAAATTCCTTTGCGTCGCCCTTGAGCATCACTTGAATCATCCGTGACTTCCCCTTTCTTTCATTTTTTGTATCATTTTATATTTCCAAAAATATCCCGCCAAATCGGCGGAGCTCGTTTTCCAGACAAACAAAAAGCCTTGCCCCTCCTAGTAAGGGGCAAGGCTCAGCTTGCGGTTCCACCCTATTTTCCGAATTGCTAAACAGGGAAAACCATGTATAACAAAACTCTCTCATAGCTGCCCGTAACGTGGGCATGACGTCGCACCTTATTTCGGCGCGCACTCAAAGGCGGTATTTCAGATTCGTCCGATGCCGGCGCTTCCAGCCCATGACGCTGGCTCTCTAAAACGGACAGGTGAGTCGGAAACTTCCTTCTCGACGCTTTGAAATATTTTGCTGTTGATATCATACTAGCATTGTACCTGCTGTTTGTCAAGAGGGATCCATGAAAATTTCTCAAATTTTCCACAGGTTTATACAGTATGTAATACAGAAGAAAAATTGTAAGGTATTTTTTTAAAAAACTTCACAGCCCAGACAGACATTTGCCCTATATTCTGATATAATAACCCCAGACGAAGCCTGCGTCAAGCGGCACGGACACGGCCAAAAGGATGGGGCAGGCGGGGAGGAAGAAAGTTGAATTTGACGAAGGCGAATATGAAAAAGCTGCTGCTTTTGATCGCGGTGGGCGTTGTGCTCAACGCGGCTGTACAGCATCTCGATTTACTGGGTGTATTCCTGCGTGTGGCGCTGGGGCTGATTACACCGTTTTTGGCGGGATCGGCCATTGCGTTTGTGATCAACGTTCCCATGCGGCAGGTGGAGGACAGGCTGTTTCCGCCGCTCGCGCCGGGGAAAAAGCCGGGGCGTCTGCGCCGGGCCAAGCGGCCGATCAGCTTTGTGGTGACGCTGCTCCTGCTCTGCGGACTTCTGGCGGTGATCTTTTTCCTGATCCTGCCGGAGATTGGGCGCACGCTGCAAAATTTTGTGGACCGGATCCCTGTCTTTGCGCAGCAGACGCAGGAGTGGGGAGAGCAGCTCATGGAGCAGTATCCGGAGGTCGTGGACGTGCTCAGCCGGATTTCGATCGACTGGGAAAAGCTTTCTCAGGGCTTTATCGCTCTCGCGCAGAACAGCATGAGCGGCGTGCTCAATTCCACACTGGACCTCGCGTCGTCCATCATTGGCGGCGTGGTGGGAAGCGTGGTGGCGGTCGTGTTCGCGGCCTATATCCTTCTGCAAAAGGAACGGCTGGGCCGCCAGTTCCGCCAGCTTCTCTATGCGTTTCTGCCGGAGCATCATGCGGACCGCATCACAGAGGTGGGAACGCTCTCCTACCGCACGTTTTCCCGCTTCCTGTCCGGCCAGTGCCTGGAGGCGGTGATCCTTGGCTGTATGTTTTTCCTCACCATGAGCATTTTGCGGTTCCCGTATGCGCTCACGATCAGCGTGCTGATCACCGTAACGGCGCTGATCCCGATTTTCGGCGCGTTTATCGGCTGTATTGTGGGAGCATTCCTGATTCTCACGGTTGACCCGATGCAGGCGCTCTGGTTTGTTGTGCTGTTCCTGATCTTGCAGCAGGTCGAGGGGAATCTGATTTATCCGCATGTGGTCGGCAGCTCCGTCGGCCTGCCGTCGATCTGGGTGCTGGCGGCCGTGACCATCGGAGGAAGCGTGATGGGAATCGCGGGAATGCTGATTTTCATTCCGCTCTGCTCCGTCTTTTACACGCTTCTGCGCCACAGCATTTTGAACCGGCTGCGCGCACGCAAAATCCCGCAGGAAAAAATTCTCTCTCCGAAAAAGCTTTCCGACATCACCTTTGTGCGCCATGGAAAAGCACCGGTGGTGGATGGACCGCCCGAGTCGGACGGGGCGGACTGGGACGAGATTGATGAGCCTGCCGTGGAACAGCAGGAGACCGGGGAGCCGGACGAACAGCCGGACAGCCCGGAACCTCCGGCGCAGGAAACGGAACAGGCCGGGGAGCAGAACGAAGCAAAGGAGCCGTCTTTGGAACAGGCTGAAACGGAGGAATCTGAGGAGAAAAAGCCGTAAAGCGTGTCCTGCTGGACAGGCGCTCAGAGCTTCAAATCGGTGAACAGCCCTTCTTTGTCGATCAGTACAAGATATCCGTCACTCAGGACGCGGTGAGTGCCGCTGTCCAGCGGAACGCTGGCCCAGGAGGGCTCCACCAGCCCGAATTCAATTTCACGGCCGTCGCGGTACCAGGCGCGCACGGAGGTGCACGCACCGTATTCCTCCGTCTGCTGCCGTTCCACATCACCGAAGCGGTTTATAAAGTCGGGGTCTTGTACCATCTCAGCTTTCCGGGAGGTCAGAATGACGAGATCCAGATCGGAATCCGGCTTGTTGGCTCCCCGGGCATAAGAGCCCACAATAAGGAGAGCCGTGATTCCCGGATCCTCAGCCGCCCATTGTTTGAGCTGTGCAAGAAACAGATCGGTCAGCATTTATATTTGTCTCCTTTCCGAACACCCGTGCGGGCTTTTCCCTGCCGGGTGTTTTTCAGTTCTCCGGCGCAACCTCCTGTACCGGGTAGCCCAGTGTAAAGGCGAGCGCCGCTCCTACGGCCGTGCGGTATTCGGCGTATTTGGGGATCAGAAAGCGGACGTTAAACATTTTCTCCAGGATCGGGAAGACCTCGCCGCACTGCGGCAGGCGGGTAAGGTTGCCGATCAGCACAAAGTCACGGATCGGTGTGTTCAAAGCGGAGAGGATGGCGCTTTTTCCGATACATTGCAGCACCATGTTGAGGATTCCGAGCGCGGTATCTTCCAGGGAAACGGCTCCGCGCACCTTGCCGAAATTGGAGGCTGTCGCGTCCAGCGGCAGACCCTCCAGCGGGGCGGTGGTGATATCCTGGATCTGCAAATCAATGTTGGACAGGTTTCCACGCTGAGCCAGCTCAATCACCTCACGGATATCCGAGGTTTTCAGCAACAGGTTGGAAAGCCCCATGATGGTTCCGCCGCCAATGCCGATCCCGCCGATATGCTGGATGCCGTCCTTTGACACCCGGACCAGAGAGGTGCCCGTCCCCATGCTGACCACGATGGTTTCCGTCAGCTCCGTGTGATAGGTGGCTCCCAGCCCGTCCGCGAGAAATTCATCGGCCTTCGCGGTTGGGATGCCGTACAAAGGCTGGCGGATATACGCGCTCCCCACGCCGGTGAGCACAATTTTTTCAATGGCATCCAGCGGGATACCGTTATCATAAGTATATTTCCCCAAAGCGCCGAACAGGGAGGCCACGGGGTCGGCTGCGCGGACAAAGAGGGGCTTCTGCACGCCCTCCTCGCTGATTCCGACGATCTTGGTGGTGCTTCCCCCAACGTCAATGCCGATCACAAAGCACATGGGACATCCTCCTTCAGGGCCTGATTTTTGGTTCGCGGCAGATACAAAAATGGATTTTCTTTCATAATAATCGTTTCCTTTTCTATTTTCAATTCTTTCTTTTAAAAAAAGTGCTTGACAATTCCGTGAGAAAATGATATAGTATCTAAGCACTCGAAAATAACTGATACAGATGCTGGTGTAGCTCAGTTGGTAGAGCAGCTGATTTGTAATCAGCAGGTCAGGGGTTCAAGTCCGTTCACCAGCTCCACAGAGCTGTGGACAGAGTGCTACAGCTGAATATGGAGGAGTTCCCGAGTGGCCAAAGGGGACAGACTGTAAATCTGCTGCTTCTTGCTTCGGTGGTTCGAATCCACCCTCCTCCACCAAACAAAAACCTCTGTCGTCTCTCGACAGAGGTTTTTCGTTTGTGGCCC
>DVGZ01000091.1 GCA_018712435.1 Candidatus Caccousia avicola
AACATAATCTGTTTTTTATTTGCAGACAATACGGAAAGGAGATAAGATATGTCAGAGTCTGAGGGAAAGCGCGTACGCCGCAGTGCGGAAGAAAGAGCCGCTGAAATAGATACGAAAGTTGAGGCACTGCGTCAGTCCATTACGGATCAGGAAACCAAAAAGCAGGAGGCTGTCGCCGCGTTTGATGAAAAAATTGCTTCGATTCGGGAGCGTATCAAGGCGCTGGAAGCCAAGAAAAAGGAGATCTTAGCGCCCAAGCAGCCGCGTAAGCGCAGAAAATCCAAGAAGCAAAAGCTGCAGGAGATTGTGCAGCAGGCGCAGAAATCCGGTCTTAAGCCGGAGGAGATTGCGGAGCTTCTGGGAATCCAGCTGGAAGAATAAAAGTGCATTCAAAAAACGCGATTGGAATCGGATTTTTCATCTGGCTCCAACCGCGTTTTTTATCATGATAAACGGGAAAATTTATTTTACCGGCCGATCAAAGAAAATGCTCTTTCCGGTGACACTCAGGGGAATTCCATGCCAGATCACCGGTTCTTCCGCATATCCCATTTCCTCGGCTGTTTTGCCGATGGTGTACATGATCCGGCTGTCCACTCGGTTGTCGGCGGCAACACTCACAGCGGAACCCAGTGCGATGCCGAGATCAATTCCGTCGAAGCTGCACCGGCCTCCCGCTTCGCGGCATGCCGCACAGCTTGCAAAACCGCAGAGCGAGCAATAGGCAAGGCCGCGCTGCATCGGACGAATCCCGATTAAGACCACTGCGGCGGAGGCGTGCAGATTTTCCGCGTCACGGTGAAAGGTGGAAGGCGCGTCCCCAAATTCGCGGTTTGCGACCTCGTGCATTTTGTCGGCGAGAGCGTCTTTTTCCGCTCCTGTCAGCACAAGCGTTACAATCCGATCGAGTCCCTTGGCCTTCGGTGCGGTACGCGCGGCGGCGCACATTTTGGCCGCGGTTTCCAGAATAGCCTGTTCCTCCATTTGTCCTGCTTCGTATTTCATGGAAATTTGCTCCTTCTTTTTTGGGAAAGCTTTTGTTTTCTTTATACGTTATCTCTGAGACTGTTCCGCAGGTGTGAAATCCAGTGCAATTCCGGCTTTTTGCAGCGTGTCGACAGCGTCGTCCTTTCCGCAAAAGCGGTGAGCCTGCATCCCGCAGGAGATGGCTCCGTCCACATTTTCCTGTAAATCGTCGAAGAACAGGCATTCCTGCGGGTTGAGCGAAAACTCCTGCAAAAACCGCTCGTAGATTTCGCGGGACGGTTTGAGCAAACGGTAGTAGGCGGACACAAAACGTTCCTCTATGCGGCGAAGAACAGAAAAGCGTTCCACGAGAACAGGGAAGCGCACGCTGGCATTGGAGAGCACCAGGCAGCGGAGCCCCTTTTCCTGAAGCGAAGCGACAAGCTCCTCCATCCCCGGCACGGGGGACATGCAGTCCGGCCATCCGGCAAACAGACGGGCCAGATCGCCGCGCAGATTTTGAGGAACATGACTCTGCATAGAGGCGAGGGCTTCTTCCTCTGAAATTGCGCCCGCGTCCAGCTGCTTCCATTCCGGCCCGCCGAAGCAGGCGTCAAACAGCAAGCGCCCCGCTTCGGGATCGGGAATCTCCCGTGCAACATAAGGCTTGGGATCGTAGGACAGCAGCACATTCCCCATATCAAAGACAATGTTTTGTATCATGGTGCTTACTCCTCAAAAGAAAAGCGGTTTCCCAGCCAGGTCAGGCACAGATCCATCCAGGGAGCGGTGGGCCGCATGGGCGTTGCCACATCCACATTGCACAGCGACAGACCGTGCACCCCCTTCTCAAACAGATGAAATTCACACGGAACCCCCGCGCGGCGCAGAGCGGACACGAACAGGAGGGAATTTTCCACCGGTACGGCGTCGTCCTCATAGGTGTGCCACAGGAAAGTGGGGGGCGTTTTGGGATTCACATGGGTTTCGAGCGACCAGAAGGTCTGCTTGTCCGGGTCTGTTTCTCCGGATACATTCTGGAGAGACTGCCGGTGAGCGAATTCGCCGGAGGTGATGACGGGATAGCACAGGATCAGCGCGTCCGGGCGGTTTTTGCCGTCCGGGCAGCCGAGCTCAGGCAGATCCCACAGAACGCCCAGGCTGGCCGCCAGATGTCCGCCCGCGGAAAAGCCCATTACCGCAATCTGATCCGGGAGAATATGCCATTCCTTCGCATGCTCGCGCAGGAGCGAAAGAGCGGCGGAAACCTCGCGCAAAGGCTGCATCCCGCGCGCTTTTTCCTTGCCGACCGTGTAGCGAAGCACAAAGGCCTGATAGCCGCGTTTCAGAAACGCAAAGGCAGGCGGATCAGACTCGCGGTCGGAGCAGAATTCATACGCGCCGCCGGGGCAGATCAGCACAGCGGGACGGTCAACGCGATCGGGGATTTCCGGCGAAGGGTCGTGCAGATACCCGACGAGCTGCGCGTCCTGGTCCAAAATATGTTCCTGTATCATTTTCATGGTTTCATTCACTCCTCACCGTTGTTTTCTCCATTTTATCACGGGGCTGAGGGAAAGTCATCTGTTTCTTTGGATAAAAATGCGGAGTCTCTTTCTGGATCTGTCCTGTTGTTTGTGCTATGATAAAGAAAGAATTTGAAGATGGGAACAGAGAGGAGTGTCTTTCATGGAAGTCATGGATTTGATTCGGGAACGCCGCAGTATCCGCAGCTATGACGGGCGTGTGGTGGAAACGGAACAGCTCGAAAAAGTGCTGGAAGCGGGGCGGCTGGCTCCGTCCGCACGCAACATGCAGGAATGGAAATTTGTCGTTGTACAGGGAGCGCGCCTGGCCGCGCTGTGCGAGGCCTGCTCCGGTCAGCGCATGGTGCAGGAGGCGGGAACAGCTCTGGTGATCTGCGCGGCGGAAAATCATATGATGGGATGCGGACAGCCCAGCGGGACGATTGACTGCTCGATCGCGCTCAGCTTTATGCTGCTCCAGGCGCAGGAGCTGGGGTTGGGCATGTGCTGGCTCGGCGCTTTTGACGCGGACGCGGTCAAGCGCGCTCTGGATTTGCCGCAGGAGTGGATGCCGGTGGCGGTTTCTCCGCTTGGATATCCCGCGGAACAGCCTGCCGCCCGTCCCCGCAAGGCATTGGAAGAGATCACGCTGTTTTTGAAAGATTGACGCAAAAAACCGGCCCCATGACGTTTTCTTTGTCATGGGGCCGGTTCGCAGGGATACAGAGAAAACGGATTATTCCCGAATCAGCAGCTTTTTGATTTCTCCCACAAACACACGGTGATAATCGTTGTTGGGGTAATTCTTTTCCCGGATTTCCGCGTCGAGGAAGGATTCCGGCGTCATGTCCTGCCGGTACAGCTTGCGGCAGATGAGAACTGTGTTTGCCTGCTCCGGGTACGGAGCCAGATCGAAGGCGGGGGTCAGCCCTGTTTCCTTCCACTTATCAAAGTCGCGGCCGCTTTTGGTTCCGCAGAAATTCAGAGCGTCGCGGAAGCCGTCGCCGAAGAACGCCAGGCTGTAATATTCCTCGCGCTCGATGAATTCCATGGTGTACCGCTGCGGACGGATAAACGAGAACGCCACAGGCCGGTTCCACAGGATGCCGGTTCCGCCCCAGCTTGCCGTCATGGTGTTGCAGGCTTCCCGGTTTCCCGCGCTGATCAGCATCCAGTCCTTGCCGATGCGGTCAAACAGATTGTCGTTCCATTCGGAAACGCTGATTTCTTTCCAGTTTGCCATCCAATGTCCTCCTTTACACAAACCCGTTTTCCGGGATTTGCTCTTTCTTCCTTTTTATTGTATACAAAATCAGGAAAAAAAGAAAGAGGAAACGGGGAGGCGGCGATCAGTTTTTCGGAAAAATGGAAAAAGAATTTGTCTATTCTTTACAAACTGAATATTTATACATAAAAAGCTTGATTTATTGCAAAAACAGCGTATAATAAAACACAGAAACCCCATCAAAGTACAATCAATGAAACGGAACATAAAGGAGACGCATGACCATGGCACAGAAAATCAAGAAAGTTGTACTGGCATATTCCGGCGGCCTCGATACCTCCATCATCATCCCGTGGCTGAAGGAAAATTATGATAACTGCGAAGTGATCGCGGTCGCGGCTGACGTCGGACAGGGCAGCGAGCTGAGCGGGCTGGAGGAGAAGGCCAAAAAGACCGGCGCTTCCAAGCTGTATATCGCGGATCTCAAGGATTCCTTTGTGGAGGACTACATCTGGCCGACGCTGCAGGCGGGCGCTGTCTATGAGAACAGCTATCTGCTCGGCACCAGCTTTGCCCGTCCGCTGATCGCCAAGCGTCTGGTGGAGATCGCGAAGGAGGAGGGCGCGGATGCCATCTGCCACGGCTGCACCGGTAAGGGCAACGATCAGGTGCGTTTTGAGCTGGCTATCAAGGCCTTCGCCCCGGAGATGACGATCATTGCTCCGTGGAGAATTTGGAATATCAAGTCCCGCGACGAGGAGATCGACTACGCGGAGGCGCACAACATTCCGCTGAAGATCACCCGTGAGACGAACTATTCCAAGGACAAGAACCTGTGGCATCTGTCCCACGAGGGCCTGGATCTGGAGGATCCGGCCAACGAGCCGCAGTACAACAAGCCCGGCTTCCTGGAGCTCGGCGTTTCGCCGGAGCAGGCTCCCGACAAGCCGACCTACATCACCCTGCATTTTGAAAAGGGCGTGCCCACGAAGCTCGACGGCAGAAAGCTCAGCGGCGTGGAGCTGATCGAGGAGCTGAACCGTCTCGGCGGCGAGAACGGCATCGGCCTTGCCGATATCGTTGAGAACCGTCTTGTCGGCATGAAGTCCCGCGGTGTGTATGAGACTCCCGGCGGCACGATTCTGTATCATGCGCACAATAAGCTGGAGGAAATCTGCCTGGATAAGGCGACCTATCACTACAAGCAGCAGGTTGCCCTGAAGTTTGCCGATATGGTTTACAACGGCGAGTGGTTCACCCCGCTGCGTGAGGCTCTGAGCGCGTTTGTCACCAGCACGCAGGAGACGGTGACGGGCGACGTCAAGCTCAAGCTCTACAAGGGCAATATCATTGACGCAGGTGTGACGAGCGAGTATTCGCTGTACGACGAGGAGATCGCGACCTTCAGCGAGGATGAGGTTTACAACCAGGCGGATTCCGCAGGCTTCATCAATCTCTTCGGACTGCCGATTAAGGTGCAGGCGATGAAGCGCCAGAAGCTGGAAAAGGCCGGCAAGTAATCGCGCTGTGGGGCCGGATGGCCCGGCATATTGTTTCGGAAGTTTCAGGGGGATCGATCCCGAATTCGATCCCCCGCTTTCCTTTTCCAAAGGGAGATACCAACCGCCCCGGCCGGGGCGCGAAAAAGGAGAA
Source organism: Candidatus Caccousia avicola (assembly GCA_018712435.1). Lineage (GTDB taxonomy): Bacteria > Bacillota > Clostridia > Oscillospirales > Acutalibacteraceae > Caccousia > Caccousia avicola. The sequence continues at coordinate 5,371 of DVGZ01000091.1, forward strand.
TTTGTGCATGAAGCTCTGGACGGGACGGTTCCACAAGGAGCTGGATAAAACCACAAACGATTTCAATTCCTCGATCTCGTTCGACAGCCGCATGGCGCGCGAGGATATCACGGGAAGCATCGCTCATGCGACGATGCTCGGCTCGTGCGGCGTGATCGACAAAGCGGAGGCGGACGCGATCTGCAAGGGGCTGGAAGGGATTCTGGCCGATCTGGAAAGCGGCGCTCTTGCCATCGATCCGAACGCGGAGGATATTCACACCTTTATTGAGGCGGAGCTGACCGCCCGTCTGGGAGATTCCGGCAAGCGGCTCCACACGGCCCGCAGCCGCAACGATCAGGTTGCGCTCGATGTTCGGCTGTATCTGCGCGGCCAGTGCGAGACGCTGCGCGGGCAGGTTGCGGAGCTGGTGCGTGTGCTGTGCAAGCAGGCGAAGGAGCACAGCGGGGACGTGATGCCCGGCTACACGCACTTGCAGCGCGCCCAGCCGATCACCTTCGGCCACCATCTGATGGCTTACGCGGAAATGTTTCTGCGGGATCTGTCGAGACTGGAGGACGCACAGCGCCGCATGAATGTCTGCCCGCTCGGCTCCGGCGCTCTGGCCGGCACGACATACCCGCTGGATCGGGAGATGACGGCCTCGCTGCTCGGCTTTGACGGGCCGACCCACAACAGTCTCGACGGCGTGTCTGACCGTGATTTCTGTATGGAGCTTGCCTCCGCGATTGCGATCTGCATGGTGCACCTCTCCCGTTTTTCGGAGGAGATCATCCTGTGGTGTTCGTGGGAATTCAAGTTCATTGAGCTGGACGACGCGTTCTCCACCGGATCGAGCATCATGCCGCAGAAGAAAAACCCGGATATCGCGGAGCTGGTGCGCGGCAAGACGGGCCGCGTCGTCGGGGATCTGACCACGCTTCTGACCATGATGAAAGGCTTGCCGCTGGCTTACAACAAGGATATGCAGGAGGATAAGGAAGCCATTTTTGACGCGGTGGATACGCTGCATATGTGTCTGACGGCTTTCATTCCCATGCTGGACACCATGCGGGTGCTGCCGGAGAATATGCGGAAAGCAGCCGCGCGCGGCTTCATCAACGCGACGGACTGCGCCGATTACCTTGTCGGCAAGGGACTGCCGTTCCGCGACGCCTATAAGGTTACGGGCGCGCTGGTGGCTTACTGCATTGACCATGATCAAACGCTGGAAACGCTGCCCCTCGAACAGTACAAGGAGCATCACGAGCTGTTTGACCAGGATGTGTATGAAGCGATTTCGCTCGATCGCTGTGTAAACGGAAGAAAGGTGCTCGGCGGTCCCGCGCCGGAGAATGTCCGCCGGGAGGCTGACCGTGTGCTGGCGATGATGGAGGAGAAAAAAGCATGAGTGAGAACAAGATTAAGGCGGGCGTCGTCGGGGCGACGGGCTACGCGGGCGCGGAGCTGTGCCGGATTCTGACCGGCCATCCCGGCGCGGAGCTGACAGCGGTGAGCTCCGTCAGCTTTGAAGGAAAGAAGCTTTCCGATATCTATCCTTCCTATTATCAGGTGTGCGAACCGGTCTGCGGCAAGCAGGAGGAGGTCGTGGAGCAGTGCGACGTGATTTTTGCCGCTCTGCCGCACGGCTTGTCCCAGGAGCTGGCCGCCGAGTGTGACGCGAAGGGGAAGGCGTTCATTGATTTAGGCGCAGATTTCCGTCTGGAGAGCGAAGCGGAGTATCAGGAATGGTACGGAAATTCCTTCCTCGATCCCGCTCTGCACGAGAAAGCGGTTTATGGCCTGCCGGAGCTGTTCCGCGAGCAGATCCGGGGCAAGAAGCTGATTGCGAATCCCGGCTGCTACACGACGGCTGTTCCGCTCGCGCTGTATCCCGCGCTGGAAGCCGGGCTGATCGAGAAGGACGGGATTGTGGCTGACTGCAAATCCGGTGTGACGGGCGCGGGCCGCAAGATGACGCAGAACACGCATTACCCGGAGCTGAACGAAGCGTTCACTGCCTATAAGGTGGCGGCGCACCGCCACACGCCGGAAATGGAGCAGACGCTTTCCAAGGCGGCGGACGCGCCGGTCAAGCTGACCTTTGTGCCGCACCTGCTTCCCGTGAACCGCGGCATTCTCGCCACCTGCTACGCCAGGCTCAAGCCGGGCGTCACGATGGAATCGCTCAGCCGTGTGTATCACGAGCGGTATGACGGAGAGTATTTCGTCCGTCTGCTGCCGGAAGGGCGCGTCGCGGATATTAAGAACGTGTGGTATTCGAATTTCTGCGATGTTTCGCTGCATCTGGATTCCCGCACGGGAACACTGGTCGCCATCTCCGCCATTGACAACATGGTCAAGGGCGCGGCGGGGCAGGCGGTGCAGAATATGAATCTGGCGTTCGGTCTGGATGAGACAGCGGGTCTGCGTCTCTTCCCGCCGGCATTCTGATCAAATCGTTTGTGAAATAATCCGGGCGCGGGATGCGTCCGCATCTGGTCTGGGGGAAACAGGGTATGAAGATGATAGAAGGCGGCGTGACTGCCGCGAAAGGTTTTTCCGCGGGCGGTATGTACTGCGGTATCCGCAAAAATAAAACGAAGCCGGATCTGGCGATGATCTATTCGTCCGCTCCGTGCGCGGCGGCGGGCATGTATACGAGCAACCTTGTCAAGGGCGCTCCCATTCTGGTGACAAAGCGCAATCTCGCGAACGGCGTGGCCAGAGCAGTGATCTGCAATTCCGGCAACGCCAACACCTGCAACGCGGACGGCGAGGAAAAGGCTTGGCGCATGTGCGAGATCGCCGGGCAGGCGCTGAACATCGATCCATCCGACGTGATCGTCGCTTCCACCGGCGTGATCGGTCAGGTGCTGCCGATCGAGCCGATTGAGGAGACGGCTCCGCTGCTGGCGTCCTCCCTCAAAGGCGACGGCTCCGAGCTGGCGGCGAAAGCCATCATGACGACCGACACGGTGGTCAAGGAAGCCGCGGCGGAATTCACCGTCGGCGGAAAAACGGTGCGTCTCGGCGGCATCTGCAAGGGCTCCGGCATGATCCATCCCAACATGTGCACGATGCTCTGCTTTCTGACGACGGACGCGGCGATTGCCGCTCCCGTGCTGGACAAGGCGCTGCGCGGCGTGGTGGCTGAAACCTTCAATATGGTCAGCATCGACGGCGATACCTCCACGAACGACACGATCACCGTGATGGCGAACGGTCTCGCGGAGAACCCGGAGATTCTGGCGGATACGCCCGAGTACGAGGAGTTCACCCAGGCTCTGCGCGCTATCTGCACCGACCTTGCCCGCAAGATGGCGAAGGACGGCGAGGGCGCGACGAAGCTCTTGGTCTGCAAGGTGACGGGAGCCGCCAATCTGACCGACGCGCGCACGGTGGCAAAGAGCGTGATCTGCTCGAGCCTGCTCAAAGCCGCTATGTTCGGCGCGGATGCCAACTGGGGCCGCGTCCTGTGCGCCATCGGCTACGCGGGAACCAATACGGATGTGAACCGTGTCGACGTGTCCTTCCGCTCGAAGGCCGGAACGATCGACGTCTGCAAAAACGGCGCGGGCATCCCCTTCAGCGAGGAGAAGGCGAAGGAGATCCTGACGCAGGACGAGATCGACATTCTGGTGACGCTGGGAGACGGTGACGCTTCCGCCGAGGCGTATGGCTGCGATCTCACTTACGATTATGTGAAAATCAACGGAGATTACCGCACCTGAGGCGCGGAGAGGGAAGGGAGAGGGAACACCCATGGATATCACAAACGCGGATCGCGCGAAGGTGCTGGTACAGGCCCTGCCGTATATCCAGCAGTATTATGGACAGACCATCGTGATCAAGTACGGCGGCAACGCCATGATCAACGAGGAATTGAAGCAGGCGGTCATGAGCGATATCGTGCTCATGCAGCTGATCGGCGTTAACGTTGTGCTGGTGCACGGCGGCGGGCCGGAGATCAGCGCCATGCTGAAAAAGACGGGCAAGGAAAGCCGCTTTGTCAACGGCCTGCGCTATACCGACGAGGAGACCATGGACATCGTGCAGATGGTTCTCGCGGGCAAGGTCAATAAGGATCTGGTGCAGCTGCTTCAACGCAACAGCGGGCGCGCCGTCGGACTGTGCGGCATGGACGGCGACCTGCTCCGCGCGGAAAAACTGACGGCTTCCGAGGATCTCGGCTATGTCGGAGAGATCATCGACGTGAACACGCAGATCATTGAGGATCTGACAGCCAAGGGCTACATCCCCGTGATCTCTACCGTGGCGGCCGGTGTCGACGGCCACGCCTACAACATTAACGCCGACATTGCGGCGGCGCATATCGCGGCCAAGCTGAACGCGAAAAAGCTGATTCTCATGACGGACATCCGCGGCCTGCTGCGCGATCGCAACGACGAGAGCACGCTGATCCCGGTGGTGAATGTCAGCTCCGTGCCGAAGCTTCAGCACGACGGCATCATTTCCGGCGGCATGATCCCAAAGATTCAGTGCTGTGTGGAGGCGGTGCGCCGTGGCGTGAGCCGCGCCCATATCATCGACGGCCGCATTGCGCACTCCATTCTGATCGAGCTTCTGACGGATGAAGGCATCGGGACGATGCTGTACTGAACGGGAGGGACGTTTCATGACTTCGGAAGAAATCAAGCAGTTGGATGAATCCAGCTTTATGCCCACTTATGGCCGCTTTGACGCTGTTCTTGTCAGCGGTAAAAACGCGACCGGTGTGGACTGCGAGGGGAAAGAATACATCGACTTCGGCAGCGGCATCGGCGTGAACAGCCTTGGCTGGGCCGACGAGGGCTGGACAGCCGCCGTGGCACGGCAGGCCGGAACGCTTCAGCATACCTCCAACCTGTATTACAATCCCGCTTCCGCTGCGTTTGCTGCGGAGCTTTTGAAGGTGTCCGGCTACAGCGCCGTGTTCCTCGGCAACTCCGGCGCGGAAGCCAACGAGTGCGCCATCAAACTGGCTCGTAAGCACGGTGTGGAACAGTATGGGAAATCCCGCTGCGAAATCCTCACGCTCCAGAATTCCTTCCATGGCCGCACCGTCACCACGCTGGCCGCGACAGGTCAGGATGTGTTCCATCATTATTTTTACCCGTTCACGGAGGGCTTTGCCTACGCGGAGCCGAACATCCAGAGCGTGCGGGAAAATATGACGGAAAACACCTGCGCTGTGATGATAGAATTCATTCAGGGTGAGGGCGGCGTGATGCCGCTCGATCCTCAGTTTGTCAAGGAATTGGCAGCTCTCTGCAAGGAGCGCGGCGTTCTGCTCATTGCGGACGAGGTGCAGACGGGCGTGGGCCGTACCGGCAGCTTCTACTGCTGGGAGCAGTACGGCGTGAAGCCGGATGTGCTGACAAGCGCCAAAGGACTCGGCGGCGGTTTGCCGATCGGCGCGTGTCTGTGCACGGAGGAGCTGCGCGGCGTGATGGGAAGAAGCTCCCATGGCTCGACGTTTGGAGCCAATCCGGTAGTGTGCGCTGGTGCTCTCGAGGTGGTGCGCCGCGTCTCACAGCCGGAATTTCTGGCTGCCGTGAAGGAAAAGGGCGAATACCTGCGCTCCCGTTTGGAACAGATGGACGGCGTGGCGGAGGTGCGCGGCATGGGTATGATGCTCGGCATTGTCCCCGCGCGCAGCACGGCGGCGGTTCTCTCTGCGGCCTGTGTGAAAAACGGCCTTTTGATTCTCACCGCGAAATCCCTTCTTCGCCTGCTGCCCCCGCTGACCATCACCCGTGAGGAAATGGACAAGGGACTGGCGATTCTTGAAAAGGTGCTCCGCGCCGCTCATTGATGGCCGAACGCGCCGAATCATTTTCAGAAACGGAGGCAACTGCTATGAAACATTTACTCAAACTGCTGGATCTGACGCCGGAGGAGATCCTTTCCATTCTCGATCTGGCGGATCAGCTCAAATATGAAAAAAAGCATGGAATCCCGCATCCGCGTTTGCAGGGCAAGACGCTCGGCATGATTTTTGAGAAATCCTCGACCCGCACGCGTGTTTCCTTTGAAACGGGCATGTATCAGCTCGGCGGGCACGCCCTGTTCCTCTCCTCCCACGATTTGCAGATTGGGCGCGGGGAAGCGGTGCAGGATACGGCACGCGTTCTCTCCCGTTATCTGGACGGCATCATGATCCGTACCTTCGAGCAGGAGGAAGTGGAGTCCCTGGCACAGTACGGTTCCATCCCGATCATCAACGGCCTGACGGATTTCTGCCACCCCTGCCAGATCCTCGCGGATCTCATGACCATCCGCGAACATAAAGGAACGCTGGAAGGATTGAAAATGTGCTTCATCGGGGACGGCAACAACATGATGAACTCCCTGATCGTCGGCTGCCTGAAAACGAAGATGGCCGTGAGCGTTGCCTGTCCGGAGGGCTACCGCCCGCCGCAGGAGATTCTGGATTTTGCCGCGCAGTATCCCTGCTTTGAACTGACGGACGATCTGAAGAAGGCTGCCGTTGGGGCCGACGTGGTGATCACCGACGTGTGGACCTCCATGGGCCAGGAGGAGGAGTCTGAGAAGCGCCGCAAGGCATTTAACGGCTACCAGATCAACGCGGAGCTGATGGCGCTCGCAAAGCCGGACGCTATGGTGCAGCATTGTCTGCCCGCCCATCGCGGCGAGGAGATCACCGCCGAAATTTTTGAGGCTCATGCCGCCGAAATTTTCGACGAAGCGGAAAACCGCCTGCACGCACAGAAAGCGGTTATGGTGACTCTGATGGAGGATAAGCATTAAATTCTAAAAAGCGCTTCCCGCCCAAAGCAAGCGGGAAGCGCTTTTTCCATGCTTTATTCGATTCGATACAAGGCGGAAAGCACTGTCCAGCCCTGCCGGAAGGGGCGCGAAAGATTCCAGAACCCCACGCCGCGCAGGCGAAACCGGGCGGCAAGCCGAAGCTTTGCCCGCAGACTGCGCGCATCCTCAAACCAGACCTCGCGTTCCACACCGTTTTCCCGGTAGCGGAACCAGGGGGCTTGCGATTCCTCACTGTACTGGATCGAAGCTCCCGCCTGACGGGCCAAAGCTATCGCTTCTTCATTGGAAACGGAACGGGCGCGCGTTTTCCCCTCCTCAAACGGAAGGGGCCAGTTGTAGCCGTAATTCGGAATTCCCATGAGAAGCTTCTGACGCGGGATGCGCGTCACAGCGTAAGAGAGCGTTTCCTGTACCTTCGGGAGAGGGGAGACGGCCATGGGCGGGCCGGACACATAGCCGTAATCGTAGGTCATAATCAGAACGGCGGAAACGGCTTCTCCGATGGCTTTGTAGTCCAGTCCGGCGGTCAGGCGGGAGGTGGTGTCGTCCGCGTTTTTCGCGGCAACCGCGACATACACGGGATAACCTTCCGGTTTAAGCGCGGTGGACAGACGGCGCAAAAATGCCGGATACCGTTCGCGGTCGGCGGCTGGGATATACTCAAAGTCTACATCCACCCCACAGTGGCCGCGTTCGCGGATTAGGGCCAGGGTTTCCGTGATCAGGCGGTTCTGCGCTTCCTCGCTGTTCAGAATCGCGTGCACAATCTCGCTGTCAAAGCCGTCCGGCTCCCGCAGATTCGATATGCTTAAAAGGGTGGAGCCCTTGCTTTCCCGCACAGCTTCCCGCATGGCGCTGTCGTTCAGGGCGGAAAGAGAGCCGGAGCGCGACACCTCATGTGTAAAAGGGATCGCGTACCGCATGGAGGGCAAAGAATCGAGCAAAAGATCCCGCTTGGTCGCCGGATAGGCATACCCGGTTGTTTCAAAGCGGCCCAGCGTGTTTTGCCTCCAGGAGATGATCAAACGCTCACCAATCTGCGGGCCGTTCTGAATGAGACCCGGATTGCAGCGCCAGAGCTGGCGCTCGCTTACACCGTACCGGCGCGCAATGGAAGCGGTGGTGTCACCCTGCCGCACCAGATGCACCCGCGCGGGATAAAGAATGGCGAGCGATTGCCCCGCGACGGGTTCTTCTCCCTCCGCCAGCCCGTTTTCCCGGGCAAGCCGGGCGGCGGAAACCGTATAGGCGCGGGCGATGGAAGCGAGTGTTTCGCCCGGCTTTGTCACATGAATCAGCATGGTAGAACCTCCCTTTTACAGCCCGCTTCTTCCCGGATAGGACGATATCGGAGTGTTGTCCCCCGGAAAGCGCGCTGCCTCCTTACCGAATATGTATGCGGCTTTTGGAGAAAAATAGCAGGGGACAAGGAGGAAATTTCTGCATGGCTCCCTGCTTGACAAACGGTTTCCTTTTTGCATATAATAGGAATTGTATCAGGAGGATTTCCTGCTGCGCGAGATAAGGCGAGGAAAGGGAAAAAGACAGCGCGGAGCTTCAAAAAGAGATCCGGCGGATGGTGCGAGCCGGAGGAAGCGCGCTGTGGATAAGTCGCCCTGGAGCCGCCGCCCCGAATTTGTTTGGATAAGGGCGGACGTATGGCCGCGTTAAGGCCGTCCTGTGAAAGCAGGCTGAGGGCCGCCTTGCGGCTGAATACGGGTGGTACCGCGGATGCAAGCATTCGCCCCGGACATGGCAGAGCGCCGTGCCGGGGCTTTTTTGATCCCCGAAGAGGGCGCAGAGATGATCAAAAGAGAAAGAGAGGAATCCAGACCATGAGCAAGGAGCTTGCCAAAACGTATGAGCCCCAAGAGGTGGAGGACAGAATTTACGAATTCTGGACCAAGGGAAACTATTTCCACGCCGAACCCGATCCGAAGAAAAAACCGTATACGATCGTGATCCCACCGCCGAACATTACCGGCCAGCTTCATATGGGCCACGCGCTCGACGAAACGCTTCAGGATATCCTGATCCGCTGGCGCCGGATGCAGGGGTATTGCGCCCTGTGGCTGCCCGGCACGGACCACGCTTCCATTGCGACGGAGGCCAAGATTGTCGAGGCCATGCGTCAGGAGGGCGTAACGAAGGAGGAAATTGGCCGTGAAGCTTTCCTGGAGCGCGCCTGGGACTGGAAGCGCCAGTACGGCGGACGCATCGTGGAGCAGCTGAAAAAGCTCGGCTCCTCCTGCGATTGGGAGCGGGAGCGCTTCACGCTCGACGAGGGCTGCTCGAAGGCCGTGCGCGAGGTCTTTGTCCGTCTGTATGAGAAGGGCCTGATCTATCGCGGCGAGCGCATCATCAACTGGTGCCCGCACTGCAAGACCTCCATTTCGGACGCGGAGGTGGAATTTGAGGAGAAGGCGGGTCATTTCTGGCACCTGCGCTATCCCTTCAAGGACGGCTCCGGCTATTTGGAGCTGGCGACAACCCGTCCCGAGACGATGCTGGGCGATACCGCCGTCGCGGTGCACCCGGAGGATGAGCGTTATCAGGATATCATTGGCAAAACGCTGATTCTGCCGCTGGTTGGCCGTGAGATTCCGGTCGTGGCCGATACCTATGTGGAGAAGGATTTCGGAACGGGCGTCGTGAAAATTACCCCCGCCCACGACCCGAACGACTTCGAGGTCGGTCTGCGCCACAACCTTGCAATCATCAACGTGATGAACGAGGACGGCAGCATCAACGAGAATGGCGGCAAGTACTGCGGCATGAGCGGTCTGGAAGCCAGAAAGGCGATCGTCCGCGATTTGGAGGAGCAGGGCTTCCTCGTCCGCATTGAGGACATCAAGCACAATGTCGGCACCTGCTACCGCTGCGGTACGGTGGTCGAACCGCGCGTGTCCAAGCAGTGGTTCGTCAAGATGAAGCCGCTGGCGGAGCCCGCGGTGGACTGCGTGCGCGACGGACAGATCCAGTTTATTCCGGAACGTATGAACAAGACGTATTATAACTGGATGGAAAATATCAAAGACTGGTGCATTTCCCGTCAGCTGTGGTGGGGCCACCGGATTCCGGCATGGTACTGCCCGGACTGCGGCGAGATGATTGTCGCCCGCGAAGCGCCGCATGCCTGCCCGAAGTGCGGCTGCACCAATCTGCATCAGGACGAGGATACGCTGGACACCTGGTTCAGCTCGGCGCTCTGGCCGTTCTCGACCCTCGGCTGGCCGGAAAAGACAAAGGAGCTGGAATATTTCTATCCGACGGACACCCTCGTCACCGGCTACGATATCATTTTCTTCTGGGTGGCGCGCATGATCTTCTCCGGTTTGGAGCACATGAAGGAGGTTCCCTTCAAGACCGTGTTCTTCCACGGACTGGTGCGCGACGCGCAGGGACGCAAGATGAGCAAATCCCTCGGCAACGGCATCGATCCGCTGGAGGTCATCGCCCAGTATGGCGCGGACGCTCTGCGCTTCACGCTGGTGACGGGTATCAGCCCCGGAAACGACACCCGCTTCTCGACTGAGCGCGTGGAGGCCAGCCGCAACTTTGCCAATAAGCTGTGGAACGCTTCCCGCTTTATCCTCATGAACATTGAGGGCAAAGAGGTCAAAAATGAGCTTCCCGCCCGCCTGGCGACGGAGGACAAGTGGATTGTGTCCGCCTTCAACCGTGTGGCGAAGGAAGTCAACGAGAATCTGGAGAAATTTGAACTCGGTATCGCCGCGCAGAAGCTGTATGACTTCCTGTGGGATCAGTTCTGCGACTGGTTCATCGAGATCGCGAAGATTCGCCTGACGGGCGACGACGAGCAAGCCGCGCAGGAGGTGCGCCAGGTGCTTGTGTGGGTGATGACCCGCACGCTCGCCATGCTGCATCCCTTCATGCCGTATATCACGGAGGAGATCTGGCAGACCATGCCGCACGATGGCGAAGCCCTGATCGTCAACTCCTATCCGTCGTACGATCCCGCGCTGGACTTCCCGGAGGCTTCCGCCCGTATGGAGAGCGTCATGGCCGCTGTGCGCGCCGTGCGCAACCGCCGCAGCGAAATGAACGTTGCGCCGAGCCGCCGCACCAAGCTGTATCTCGCCACGGCAAAGCCCGATGTGTTTGTGGAAGGGACGGCTATTTTCCAGCGTCTCGCCTATGCGACGGAGCTGGAGGTCGCGGATTCCTTCACGCTGGACGGCGCGGTGACGATTGTCACACCCGACGCGAAAATTTATATCCAGATGGATGAGCTGGTGGACAAGGCGGCGGAGATCGCCCGTCTCACCAAGGAGCTCGAGAGCGCGGAGAAGCAGTATGCCACCGCGCAGGCCAAGCTTTCCAATGAAAAGTTCACCGGCAAGGCTCCCGCGAACGTGGTCGAGGGTGTGCGCCAAAACGCCGCGCGCCTGCAGGAGCATATCGCGCTGATCCGTTCGAGTCTGGAGGCGCTGGGACGCTGATTGCCGTACTGTGACAGGGATCGGGCGGCATTCCGGCTGGTTTGGTTGAATGACACGGGCCGCCCGATTGACGGGGGGATATCGTGAATCGTTTGTTTGTCTATTTGAAGGATTATAAGAAGGAAACCATTCTCGGCCCGCTGTTCAAGCTTTTGGAGGCGTCCTTCGAGCTGTTTGTGCCGCTCGTTGTCGCTTCCATGATTGACGTGGGAATCAAAACAGGGGATACAGGCTACATCATCCGCATGTGCCTGGTGCTCATCTCGCTTGGCGTGATTGGGCTTGTGTGCTCCATCACCGCTCAGTATTTCGCGGCGAAGGCGGCGGTCGGATTTGTCAAAAAAATCCGGCACGCCCTCTTCCGCCATATTCAAAGCCTGTCCTATACGGAGCTGGACACGCTCGGCACGTCCACCATGATCACACGCATGACGAGCGACGTCAACCAGGTGCAGAACGGCACGAACCTGACGCTGCGCCTGCTGCTGCGCTCACCGTTTGTGGTGTTTGGTGCGATGATAATGGCCTTCACCATCGACTGGCAGGCCGCGCTGGTGTTTGTCGTCACCATTCCGCTCTTGTCTATTGTAGTGTTCGGCATCATGCTGGTTTCCATCCCGCTGTACCGGAAGGTGCAGTCCCGGCTGGATCGTCTGCTCGGTATCACGCGCGAAAACCTCACGGGCGTGCGCGTTCTGCGGGCCTTCTGCAAGGAGAACGAGGAGATCGCGGAGTTTGAAACGCGCAACGAGGATTTGACCGGCGTGCAGAAGTTCGTGGGCCGCATTTCGGCTCTGATGAACCCGGTGACGTATCTGATTATCAATTTTGCCGTTATCGCATTGATCTGGACGGGCGCGATCCGGGTGGAAGCCGGGATTTTGACGCAGGGAATGGTGGTGGCCCTCTATAACTATATGTCGCAGATCCTGGTTGAGCTGATCAAGATGGCGAACCTGATTATCAACATCACCAAGGCGGTGGCCTGCGGCAACCGGATCGCCGCCGTGTTTGACATTACCTCCAGCCAGGAGCAGACCTCCGTTTCTCCCGAGACGAAGAAGGACGCGCCGCTGGTGGAATTCCGCGACGTATCCCTGCAATACAAAAACGCGGGGGAAGATTCCCTCTCCGGTCTGAACTTTACCGCCGCCGCGGGGGAGACGATCGGCGTGATCGGCGGCACCGGCTCGGGCAAATCGTCACTGGTACGCCTAATCCCGCGTTTCTATGATGCGACGCGGGGAGCCGTTTTGGTGCAGGGAGCCGACGTACGCGATTATCCGCTGGATGAACTGCGCGGTATGATTGGTATCGTGCCGCAGAAATCGGTTTTGTTCCAGGGAACGGTGCGGGAAAATATGAAATGGGGCAACCCTGACGCGACGGACGATGAAATCTGGGACGCTCTCGCGTCCGCACAGGCGCAGGAGGTTGTCGAGAGCAAGGAGGGCGGTCTTGATTTTGTCATCGAGCAGGGGGGACGGAATCTGTCCGGCGGTCAGCGGCAGCGTCTGACCATCGCCCGCGCTCTGGTGCGCCGTCCGCGCATCCTGATCCTCGACGACAGCTCCTCGGCGCTGGATTTCGCCACAGACGCGGCTCTGCGCAAAGCCATCCGCGAGCTGCCGTATTCGCCCACTGTGTTTCTGGTCTCCCAGCGGGCTTCCTCCATCCAGTACGCGGATCGAATCATCGTGCTGGACGATGGCTGTCCCGTCGGGATCGGTACGCATGAGGAACTTCTGGAAAGCTGCGGCGTGTACCGTGAGATCTACAATTCTCAGTTCCGGAAGGAGGATGCGTGATGGAGAAAAATCCGTATGTGCAGCGGGAAGCCCTGCGCAAGGTGCTGCACCGTCTCAAAAAGTATCGCGTCCTCATCGTCCTTTCCATCCTGTTTGCTGCTGTGACCGTGGCGCTCACGCTGTATGTCCCCGTGTTGGTCGGCGACGCGATCGACCGGATTCTCGGTGCGGGACAGGTGGATTTCGCTGGGATTGCATCGATTCTTTTGCAAATCGGAATCCTGGTGGCGGTCACTTCGCTGCTGCAATGGCTGATGAATACTATCAACAATAAGATCACCTTTCAGGTGGTGCGGGATGTGCGCTCCGAAGCCTTTCGCAAGATTCAGATTCTGCCGCTGAAATATCTGGATGCCCATTCACACGGCGAAATTGTCAGCCGGGTGATTGCGGACGTGGATCAGTTTGCCGATGGTCTGCTTTTGGGCTTTACGCAGCTGTTCACCGGTGTGCTCACCATTCTCGGCACACTGGGCTTTATGCTGTCCATTCATGCGGGCATCACTCTTCTGGTGGTGCTGCTCACGCCGATCTCGCTCTTTGTCGCCAGCTTTATCGCCCGGCGGACGTATGCGATGTTCAAGCTGCAATCGGAGACACGCGGCCGCCAGACGGCGCTGATCGATGAGATGATCGGCAATCAGAAGGTGGTGCAGGCCTTTTCCCATGAGGACGAAGCGCTGGAGCAGTTCGACGAGATCAATGAAAAGCTGGAAAAATGTTCGCTTCGCGCAACGTTCTTTTCCTCCATCACCAACCCCGCGACCCGCTTTGTCAACAGTGTGGTGTATGCGGCGGTTGGCCTGACCGGCGCGCTCATCGCCATCGGCGGCGCGATCACCGTGGGTGATTTGACCTGCCTGCTGAGCTACGCGAACCAGTATACCAAACCGTTCAATGAGATTTCCGGCGTTGTCACGGAGCTGCAAAACGCTCTCGCGTGCGCGGGACGCATCTTTGAACTGATTGAGGAGGATCCTCAGATTCCGGATGCGGAAAACGCTGTGGAGCTCCAGAATGTAAAGGGCAATGTGTCTCTGCACGACGTGGAATTTTCCTACGACCCCAAGCGTCCGCTGATCCGGGATTTTAACCTGACGGTCAAGCCCGGCCAGCGTGTCGCCATTGTCGGCCCGACGGGCTGCGGCAAAACGACCGTGATCAATCTGCTGATGCGTTTTTACGACGTGCGGGGCGGAGCGATCTGCGTGGAAGGGGAGGACATCCGCGAGGTGACGCGCCGAAGCCTGCGCAGCGGTTACGGCATGGTATTGCAGGAGACATGGCTGAAGGCTGGTACGATCCGGGAAAACATCATGATGGGACGGCCCGACGCGACGGAGGAGGAAATGATCGCCGCCGCCAAGGCCAGCCATGCGCATGGATTCATCCGACGTCTGCCGAAGGGCTATGACACGGAGATCACCGAGGACGGCGGAAGCCTGTCCCAGGGACAGAAGCAGCTTCTCTGCATTGCCCGCGTGATGCTCTGCCGCCCGCCGATGCTCATTCTCGACGAAGCGACCTCCTCGATCGACACCCGCACTGAGTTGAAGGTGCAGGAAGCGTTTGCCCGGTTGATGGAAGGCCGCACCAGCTTTATTGTGGCGCACCGCCTTTCCACCATCCGCGAGGCCGACGTGATTCTCGTGATGCGGGACGGAAGCATTGTGGAGCAGGGCAACCATGAAAGCCTGCTGCAAAAGGGCGGCTTTTACGCGGAGCTTTACAACAGCCAGTTTGCGCATTAAAATTTTTGGCGCTCTCCGAATAAAAGTTACGGGAGCGCCTTTGTTCTGCGGAACGAGTGTTTAAAGATAGCAAAATGGAAAAGCCCCTTTCCGACAAACGGTATATACCGCGTGCGGGAAAGGGGCTTGCTGTTTTCTGTTTGCTCAAACCGGGTTGACCTTGATTTGGCTCAGTATTTGACCGACGCTTCCGTTGATCAGCAGGCCGGCCTGCTCGTCCATCGGGGTGGGACTGCGGTTGATCACAACCAGACGGTCGCCCTCAAAATAACGAATCAGTCCGCTGGCCGGGTAAACCGCCAGAGAGGTTCCCGCGATAATCAGCATATCGGCGGACGAGATAGCCCGCACGGAGTTCTGAATCGTGGCTTCGTCCAAGCCCTCCTCATACAGAACCACATCCGGCTTGATCACGCCGCCGCAGGTGCAGTGCGGTACTCCCTCGCTGTGCAGAATGAAGTCGAGGTCATACTGCTTGTGGCATTTCAGGCAGTAGTTGCGCAGGACGGAGCCGTGCAGCTCATAGACGGTGCGGCTGCCGGCGGCCTGATGAAGCCCGTCGATGTTCTGCGTCACCACGGCGGAGAGCCGTCCGGCCTGTTCCAGCTCCGCAAGCTTTTTGTGCGCCGCATTCGGCTGTGCGTCCGGGTACAGCATTTTGTCCCGGTAAAATTCGTAGAAATCCTCCGTGTGCCGCTCATACATGGTATGGCTCAGCATGGTTTCGGGCGGATATTTGTATTTTTGGTTGTATAGGCCGTCCGTGCTGCGGAAATCCGGGATTCCGCTTTCTGTGGAAACGCCCGCGCCTCCGAAAAAGACGATCCGGCGGCTTTCGTCGATCCATGCCTGCAATTGTTCGATTTCGTTCATGTAAAACGCCTCCTTTACCGCATGAGAAGCCGCACGATCGGAAGCTTTCCGGTATAGGGCGGATAACGGACGGGCAGATCGACGGCGGTGGATTTTTTCAGGATGCTTTTCTGGTGGGAGAAGGTGAGGAATCCCGCTTTGCCGTGATACGCGCCCATTCCGCTTTCCCCAACGCCGCCGAACGGCATGCGCGGGTTGGTCAGGTGAACGACCACATCGTTGACACAGCCGCCGCCGAAGCTGACTTCACGCAGTGCGCGGCGTTCGTGATCGGGGTCGTGCGTGAACAGATACAGGGCCAACGGCTTCGGACGCTTGCGGATTTCCGCCAGAGCCTGCGAAAAGCTGCGGTAGGGAATCAGCGGCAGGATAGGGCCGAAGATTTCCTCCTGCATCACGGGGCTGTCCCAGGATACGCCTGTTAAGAGCGTGGGGGCAATTTTGCGCCTGCGATCCGAGTAGGTGCCGCCGATCAAAGGGGTGCCGCGCTGCAACAGAAGCTTGAGACGCTCCATATGCTTTTCGTTGATGATTTTTCCGTATTCCGGATTCTGGATCGGCTCCTCACCGTACATGCGGCGCACCGCCCCGGCAAATTCGCGTGCGAATCCGTGCAGCATGGTTTCGTGGATCAGAACATAGTCGGGAGCCACGCAGGTTTGGCCCGCGTTGAGCAGCTTGCCCCATGCGATCCGCCGTGCAGCCAGCGCGAGATCCGCTGTTTCGTCCACGATGCAGGGGCTTTTTCCGCCCAGCTCCAGCGTGACGGGGGTGAGATGTTTGGAGGCAGCCTCCATCACCACGCGTCCGACGGCGGGACTTCCAGTGAAGAAGATATGGTCAAATTTGAGCGCGAGCAATTCCTGATTGACGGCCGCTCCGCCCTGGAAAACCGTGACAAGACCGGAGGGGAAGGCGCTGCGCAGCATGTCCTCCAGCACAACGGCTGTTTTTGCGGCATAGCGGGAGGGCTTGACCACGGCGCAGTTTCCGGCGGCGAGAGCCGCGGCCAGCGGGGCGAGAGTGAGCTGTACGGGATAATTCCAGGGAGAGAGGATCAGCACCACGCCGAGCGGCTCCGGGCGGACGGTGCACACGCAGGGAAACTGCGTCAGCGGGCCGCGCACCGGCTTTGGCCGCATCCAGTTTTTCAGGTGAGTCCGCAGCTCCCGGATCTCCTCATAAACCACACCAAGCTCCGTGGCATATGCTTCAAAGGAGGATTTCCCCAAATCTTCCTGCAAGGCGGTGAGCAGTCGGGTTTCATATTCCTTCATTGCGTCGGCAAGGCGTTTCAGGGCGGCAAGCCGGAAACCGGCGGAAAGCGTCACCCCGGATTCAAAAAAGCGCCGCTGGCGGCTGAGGGCTTCTTCGCAGTGTTCCATCTATTCTTCCTCCTGTTCCGGCGCGCATTTTCCGCGCCATCTGTCTTTATTGTAGGCGAGCGCGGAACGCTTTGCAAGAAAATTTTTTATGAAAGATGAAGGCTTATTTGGAAAATGATAAACATTGTCTTTTTTCTCAATAGCGGCTGGCTTTCTGCTTCAAAAATGCTTGGAATCCGGAATGGATTCCTGCGCTTTTTTCTGTTTTCCAATAAGTCTTTGGGAAAGTTGACAGAATTGGTTGAGAGAGGGGAGGGAATTTGCTATAATACCCTCAGTGACAGGTTGACCCAGCTGCTTGGCGGCTGTTTTTGGAGGATGTTTTTATGCAGGAAATATCACAGAGAATTCTAAGGGAAGTCAAAAAGACGGTGATCGGAAAGGACGACATCGTTCGAAAGGTGTATATGACCATTCTGGCCGGGGGCCATATTTTGCTGGAGGATATTCCCGGCGTCGGCAAAACGACGCTCGCGCTCGCGTTTGCGGGGGCGATGGCGCTTCGGTTCCGCAGACTGCAATTCACGCCGGACGTCACGCCGTCGGATATCACAGGCTATTCCGTGCCGGATCCGGCCACGGGTAAGCTGCAATACCGCCCCGGCGCGGCGGTGTGCAATTTATTTCTGGGGGACGAGATCAACCGTGCCAGCCCCAAAACCCAGAGCGCGTTGCTGGAAGTGATGGAGGAAGGGCAGTTGACCGTGGACGGTGTGACGCGCCGGATTCCCCCGCCGTTTATTGTGATTGCTACACAGAACCCGGAGGGATCGGCGGGCACACAGCCGCTGCCGGAATCTCAGCTGGATCGCTTTATGGTGCGGCTGAGCATGGGCTATCCGAGTCCGGAGGATGAGGAGCGGATTCTGATGAGCCGCCAGCCCGGCTCCGCTCCCGAACCGGCCGCCGAGACGGTGATCCAAAGCGAGGATCTTCTGCGGATGCGGGCGGAGACGGAGCAGGTCTATCTTTCCCAGGAAATGAGCCGGTATCTGGTTCGGCTTGCGAACGCGACCAGAGAGAGCGAGGATCTGCGTCTGGGAGCCAGCCCCCGCGCCACGCTGGCGCTGGCCGCCATGAGCCGCGCGGGTGCGTATTTGGAGGGGAGAGATTATGTCGTGCCGCAGGACGCGGCCGCGGTGTTCCTCGATGTGATGTCGCACCGTGTGAAGCTCAGCGCCAAGGCGCGCATCAGCGGGAAAACGCCCTTCGACGTGCTGGCGGAGATTCTGCGCGCGGTGCCGCAGCCGGCGCTTCACAAGTAAGCCATGTGGAGCAGGCGTTTTGCATATCTGGCCGTCCTTGCGGTGGGCGGTCTGTTCTTTCTCTTTTTTCGGGGATACCTTTCGTATCTGGTGTTCCTTTTTTTGCTGATTCTTCCTGTGCTGTCGTTCGTTTGGCTTCTGCTGTCGTTCCGTTTTGCCGGAGTGCGTGCGGAAGCGTCCAAGGCGGCGGTGGAGAAGAAAGAACCATTCTCGTTTGTGATCCGGGCGAAAAGCAGCCGCCTGTTTCCGATCCCCTGTCTGCGCGTCACCGTTGAGATTTCCAACGCGCTCGGCGGGGAAACGGAGCGGGAGCTGCTGTCCTTTCCCTTTTTCGCGGGGGAAGCGGTGATGGAACAGCCCTGCCGATCCGCGTGCTGCGGAAAGCTGTCCTGCACTGTCCGCCGGGCGAGGGGGCTTGATTTCCTGCGGCTGTTTGCCCTTCCTGTCCGGGTACAGGAATCCGCGGCGGTGTTTGTTCTTCCGTCGCGCACTCCCGCGCCCGCCGCTGTCACAGAAAACTCGCTTCTTCCGGATTTTGCGGAGCTGTCCCTGTCCACAGCGCCGGGAAACGATCTGTCGGATCCCTTTGATATCCGTTCCTACCGCCCCGGTGATCCGCTGAGCCGGATCCATTGGAAGCTTTCTGCCAAGCAGGGGGAATGGATCGTGAGGGAGGGAGGAAGCTCCGCGGAGCGATCCATCCGGTTTCTGGTGGAGCGCGGATCCCGTTTGCAGGAAAATGATTGTATCATGGAAGTTTTTTCCCGTCTGGCCTTTCTTCTGGTGGAGCATGGGATCCCGGCGCAGGTGTTCTGGCCGGAGGATGTGCAGCTTGGCTCACAGGGCTTTGACGGGGAAGAGGAGGCTTCCGAAATTCTGGGAATCCTTTTGTCGCGCAGCGTTCCCTCCGCGCTTCCGGCTTTTGAACTGTTTCGGGACGAGCAATGGAAAAAGTGCGCGCACTTGATTTACATTACGCCGGAATGTTCCCCTGAACGTCTGGCTGCTCTCTTGGAGGAAGGAAACGCGGAACGTGTGACCGTCCTTCTCTGCGGGACAAGGAAGGAAGAAGAAATTTCGCATCATGTTGTGATTCCCGTCAGACCGGATCGCTTGGATGATTGTCTGGCGGAAGTGGAACTATAGCCTATGAAATGGAAGAAAAAACAGGAATCCTATTCCGCCCTCTTTATGCAGGCGCCGGAGATCCGGCAGGGGGGCGGGCATGGCTGGGGAAGTCTGCTGATTGGCTGTTTGCTGTTGTTTCTCGGCTTGGCCGGTACGGCGTGGGCCTTTATCAGCAGCTTTGCCCTTCCGGCGCGTCTGCCGCTGCTTTTGGCGCTTGCGGCCTGTCTCAGCCTGCTTTTGACGGCTGGGTACCGCTGGCGTTTTGCCGATATTCTGCTGTTTCTGCTCTCGGCTGCGCTCTGTCTCTTTTTGTGGAGGTTTCAGAGCGAAATTGTGCAGGGCTTTCTCTGTACCGTCAACTGTATCACAAAGGCCTATACGGAGAATTCGCCGTTTGAATTTCCTACCTTTCTGGTCGAGAAAATGACGGATTTGGAGCGGCAGAGATGCTGCACCATGTTTGTGGGAGCCTGCATGGTTCCGGTGGCGGGGGCACTTTCCTGGGCGGTATTTCGCCGCAGAAGCTTTGTGTGTTCCTTTGTGTTCACGTTCCCGTTCCTGCTGGCCGGGCTGATGTTTACCATCACGCCGAATCTGTGCGCCATGACAATGCTTCTGGTGTTTTGGGCGGGACTCGCGTTTTTGCCCGCCCGGGCGCGCTGCTTTGTGGGAAAACAGCATTTTTTCTCGGGAATCCAGCGCCTGCCGGCAGCATCGTTTCTGGTGCTGGCGCTCATGGCCGGGGTGATATCCCTGCTCCTTTTCGTGATTCCGGCGGAGGAATACCAGCGGCCGGAGCAGATCGATGACCTGCGCGTTTCCCTGGAAATGACCGGGCAGCGGCTGGTCGAGCAGGTCAGCAATTCCCTTCTGTTTTCCGGCAGCCGGGATCAGGCGAATCTGGAGAACGAGACGGACGGATTTTCCGGGAAAACGGTTCTGGAGGTGCAGAGCAGCCGGGGAGCTGATCTGCGCTTGCGCGGATTTACCGGCAGCGTTTACAACGGGAGCAGTTGGAGCCAGCTTCCGGAAGACGAGTATACGCTTTTGGAGGAGAGTCTGGCCGGGACTTCCCCGTTAAACCTTTCCGGTTTTTTGGGAAAGGATTTGTTTTCCAGTGTTCGGGTGAGCGTGCGCAATGTGGGAGCAAGCCGGGAAATTCTTTATGCCCCATACGCTCTTGCCACCACGCCCGAGGAGTTTCCGGAAGCCGACTATGTCCACGACTCATTCTTGCGGGGAGATTGGATGACAGCTCCTCTGGAGTACAGCATGGACTGTCTGGATGTGCAGAGTTCGTTTCTGTACGGAGATCGGGAATTGGCGGCGGAAGCCTATCTGCAATGTATCCAGACGGATGATGCAAGCGGACAGGAGCTTCCTTTCTCTGAGGGCCTTTACTTTATGGATGGCTCGGAATATGCCCGCGAGGAGATGCGGAAGCTGTACTGTACGCCGGTGTCGGACGAGCTTTTGGCTGCTCTGCCGGAGCCGCTTCACACCTGGATGGAGGAGGAAGCGGAATATTCCACTTTTGTCTATGACCATTATCTGGATGTGCCGGAGGATCTCAAGGAAACCTTGCTGGATTCTTTCTATCCGGACGCACAGCCTGTTTTTGTCTATGACCATTATCTGGATGTGCCGGAGGATCTCAAAAAAACCTTGCTGGATTCCTTCTATCCGGATGCACAGCCTGTAGGACTTCCGTTTGGTAATGTGATTTCCCAGGTGGAACTGATGGTTTCCACGTCGGCGACCTATTCTCTCTCCGCGCCGCAAACGCCGCAGGGCGAGGACTTTATCGAATATTTTGTGACGGAAAGCCATGAGGGCTACTGCGTCCACTTCGCAAGTACAGCGGTGATGCTGCTGCGCTCCATGGGAATCCCGGCCCGCTATGTGGAGGGCTTCGCCCTTTCCTGGGATGAACTGGAGGAAGCCGGGCCGGAGGGCTGGGTGGAAGTCAAGGACAGCCGTTCCCATGCGTGGGCGGAAGCCTACTGTCCCGGTTTCGGCTGGGTTCCCGTGGAAGCGACGCCTGGCGGCGGTACAATTCCCATGCGTTCCGATGAAGCGGAAAGCGAACCAGTGTCCTCTGAACCGGAAGAAGTTTCCTCTGCTTCGGAACCGGCGTCCTCCGTTTCCCAGCCTGTGAGTTCGCGTCCCGTGTCGGAAAATCCCTCGTCCGTGCCGTCTCATGCGGAGCAGGAGGAGGGGGACACTTCTCCCATCTGGCAGATTCTGTTCTGTGTGCTGGGCGTGATTCTGTTCTGTGGCCTGCTGGTTTTGCTTTTCCTCCTTCGCCGTTCGCTTCGGGAAAAACGGTATCTGCGCCTGCCCGCGAACCGTTCCGTCGCGCTGATGTACCGCCATGCGCTCGGCGCCGTTCGCTTTGGCGTGCAGATGGATCCCAGGCTGCGCGAGCTGGCCGAGAAAGCGAAATTCAGCCGCAAAGGCGTTACCGAGGAGGAGCGTGGGGAAGCACGCCGCCTACTGACGCAGCTGTATGCCAAAACAGCCCGGAAACTTCCGCTTTGGAAGCGTGTCCTGCTTTTCCTCTGGAAAGGTTGATGCGAATTCCCAAAGCCGCAAAAAAACCGGCAGCATCCGAAGCCACATCGGCTCGGAATGCTGCCGGTTTTGCTTACTATTTGGTGATTGCCGGTTACCGTCCGTTTTCTTCGTCCTGCTTTCCCTGGTCGGGATGCCGCATCAGCCCGAGTGCGAGGGCCGAGATCAGCGTACCTGCGGCCAGAGCCACAAAGTACATCGGCCAGTTGGGAACGAGGGCGAATACAAAAATCCCGCCGTGAGGAGCCTGGAGCGTGCAGCGGAAGTAAGCGGAGATTCCTCCTGCCACCGCCGAGCCCAGCATACAGGCCGGAATGACGCGCAGATCCGAAGCGGCAAAGGGGATTGCGCCTTCCGTGATAAACGAAAGCCCCATGATGAAATTCATCATCCCCGTTTGATGCTGGCGCGTTGTGAAGCGTGAGCGGAACAGCACGGTGGCCAGAGCAATGGCCAAAGGCGGCACCATACCGCCCAGCATGACGGAAGCCATGAGCGGGGAGGAAACCGGGTTGCCGGCTGCGTCCACCAGGGAGGCGGTGGCAAAGACGTATGCCGCCTTGTTGACGGGCCCGCCCATATCCACGCTCATCATCGCCGCCAGCAGAACCCCGAGAGCCACGGTGCCGATGTCATCGAGGGAAGAAAGCCAGTAGGTAAGAGCAGCGTTCGCATGGGAGATGGGGGGATCCAGTACCAGCACAGTCAAAGCGCAGACGGCGAGAAGACCGATCACCGGATAAAACAGAACAGGCTTGGCTCCCTCCATTCCCGCCGGGAGAAACCGCAGCATACGCTTTACAAGCTGCATGACATATCCCGCCAGGAAACCGGCCAGGAGCGCCCCCAGAAAACCGCCGCCCCCGCTTCCCGCGAGAGCGCCCGCCACGAATCCGACCACAAGACCGGGCCGATCGGCAATGCTCTTCGCGATGTAGCCGGACAAAACGGGAAGCATGAAGCCAAAGGCTACCTCACCGGCTTCCTCTTTGAGGAAATACGCCAGCGCGGAATTGCTGCCGAAGGTGAGAGCCGGTCCATCCGGGGCCAGAATGGAGTCCACCAGATAGGCCAGAGCAATCAACAGCCCCCCTCCGATGACAAACGGCAGCATATGGGAAACGCCATTCATCAGGTGGCTGTAAATGGTGTGCGCGATGCGTGAAATGCTGTGCAGCCCGGTGGAGACGCCGCCCTCGTAATTGGGAATCTCACCGGATACCGCCTGAAAAAGAAGTTTGTCCGGATGACGAATCGCCTCGCTGACGGGGACAAACAGAACCGGCTTTCCCCGAAAACGATCCAGCTCAACCGCCGCGTCCGCCGCCACGATAATTCCCTCGCAGGCGCGGATCTCCTCGTCGGTCAGGACGTTGCGCCGCCCTGCCGCTCCGTTTGTCTCCACCTTCACGGAAATGCCGTGGCGCGCGGACGCTTTTTCCAGCTGCTCCGCGGCCATATAGGTGTGAGCGATTCCCGTCGGGCAGGCGGTCACAGCCAGCACGCGGGGGAATTCCTCAGAAGAGGGGGAGGAGGCGGTTTTGCGATGCTCAGCCTGCTCAACGATATAGCGGAATTCCTCCGGTGAACCGGCACGTTCCAGCGTCTCCCGGAAGGAGTTTTCCATCAGAAGGGCCGCCAAGCTGCTGAGAACTTCAAGGTGTGTTCCGGAGCCTTTCTCCGGCGGTGTGGCAATGAGAAAAAGCAGGCGTACTGGCTGTCCGTCCAGAGCATCAAATTCCACGCCCTCCGGTACGGTCATGGCGGCCAGCGCGGGGACGCGCACCGCCGGAGAACGCGCATGCGGGATCGCTACGCCGTCTCCCACGCCTGTGGTGCCCTCCTGTTCCCGCTGCAAGACACAGCGCAAAAATTCCATGGAGTCTTCCAGTACTCCTCCGCGTTCCAGAGCCTGCGTCATCAGGAGCAGCGCTTCGTTTTTGGAGGCGGGGCGGCGGTTCAGCAGAACAAATTCCTCCCGCAGCAGATCCAAAAGCTGCAAGCTTTTCCCCTCCTTTCTTTTTGTAACGATGGAATCCCTTGTATCCATTGTTCAGATTTTCAAATTGACCCATTTTCCCTTGCGGAAGCGAATGTAGGTCATCAGGAAACGCACCAGCTGATCCGTGGCAAGGCCCAGCCACGCGCCGAAAAGGCCCAGCCCCAGCGGGTAACAGAGAAGCCATCCGCTGAACGGACGC
Organism: Candidatus Caccousia avicola; assembly: GCA_018712435.1. Lineage (GTDB taxonomy): Bacteria > Bacillota > Clostridia > Oscillospirales > Acutalibacteraceae > Caccousia > Caccousia avicola. The sequence goes on from DVGZ01000091.1 coordinate 29,593, forward strand.
ACAAAGGCCACGCTGATCAGAGAGACAAGAGCCGTGTATTTCGCGTCGCCCGCGCCCCGCAGGCAGCCGGTGAATACCACCTGAGAGATTTGCAGAAATACCACGACAACCATAAGCCGCATGATCATATCTCCGTAGGAGAGAATGTCGGTTTCATCCGAAAACAGGAGAAAGATCTGACGGCTGAATACCAGATAAATGACGGAGAGCACAGCGGAGAAAAAGACGCCCACCTTTTGGCAGATACCGCCGTAGATGCGCGCGAGATCCCGCCGCTTCTCGCCCAGACTGCGTCCAACGAGCGCCACGGAAGCTACGGAAAGCCCGTCTCCGAAGGAAAAGGAAATGCTCATGATATTCATGCCGACCTGATGGGCCGCAAAAGCCGTCGTGCCGAGGTTGGCGACAATGATGCTGTAGGTCAGGAAGCCGATGCGCAGAAACATCTGCTCGGCCAGCGTGCTGGAACCGATGTTCATAATGGCGCGCAGAGTTTCCCGATCAAAGGAAATGCGGATTCTCCCGCGCAGGCTGATAAAGTGGTCGCGGTGCAGGGCGGAGCGCAGGCTCATGCCGCAGGCCACAACGGTGCCGAGAACGGTGGCGATCGCCGCGCCGCGCACGCCGAGACGGGGAAATCCAAGATTTCCGCCGATCAGAAGATAGTTGAAGCAGATGTTCACCGCGTTTGCGACAATGTTGGTTTTCATGGCAATGCGTGTATTTCCCGCGCCGCGCTGCGCGGCGTTGATCACCATGGTCAGCGTGTTGAACACCATGCCGCCCGAGATAATACGGAAATAGGCCGTGGCGTCCTCATGTGTGTCCGGCGCAGTTCCCGCCAGCCGCATGATGGAATCGGCAAAGACAACGGCCGCCGTGCTGATCACAAGCGTGAGGCCGAGCGTGATCAGGATGGATTGCACCAGTACGCGGTTGGCCTTGGCGGAATCGTCCTCTCCGCGCCGCCGTGCCACAAGGGCGGAAACCGCGACGTTGAGAGAGAGAAATACGGCCAGACAGATAAATTTGGGCTGCGTCGTCAGGCCGACAGCCGCAATCGCCGCCGTGCCGAGACCGCTCACCATGATGGTATCAATGAAGCCTACCAGAGCGACCAGAAAGGACTCCAGCATAGAGGGCCAGGCGATCCGCAGCGTTTCCTTCAGGAGAGCGCCGTCCGTGGGGATCGGGCCTTCGATCTCATGGCCGCGTACCATGGCGCGCGTGCGCGGCAGTTTCGAGAGAATCACGTTCCATTCACCTTTTCTTTTTGCAGTTTCGCTTTATTCGCTTGCTTTTTTTCATTGTACTCTATTCTCACTCTTTCGTCAAATCTTCCACAAAATTTTTGCAAATGGATAAAAAATAGTATTTGACTTTTGCTGTTTCGTGCCAATGAGGAAAGGAATTGAAAAGTTTATGTCGGGGTGTTATAATATTTCTGCACAAAACGGCAGCTTTGCATTTATTGAGGAGGCTGACAATGGTTAAAGTAATCAAAAAATCGTTTGTTGTCATTGGAAAAGAGGGTTCCACGCTGGATGGCGAAGGTTTTATTCAGAAATTATGGGATGATGCAAACGGTCACTTTTGTGAAGTAGCACATCTGGCAAAGAGAGACACAAACGGGAACATTGTGGGAATATGGGGCGCGATGTCTGATATTTCTCATTCCTTTAACCCCTGGGAAGACAACTTTCGCAAAGGTTTGTATCTGGCAGGAGTGGAATGCGTGGATCATGCGGAAGCACCGGAAGGATGGACAAAATGGATCATACCAGGCTATGAGTATATCGTTATGGAAAACCATAACAAAGTGTTTGAAGATACCATCAGGCAAATGAAGGAGGAGGGGATCCCTCTGGTCGGGGCGGTCCACGATTATACCGACCCGGCAACAGGAAAGGGCTACCTGTATTTTCCGATCCGAAAAGTT
>DVGZ01000008.1 GCA_018712435.1 Candidatus Caccousia avicola
CCGCAAGCTGCCAAGGTTCCTGAAATCCTTCCCGCATGGCTTGCCGGAGAGAGCGAAAAGGAAGGCATGATTCTATGGCCCAGCGCTCGGCTTTGTATTCATGACGCTCCACCAAATCAATGGGACTGCTCATGCGATGTGTACACCCGGTTGCACAGTGCCCTATTTCATGTGCCAGCACCGCTTTCATATTCCGCAGGCTTGAAAAACACGCGGGATCGAGGAAAATGGCATATTTCTTCTGATATTCAATGGTGGCGGCTTGTGAAAAACCGATATCCTTTAAATAAAGATGAATGTCTTGTTTGCGCAGTTCTCCGTACAACTGTGAAAGCTGTACCATATCATTTCTCCTTCGCTTCTTTTTCCTGCTCCGCTTTAAATATCCGGGCAAATTCAAGGAGTCGCTGCTTGTTTTCCGGCGTCAATTCTTTTGTCTCGTTGTGAAGGGCATAGGTGAAATCGTCAAATGTCAAATCCGGTTCCGCCTTGGCGGGAGGCTGTTCGCCGCGCAGCAGATAATCCACCGGAATGTCAAAATATTCCGAAAGCTTTTGAAGCGTGGCGCCGCTTGGTGTCGATCCTGTCTTCCATTTGGAGACCGTGGAACGGGAAAGATTGATATCCTCCGCGGCCCGCGAAGTGCTTACGCCCTTTCTGGCACAGAGACGGCTGAAATAATCGTAAAACATGAGAAATTCTCCTAAATAAAAATGAGAGATATGAAATCGCTCCAGTGAATCGCTTCCAGTTCCGGGTTCCCTGTGATATCCCGAACAAGCCGGGGTATACTGAAGAGGAGCGGAGCCAATGTTCCGCCAAAGGAGAAACAATCATGAAAAAAGAACAGAAGAATTCCGTACCTGAGGATCGGCAGGCGTATGTTCCCTGGGAAACGGAAGAAGAGCTCAACGATTTAAGCGGTGTGGTTTCCTGTGGAGAATGCACCGGTCTGGTTCCCACGCCGCCGGATGATGAGGCGGAGGGGGAGGCCTACGCGGAGCTGTATCCCATCCCACAGCCACAGCCGCAAAATGAGAAGCATCATAAGTAAAGGCAGGGCGATCCGAATGGATCGCCCCATTTTACCATATCCTTAATAATACCGGACAACCGCCACCACGCGGCCGAGAATGGTCACGTCTGTCACATAAATAGGCTGATAATCCGGATTTTCCGGCTGCAGGCGAATACAGTCTTTGTCGTGATAGAAGGTTTTCACCGTGGCTTCATCTTCAATCAAAGCAACTGCAATTTCTCCGTCGTGAACCGTGGAAGTCTGCCGGGCAACGACAATGTCGCCGTTGAGGATACCGGCCATTTTCATACTGTCTCCGCGCACATTCAGCGCAAAATATTCCTCTCCCGATCCGTGCGGAGGAGAAAACGGAACATATCCCTCTATGTGCTGCTCCGCCAGAATGGGCTGTCCCGCGGCGACCCGGCCCACAATCGGCACCTGTACCGCGCTTCGCTCTCCCACAATATGGATAGCGCGGTTCAGACCCGGATCGCGGATGATGTACCCCTCCCGTTCCAGCGTTTTCAAATGAGCGTGAACGCTGGATGTGGAGCGCAGGCCTGTGGCAAGACAGATTTCCCGCACAGTGGGCGGCAAACCGTCCCTTGTTCTGCTTTTCAAATAATCATAAACCTTTTGCTGGCTTTTGGTAAGCATATTTCTTCACCCTTTCCAAGTGGCACATGTCATTATCGCTTGGATTTTACGGATTGTATATAGTATAGCATAAAAGCTGTCGCTAGTCAAACAAATGTTTGTGAAAAACACCTCCGGATTTTCCCTCCGATTTGCTTGAAAACGGGGAAAACGGCAGCTTTTTCCGGAGCACATTCTCTGTTGGGAACAGGCTCGAAAAAGCAGTCGCCGAGGGGAAAAAGGCAGTATTTGCGCCATTTTCAGCAGACCCCAGTATGCATGGGAATAATTCAAAGAATATTCACAGCGCTGTAACAACTGTTTTGAGCAATGTGGCTATAATAAACTTGTAATCAAGGAAATGGAGCCGCACCATTCTTTGATTCATGTTCTACCCTCCTCAATATACCCTCAAGCAAAAGAAAAAGCCGGCCCTTCGGGGTCGGCTTTTTCATGTTTCCAGCGGCTTTTGCGAAAACCAAATTACGCGTTAAAAAATCCTTCAAATTTTAGTTAGATCCGTGTCATAATTGTTTCATAATATAACTATTAAGTTACTAAACAAAAATAAAAGCCTGTCTGCTGGGGAAACTGACAGTGAGTTTTCTTTGGACGGTCTGGAAAAGAGGGAGTCTGTTGCAACAAGAGCAAAAAAAGCGGCTGCTGGAAGTGCTGCGCAGTTTGAAGAAAAACCGCCCGGTGCTGCGAACACCGGGTTTATCACAGAATGAATTCTTTCTTCTGTATCATATGCGGGAGCATCTGCACCGGCAGGGGGAAGATTCCATGCGGATCGGAGATCTGCACCACTGTACGCACACCAGTCTCCCGGCGGTTTCGCAGAGCCTGGGAGTGCTGGAAGCCAAAGGGTTTGTCGTCCGCAGCACCGATCCGGGCGATCGCCGGAGCGTCAAGGTGTCTCTGACGCCCGAGGGAGATGAAGCGATCGAGACCGCGCTGGAAAAAGCCCGGAATTTTCTGAACCGGCTGGAAACCAAGCTGGGAGCGGAAAATATGGAACAGCTTATCACGCTGATGGAACAGCTTTCCGAGGCGCTTGACGCGCTTTGGGAGGAGGATGCCGGGGAACGCCGGAATGAGTGGACTGCAAAGAAGGAGAGACAACCGTGAAAAAGCTTGCCAAGTATCTGCGCCCCTAACGGAACCATCCGGGAAAACATCCGCTATGGCAGGCTGGACGCGACGGATGAAGAGGTGGAAGCAGCGGCGAAAGCGGCGCAGGCCGATCACTTTATCCGCACACTGCCGGGCGGCTACGATATGGTGCTCAACGAGGAAAGCAGCAACGTCTCGCAGGGCCAGAAACAGCTGCTGACCATCGCGCGTGCCATTCTGTCCGATCCGAAGATCCTGATCCTCGACGAAGCGACCTCGAGCGTGGATACCCGTACCGAGATTCTGATTCAGAAGGCGATGGATCAGCTCATGAAGGGGCGTACCAGCTTTGTGATTGCGCACCGTCTCTCCACGATCCGCGACGCCGGCTGCATTTTGTGCATGGAAGGACGGCGACATTGTGGAGCAGGGAACGCACGAGGAACTGCTGGAACGCGGCGGCTTCTATGCCAATCTGTATAACAGCCAGTTTGAGCGGCCGTCGTCCCTTCCGGCATAACGGGCGGCTGCGCGCCATATACTGAGATCGGTTTTCACCTATCTTGACAGGAGGGGGAATGAGGATGGAACGAAACGACACCATCCACTATTTTGTAGACGCCAACAGCTCCGCGGGCTATGTGGACCTGTACGATCAAAGCTTCGGGGGCCTTTCCCGGGTCGTGGAGCTCAGCGATTTTCCGGATGAAACAGCGGAACGATTGCTGTTTTATCTGTCCGCCCGTGCACAGGAGGAGGGGCGGCGCGTGGAGGTGATCCACCACTGCCTTACCAACCGTCCCATGGGCCTGATTCTGCCGGAGCTTTCGGCAGGAGTCATCAACCGGCAGACCTGGCGGCCGGGCGCTTTCTCCGCTCTGTCCGCGCTGGAGGACGAGACGCTGAGCGAGGCCCGCGGCTGTCTGAAGGCGGCGTGGGAGCTCTTCGGCGAAGCCCGGGTCGTGCATGACGAATGGGAAAAGTATTATATTGAGAACCTGGATTTTGCCGCGGCGGACAATCTGGCTTCGGAAACCTGCAAACGGCTGCTGGGAGGAAAACGATCCGTGTATCCCGGCGGCGGAAGCATGGTGGAGCGCTTTTTCGGAGCCGCCACCGCGTTCGGATCGGTTGACCACATTCCCAGCCTGACGGCAAACCTGCAAAAGCGCTATTTCCTCAAGGGCAGGCCGGGCACGGGGAAATCCACCTTTCTCAAGCGGATTGCCGCGGCGGCGAAGGAGCAGGGCTTTGCCGTGGAGATGTACCGCTGCTCGCTCGATCCCGGAAGCTGCGACATGGTTCTGGTGCGAGAGCTTTCCTTCTGCGTCTTTGACAGCACCGCGCCGCATGAGTATTTCCCCGAGCGCGAAGGGGATGAAACCATCGACATCTACCGTGCCGCCGTGCGTCAGGGGACGGACGAGAAATATGCTGCCGAGCTGGCGGATGTGACGGAACGGTACCGCGCGATTGTGCGCCGGGCTACGGCGCAGCTTTCCTCCGCACAGCGGGCGCTGGAAGCCTTCCAGCGGGCAAAGCTTCCCGCTTTCAGCGCCGGAACGCTCGCGGGACAGCAGGAGCGTCTGGCGGAAGCGCTCTTTGAGGACTGACACGGCAGCGCGCCGGTTTCCCGGTTTGGGGAAACCGGCGCTTTTGTGTGAAAAAACCGGAGACAAACGGAACAGGATCTGGTATACTGAGACGAGAAAGCCCCCGATGGGGCGGGGAAAGGAAGGTCCATCCGAATATGATGAAGGGAAAAACGGTACTCCTTGGGGTCAGCGGCGGCATCGCGGCGTATAAGGCGGCGTATGTGGCCAGCGGCCTGACGAAAATGGGCTGCGACGTGCATGTGATTATGACGCCGCACGCCGTCAATTTCATCAATCCCATTACGTTTGAAACACTGACGGGCAACAAGTGTCCCGTTGATACCTTTGATCGGAATTTTGAGTTCCATGTTGAGCACGTTTCTCTGGCCAAAAAGGCGGATTTGTGCCTGATTGCTCCGGCGACGGCGAACGTTTTGGCAAAGCTGGCGCACGGCATTGCGGACGATATGCTCACCACGACGGTGCTGGCCTGCCGGTGTCCGAAGATCGTTTTTCCCGCGATGAATACCAGAATGTATGAGGCTCCCGTCACGCAGGACAATCTGGAAACACTGCGGAAGTACGGCTATGTCGTCGCGGAGCCGGACGCAGGCCGCCTTGCATGCGGGGACGTCGGCGCGGGCAAGCTGCCGGAGCCGGATGTGATTCTCGATTACGCGCGGCAGGCCATCGAGTATGAAAAGGATCTCAGCGGTCTGCGGCTGCTGGTCACAGCCGGACCGACGCAGGAATCCATCGATCCCGTGCGCTACATCACCAACCATTCCACCGGCTCGATGGGCTATGCCATTGCGCGGGTCGCGGCGCGGCGCGGCGCGTCCGTCACGCTGGTGAGCGGGCCGACGGCGCTGGAAAAGCCGCGCTTTGTGGAGACGGTCGATGTGGTGAGCGCCGACGATATGTTCCGTGAGGTGACAAGCCGCCAGGCGGAACAGGATATCATCATCAAAGCCGCCGCTGTTGCGGATTACCGCCCGTCGCAGGTCTATGAGGATAAGGTGAAGAAGGGCGACGGCGAGCTTTCCATCCCTCTGTCCCGCACGCAGGACATTTTGCAGTATCTGGGAGAGCATCGCCACGAAGGGCAGTTCCTCTGCGGCTTCTCCATGGAGACGCGGGACATGCTGGAAAATTCAAGGAAAAAGCTGGAGAAGAAAAAGGTGGATATGATCGCCGCCAACAATCTCAAAGTCCCCGGCGCGGGCTTCGGCACCGCCACCAACGTGATCACCATCATCACGAAGGACGGCGAGGAGGAGCTGCCGCTGCTCTCCAAGGAGGAGACAGCCGATCGTTTGCTGACGGCGATTCTGCGGGAGCGCGGAAAAAAAGATTGAAAAATGCGCGCTTTGCGTCAGGTATAATTGCGAAACGGCGGCGCACACTATCTGTGCCGGATCCTTCCGGCAAAAGAGGTCATGGCCAAACATGGGAGTTTTCCGGTGTTTTTCCATGGCTTGACAGAGAGGTGTCTGCTTGATGACCAGCTTACAATGTGATGTGAAGAACTGCGCGAATTTCCGGGATGGCTGCTGCTGCCGTCCCAGCATCCAGGTAGAGGGCTGCACGGCCCGCGGCTGCGACCAGACGTATTGCTCCTCCTTCCAGGAGAAGGACGGCGCCTTTTCCAACAGCTGCTCCTGCTCCGTGCCGAACACGGCGCTGGAGATCCGCTGTACGGCGGGCAACTGTGTCCACCAGAAGAACAACGCCTGCACAGCCAGTATGATTTCCGTGTGCGGCAGCACAGCCTGCCGCAAGGACGAGACCGAGTGCGCAAGCTTTTCCCTGAACTGAGCGCGCACTGAGCGGCGGAGCGGGACAGGCCATTCCGACGGGATGGGCTGTCCCGCCCTTTTCTTTTCGCCTGAAAAATCCTCTGATTTGCCTGAATTTTCCCCTGAGAGGCGGATTTTGTAAAGCACGGGAAAATATTGCGCAAAATATCGCGCGATCGCTTGATTTCGCATAAACTTGTGTTATAATACCTAAGTGGGGGATTCCCGGAAAAGGGGATTGCCCTGTGGTTTTGCATGTTTTGGCCATGGCGCTTTTCGCCGTGGCTGTTTTGTGTCCTGAAAAAAGCGGAAAACCGTTCGGAAAGAAGGTGGCGTTGTGAATCCTGACCCTTTATGCGGCGGAGAAACCAGGCAATTTCATAGAGGAGATGATACGCAATGCTGTCCTACTTTAAGACAGTGGACGGGCGTGTGCGCAGTACGGCGGGGTGGGAGCCCGGCTGCTGGATTAACTGCGTTGCTCCGTCGGAGGATGAGATCGCCGGTTTGATCCGGGATTTCTCCATTGAACCGGATTTTTTCCGTGCCGCAATGGACGAGGAGGAATCCTCCCATATTGATTCGGAGGATGGAAACACCCTCATTATCATTGATATCCCGGTGGTGGAACGCACCGGGAAAGAGATCGCATACGTCACGACGCCGCTCGGCATCATTCTGACGGAGAAGAATGTGATCACGGTATCCACGCGCGAAAATCCCATCCTTGACGAGTTCGCGGAGGGGATTGTGCGCGGGGTGCAGACGAATCTGAAAACGCACTTCATCCTGCATCTGATGCTGCGCATCGCGTCGCGCTATCTGCAATACCTCAAACAGATCGACCGCATGACGAGCCAGATTGAGCGGGAGCTGCGCCGGTCGATGAAAAACTCCCAGCTTTTGCAGCTCATGGATATTGAAAAATCGCTGGTGTATTTTTCCTCGTCGCTCAAAGGCAACGAGCTGACGATCGAAAAGATCATGCGCGGACGTGTGGTAAAGCTGTATGAGGAGGATCAGGATCTGCTGGAGGATGTGCTGATCGAAGTCAAGCAGGCTGTGGATATGAGCGGAATTTACCTCGATATCCTTTCCAGCACGATGGAATCCTTTGCCTCACTGATCAGCAACAATCTGAACATGGTGATGAAGGTGCTGGCCTCCATCACGCTGATCATCTCGATCCCGATGGTGATCTCCGGCTATTACGGTATGAACGTGGAAGGGATCCCGTT
>DVGZ01000092.1 GCA_018712435.1 Candidatus Caccousia avicola
TCGACCGCCTTCAGCTTCTCCGCAAACGCCAGCTTCTCGCTCACCGTGAATTCCTTGCGCTGTTCGTTCTCCGCGATCTCCAGCATCAGCATCTCGTCCGCTTCCAGCGCCGTCATCACCGTCGCACGGATCTCCTCCGCGCCCAGCAGTTCCATCGCCTTCAAGCGCCGCAGCCCGGCGATGAGCACATACCCGCCCTCCGTCTGCTCCATGACCGTGATCGGGTTGATGAGCCCATGCTCGCGGATATCGTTTGCCAGTTCCTCCAGCCCGCCGTTGTCCTTGCGGATGCGCTCCGCCACCCGTATGCTGCCGACCGGCAGCAGCCTCGTCTCCATCTTCTCCATGTTTTTATCCATCTTCTTCACGCGCTACTTTCCCCCTTACTCCTCGTCATCGTGATCCCATTCCAGCTCCAGCCGGTTCGGCGAGTTCGTGCGCAGCTGCTTGTTGTAGGCGTTCACGAACACCGCGCACATCGTGAACCGGATGGTCTTGTTGAACGCCGTCGCGGGCGTGATCTTGCCCTGTGTCCTGCGCCGCGCCTCCTGATACATCTCCATTGGCAGATGCTTGCGCATCCGCGTCTCAAACTGCGCGACCGTCAGCTTCTCGCCGTACCGTCTCCAGAATTCGCCCAGGCCCGCCAACATTTCACCGCGCAGGATCGTGCTGTCATGCGGCCATGTCGCCGCGATGCACGCCAGCGTCAGTTCCAGCGTCCTGTCCCCAAACCTGCGCAGGATGCGCTGCAGCGCCCCGATGGCGCAGATGCACATCGGCTGGCCGGACTTGCCATGCCGAAAGCCGTATTTATCCATGAGCGCCTTGATGCGCAGGCTCTCCGCATCCTCCGCCCACAGAGAGGCGTTGAATGTGTCGTTGATGCGCAGGGACTGCTTGTTCTCGTTCTGCCGGCGAAAGTAGTCCGCTTCCTGCCGGATCGTCATGCCTTCCAGCACAATACAGTTCGCGGCGTCATAGCCCAGCCGCCGCAGCGCGGCCAGGCGGTGCTGGCCGTCCAGCACGGCATACGTCCCGTCCGCCCGGTGGCTGACCACCAGCACACCCAGCTTCGCTGGGTCGAAATTCTTCACGATGCCCGCCACGTTTTTCATGTTGAGGATGCGCTGGTACTGCTCCGTCACGATCCGCTCCAGCGGCACGCATTCGATGCGCTGCTCGACCTCTTTGGCCGGGATGGGCTCCCACTCATCCTGCAGGGAGGCCGGCTGCTCCTCCAGCGGATGGATTTCTTTCAGCGCATTCAGCTCTTCAATTCGCATCTGCGCCGGAGATGCCACTGCGCTTCTCTGAAGCTGCTGCATCCTCTCCTGCCTGCGTTTTGCCCGTGTTTTTCTGCTTGCCATGCTCAATCCTCCTTCGTCTTTTTGATCCGTGCTCTGACCGCCACCATGAGTGCGTTCTGCCCGGCGGCCTTGTCCTTGAGCGCCTGCATCACCTGTTCGTCCATGGTGCCCTTGACCACCAGATGGTGGACGACTACCGTCTCCTTCTGCCCCTGCCGCCATAGCCGCGCATTGGCCTGCTCGTACAATTCCAGCGACCAGTTCAACCCAAACCAGACGATGGTGCTGCCGCCCTGCTGGAGATTGAGGCCGTGCCCGGTGGACGCGGGCTGTGTCGCGGCCACGGGAATCCTGCCCGCGTTCCAGTCCTCCATGTCGCCGGCGGTCTTCAGCTCGCGCACACCGTTCGGATTCTCAGGGCTGTACTTCCCGAACCGCTGCTGAATGCGCGTCAGATCGTGCTGGTAGTTGTACATCACCAGCACCGGCTTGCCGTTCGCTGCCTCGATGAGATCCTCCAGCGCGTCCAGCTTGCGGTCATGAAGCACGCGCACATTATGGAATTCATCGTAGACTGCGCCATTTGCCAGTTGAAGCAGCTTCCCCGCTAGCGAGGCCGCGTTGAGTGCCAAGACATCTCCGTCCGCGTAAGGCAGCAGCATATCCCGCTCCATCTGCCGGTACAGCTTTTCTTCGCGTGACGAGAGCGATATCTCCACCACATTGTCCACCCGTTCCGGCATCTTCAGATGATCCGCCGCCCGCATGGAGACACAGATATCCGAGATGCGCTGGTAGATGGCCTCCTCCGCGCCGGGCTTCAGCTCGCGCTTGTAGGGCAGCCAGCTGTTGGGTGTATCGAAATACATGTCCAGATAACTGCGCATCGTCCTGCCCAGGCGAGCGCCCCTGTCCAGCAGATAGATCTGCGGCCAGAGGTCTTCCAGCCCGTTGGGCGCGGGCGTGCCGGTCAGGCCGACCACGCGGGTAAATTGGCCCAGCACCTTCTTCAGCGCCAGAAACCGCTTCGCCCGGCTGTTCTTGAACGAGGACAGCTCGTCGATGACCAGCATATCGAACGGCAGCTTTCGCCCGGCGTAGTGTTTGACCAGCCACTCCACGTTCTCCCGGTTGATGATGTACAGTTCCGCCGGCCTGCTCAGCGCGGCGACGCGCTCCTTGGGCGTGCCCACGACCACCGAATAGCGCAAGTGCCGCAAGTGATCCCATTTCGCAATCTCCTGCGGCCATGTGGTCTTGGCTACCCGCAGCGGGCACACCACCAGCACGCGGGAGACCTCAAAGGAATCGAACAACAAATCGTCCAGCGCCGTCAGCGTAATCACTGTTTTCCCAAGGCCCATGTCCAGAAAGACCGCTGCATTCGTATGTTCCTTGATGAAGTCGATGGCAAATCGCTGGTAGTCGTGCGGTGTGAACCGCATGGC
>DVGZ01000009.1 GCA_018712435.1 Candidatus Caccousia avicola
GAGCTGGCCACCTTTACCGAAACGTTCAACACCATGGCGCGCGAGATTGACGATCTGATCCATGAGGGCTATGAGAAGGATCTGGCCGCCACGCGCCTGGAGCTTCAGATGCTGCGCCTTCAGATCAATCCGCATTTCCTCTATAACACGCTGGAAAGCATCCATTCCGTGGCCTATCTCGAGGGCAACCGTGAGGTCGGGGAGATGGCGGTGCTGCTGGCCCGGATCCTGCGCTACGGTGTTTCCGCGCCGGGAGGGCCCGTTACGCTCCGGGATGAAGCGAACAATTTGGCGGACTATATCCGTTTGCAGGAGCTTCGCTACCGGGGGACGGTCAGCTTTCTGGTTTCCATTGATCCGGGCGTGCTCACCTGCGCCTGCCCGCGGATGATTTTGCAGCCTGTCGTGGAAAACGCGCTGTATCATGGGGTGTCCTCTCTGGAGCGCGGCGGCATGGTGCAGGTGCTCGGTTATCGGGAGGAGGAACGGCTGGTGCTGCGCGTTTCCGACAACGGGCAGGGCATGGAGCCGGAGCGCGCCGCGCTTTTGAACGATTATATCAATGGAAGAAACAAAGCCTTTCGGAGTATTGGTCTGAAAAATGTCAACCGCCGGATCCGCCTGAGCTATGGGGAGGAATTCGGCGTCCAGATCCAGTCCGTGCTGGGACGGGGAACCATGATCACCGTTACCCTGCCCGCAAGAGAGCCTGAACAGGAAGGAGACGCCGCTGATGCACACACCGACACGACACATCCTTGTGGTGGATGATGACAGCGCAATCCGCAGGGAGATCTGCGGTTTTCTGGAAGAATACTGCCGGGAAACGGGTGTTTCCCTTTTGGCGTATGAAGCGGAAAACGGCCAGAAGGCGGTGGAGACCGTCTGTGCGCGTCCGATTGATCTGATTTTTTCCGACATCAAGATGCCGCTGTGCACCGGCACGCAGATGATGGAAAAGCTGCGCGCGCTGGGCTATACGGGGCAGATTGTGATCATCAGCGGGTTTGAAGACTATCATTTGATCCGCAGTTCAATGAAGCTTGGGGCGGTGGATTATCTTCTCAAGCCCATCGCCCAGGAGGAGTTCTGCTCGATCCTGGGGGATTGTCTCCGCCGTGTGGGAGAACGTGCGTCGCGGCACGCGGTTTCCGCCGGCACTCCGGAGGAACTGTACCGGGAACAGCATGCGGTGGATCTGCTGGCAGCCGGTTCCCCCGAGGGAGAGCCTTGTCTGCCCGGCGGCTCCGCGATTGTGTGTGTGGCGGATCTGTTTCATGAGCGCGTTCCGGATGAGGCGCGGCGGCGTTCCGCCTTTGTGCAGATGCGGGCTGTTGTGCAGGAAGCGCTTGAGGGCGCGGAGCTTTTGCAGGGAACCTACCGCGGCAGCTGGGCGATCCTGCTGACCTCTCCCTGCACGGCGGATGCCGCGCGGGAGCTCAGACGGGCGCTGCGCGGGCAGCGGATTCGATTCGGCTGCTGTGATCGGCCGTATGCCTGTGCCGATCTGCCGGCAGCTTTTTCGCTTTGTATGGAGCGGCTGAGCCTGTTTTTTTACGATATCCCCGATCTGTTTACCGCCGTGCAGGAGCCGTTTCCCTATGAAAACCTGATGAAGCAGCTGGTTTCCTCGGTGTGTGCCTGCGATTTCATCGGTTTTTCCGGTTTCCTCTCCCAGCTGTTTGCCTGTCTGTGCCGCGATAAACCGGATCTGGAGGAAACGCGCCGTTTGCTCTCGTCCATCCTTTACCGCGCCATGACACAGAACAACGCGATGATTGCGGTGGCGGGACAATACAAGTTTACCGAGCATGATCTGCTTCCCTGCATTGAAGAGGCCACCTCCGCCATGGAGCTGCGCCGACGCATGATGGAGATCCTGCACCTGTATATGGAAACGATGCAGGAACGAGCGGTCAGTCGGGACAGCTACAACGTTTCCAAGGTCAAACAGCTTCTGGAGCAGGAATATATGAAGGAAATCTCCCTGACGGAGATTTCCGAGCGGCTGGGGATCCATCCCAATTATCTGAGCACGCTTTTTAAAACGGAAACGGGGATTACCTATTCGCAGTATCTTCGCTCCCTGCGCGTAAAAAAGGCTTCGGAGATGATGCGCACGACCAATTTGAAGGTGTATGAGATCGCGGAGCGCGTCGGGTACAGCGATACCGCCTCTTTTTACCGAGTGTTCAAGGAGGAGCTGGGCATGTCGCCCGCGCGCTATAAACGGAGCCTTTCGGAATAAATCAGGTTTCCGGGCGGGGATTACGCGCGATCCACGTCGCAGCCCCAGTCCTCCTCCTCGGGGAAGGAGGTGGGATCCTCCTGGGCGCAGCCGCACGCACAGGACGGCTGTGCGATCTCCCGCTCCTCGCCCCGCAGCGTGCGCAGCATCACGCGGGCAAATTTTTTTATCAGCGGCAGCCAGGTGAGCACAAAGACGGCGGCGGAGACGGCGAGCGACACACGGCGGTTTTTGCGCAGGGCCGTCAGGCCGAGAATCGCGCCGAGCGCGCCCACGCACAGCTTGACCAGCGCGAGATCCTTCCAGTCGCTTTCCTTGACCCAGTGGTTGGCACAGACAATCAGCTTGCAGAACATGACAACTCCCCCTTCCTGTTGTACCTTCATTCTACAGGATTCGCCGGGGGAGATCAAGTCAGAAGAACTTCTCGACCTCGAACTCTTTGAGGCTCGGATAAATCACGTCCGCCACGGGCAGATTCTCGCGCGTGCCGATGCCGACGGCCAGCATGTTGACAGATTTCGCGGCCTGTAAGCCCGCCAGGGAATCCTCGAACACGGCGCAGTCCTCATACGCAATACCGAGACGCTCCGCGCCCTGGGTGAACACCTCCGGGTCGGGCTTCGCCTTGCTGACGCTGTTGCCGTCCACGATCTCGTCGAAGTACTCGGTCAGGCCCACGTTTTTCAGAATGATCGGGGAATTCTTGCTTGCGGAGCCGAGGGCGATCTTTACGCCGCGCTCACGAAGCTTTTTGAGCGTGTCGAGAGCGCCGTCGAGGATCTCGGAAGCGTCCATCTTCGAGATATACTCGACATAGCGGGCGTTCTTCTCTGCCGCCATCTTCTCCTTCTCCTCGTCGGAGAAATGGTTCTGCATCCCGCCGACCTCCAGCAGGATCTCCAGGGATGCCATGCGGGATACGCCCTTCAGACGCTCGTTGTCCTGCTCGGTGAATTCAAAGCCAAGCCGCTGGGCCAGCTCCTTCCATGCGAGGTAGTGATATTTTGCGGTGTCCACCAGAACGCCGTCGAGATCAAAGAGAGCCGCTTTATACTTTTTCATAGGGAAACAATCCTTTCTGTTATCAATTGTCTGTCTATTACAAATGGTTTATTCTTTTTCCCAGTCGGGATTCAGGGCAAACGGCAGGGTTTTGTCCAGTGTGACGGGCTTTCCGTACAGGAACAGCTCCTTCGGGCTGCCCTCGCAGAGCGTCAGCTCGCCGCCGTCCTTTGTCACGCGCACGCCGATCAGAGCGTCCTCATAGCGCACGCGGAAGCTGTACGACGTCCATCCGGCGGGCAGGGCGGGAGCCAGGCACAGGCCGCTCTCCTTCACGCGCAGGCCGCCGAAGCCATAGACGATCGCCATGTAGGTGCCGCCCATGTTCGCGGTGTGAATGCCGTCCTTCGTGTTGTGGTGCGTGTTGAACAGATCAAGCTTCGAGGATTCCCCGAAGTAGCCGTAAGCCTTCTCCGGCATGCCGAGACGCGAGGCCATGATGCTGAAAATGCAGGTTGAGAGGGAGGAGTCGTGCGTCGTGACCTTCTCGTAATAGGCGAAGGAGTTGCGCATCGTGGAAAGCTTCTGGTAGTCCTCCATGACAAAGTGCGAAAGCACGGTGTCGGCCTGCTTGCACACCTGGAAGCGGTACAGGTACAGCGGGTGATAGTGCAGCAGCAGCGGGAAGTCCTCCTTCGGCGTGGCGGCGAGATCCCAAACCTTCTTGGTGAGGAAGGAGTCGTCCTGCGGGTTCAGATCCAGCTCCTCGTCGTAGGGGAGATACATCGCGTGGCTGGCGCGGCGGAATTCGTCCAGCTCCTCCTGCGTCAGGCCGATTTTTTCCGCCAGCGGGGCGAGCTTTCCGGCCTTCTCCAGAATCGCGCAGAACTTGCACGCCCAGTCGAGGTTGTATTTCGCGAGGCAGTTCGTGTAGTAGTTATTATTGACGATGCAGGTGTATTCATCCGGTCCGGTCACGTCGTTGATGCGGAATGTCCCCTTGTACCAGGAGCCCGCGTCGATCCACAGACGCGCCGTCTCACAGACGATCTCCGCGCCCGTTTTGGCGAGGAAGTCCACATCCTTCGTCAGCAGGTAATAGCTGATGACGGAATAGGCGATGTCGCCGTCGATGTGGTACTGCGCCGAGCCGGACGGGAAATAGCCGGAGCACTCCTTGCCCATGATGGTGCGCCATGCGTAGAGCGCGCCCTTTTTGTGGCCGAGGATGCGGGCGTTCTCGCGGGCGTAGGGCAGGATGGTGTGGCGGTATTCAATCAGGTTGCGGGCGATATCCGGGCGCGTGAGGGAGAAGAACGGAAGCATGTACATCTCCGTATCCCAGAAATAGTGGCCCTCGTAGCCCTCGCCGGAAAGTCCCTTCGCGGCAATGTTGCTGTGCGGGTCCTTGCCGACGGACTGGATCAGCTGATAGAGGTTGTATGTCACGGCGCGGCTGAGATCGTCGTCGCCCTCCACCTGCACGGCGCACGTCTCCCAGTATGCGTCGAGATACGCCTTCTGCTTGTCGTACCAGTTGGAGAGCGGGACGGACACAGCCTCCGCCAGCAGATGCTCGGCCTCGGCGCGGCAGTCCTCATAGCGCACGGAGTCGCACAGGACGGTGTACTTCGTCAGGGTGACGCTCTCGCCCGACTTCACGGAAACAGCGGCGGTGTACTCGGCGGAGCTTCCCTCCGCGTGCAGCGATTCCTCCGCGGGAACGGACAGCACATTTTTCACGGCGGAGGTCACGGACAGGCCGGATTTCGTGGTGTGCGCTGTCACAAAGCTGGCGCCGCCGGAAAGAGCGGCGGGGGAGGCGTGCAGATACTGTGGAGCCTCGGCGGCCAGGCGCGGGTCGGTCGGATCGCAGTAATTTTTCACGCTGCCGATGTGCAAAGACGAGAAACGCAGCGTGCAGTCGCTCTGCGCCGTGACGCGGTATTCGATCGTGAACAGCGGCAGCATTGCGAAGGAGGCCATGCGCGTCACGTCCACGGTGACGGCCGCGCCCTGCGTGCTCTTCCACGAGACGGTGCGGCGCGTCACGCCGCGCGCCATGTCCAGCTCGCGGGCGGAGTCGAGCACTTCCCCGCCGAAGAGCGAGAAGGTTTCCCCGTCCACCGAGAGGAAGATCGTCTGCGTGTCGGCGATGTTGAGCATCGTCTGCTTTTCCTCGCACAGGCCGCACAGCTTTTCGGCCTGCGGCATGTCCGCGAAGTCGTAAAATCCGTTGAGATATTCGCCGCGGATGCTGCCCACACCCTCCGGCACGCCCTCCTCAAAGTTGGAGCGCACGCCCAGATAGCCGTTGGCGTTGTGGAACAGCGTTTCGTTCACCATGAGCTCTTCCCGGTCCAGGCTCAGACCGGTTTTTCGCAAAAGCTTTGTGTCCATACGATCCCCTTCCCCCGCAGGCCGAAAACGTTTTCGGGAATGGCTGCAAAAACGTTTTCGGAACTTGCCGCGGTCACTCGTTTCTTTTCTTTCATTCATTATAGAGGAGCTTTTCGCCCGCGTCAATGGAGGAAAGCGCAAAATTTTGCTTTCCGGATATAGAAATTTTTCATAAGCAATCCCGCATTCTTCCAGACAATGGATAGCGCCGGGAAACGGTGCAGCAGACGGACACAACCGCACGGGAAATTCCCGGAAAACGATGGGTCCGGGCGAGGGGCTTTCTTGCAAAACGCCGGAACGGCTGGTATAGTAAAAAAGGAAAGCGGCGGGATACAAAGCCGCGCCGCTTTCCTAAATTCTTCCGGAGAGAAGGTTTTTCAGATGTACCAGATAGAGGTGGATCCGCACACCCATTCCCTCATCAGCCTGCACGCCTACAGCACCGTGGAGGAGTGCGCGCGCCACGCGGCGGAACGGGGCCTGCGCGGCATCGCCGTCACGGATCACTGCTCGCGTGTCATGGCGCAGCAGGACAACAGCGTGGAAGCCATCCTGAACCAGAAGGTGCTGCCGGATCGCATCGGCGGCGTGCGTGTATGGAAGGGTGTGGAAATTGATATTGTGGATTATGAGGGGCATCTTGCGTTCGAGGATGTGCCGGATCGGTTCCGTCCCGGCGTGACGGGAGCGCAGGTGCTTCTGCCCACGCGGGATGTGGTGATTGCGAGCGTGCACACGCCCTTCGACCGGGACGAAAACCGGGAGGACGTGGAGAAAAACACGCGTATGTACTGCGCCGTGCTTGAAAATCCGTATGTGAACATCCTCGGCCACACGGGCCGCGCCAACCATCCGTACGAGCTGCGCCCCGTGCTGGAAACCGCGAAACGGCTGCACAAAATGATCGAGATCAACAGCGCAAGTCTCAGCACCTACGCGGAGCGCGCGGGCAAGGCGTGCCGCTCCATCGCGGAGATGTGCCGGGATCTGGGCGTGAAAATCACGGTGAGCAGCGACGCGCATTCCGCGTTCCAGGTGGGCGAGTTCCGCGCCGCCATCGCGATGCTCGAGAGCATCGGATTCCCGCAGAGCCTGATCGCAAACCGCACCGTGGAGAGCTTTGAGGCCGCGCTGGCCGAAAGCCGCCGGATCTGACGCTCAGGGCTCCGCCGGATGGTCTGTTTCGGCGGGAGCGTCCGGCAGGGCCGGAGAAGCGGGAGCGGCAGAGACAGCCGCCGCCCGGCCTGCGGGAACGGCGGGCACGCTCCGCACCGAGCCCGCAAAGACCAGCAGCGGGAACACCAGCCGGAACGCGGCGGAGATCAGATCGAATTCCCCGTGAAACGCCAGCACGGCTTCGCTGGCAAGCTGGCAGACCATCAGGACGATCGCCACGATCATGCACAGTTTGCGCCGCTGCACTTTGGAGCAGAAGCGCACCGCCAGAATGCCGCCGATCAGCGAGACGACGGACGTGGCCGTCATCACGGCTCCGGCGCGGATCGCGGATTCGGCCATGGCGCTGCTCTGCCCGGCGGGCAGGAAGGCCGCCATTTCCGGCGAGGAGAGCGCCGAGCCGCCCACGATGCTCAGCGGTCCCGCGAGAACGCCGAGGGCGGAAAAAATAATGAGCAGGATTCCGCCTGCTTTGAGAAGGCCGCTGCCGGGAGCCGCGGCCGGTTTGGTGTTTTCCATACAATCTGCCTCCCTGAACCCATGAAGGGCAAAGTGCGGGGCGCCGCCCCGGTATATTGGATTTATCATAGCAGAATTTTTGCCGCCTGAAAAGGGATGCGACTCGTTTCGGCAAGAAATTTGCGGCAGCTCCCTGTTATTCTATTGATTAAAATTCGAAAATAGCCTATAATGAATGATGCAAACCGGCAACCGGCACGGCCCGCGACGGAAAATAGCCCGCGCGGGCGGCTTTCAAGCGGCTGGCTCCGCCCGGCCGGGAAGTTAAAACCGAAAGGAGTACCAAGTATGAATTATTCCCATGAAGTGGAAAGAATGTGTACTGTGACCAAGGGTCCCCACCACGGTCCCGCCCCGATCCCGGAAGAGGGAAAATGGGTCAAATCGTATGACATCAAGGATATCTCCGGCCTGTCCCACGGTGTGGGCTGGTGCGCTCCCCAGCAGGGCGCGTGCAAGCTGACGCTGAACGTGAAGGACGGCATCGTGCAGGAAGCCCTCGTTGAGACGCTGGGCTGCTCCGGCATGACCCATTCCGCCGCTATGGCCGCGGAAATCCTGCCCGGCAAGACTCTGCTGGAGTGCCTGAACACCGACCTCGTGTGCGACGCTATCAACGTTGCCATGCGCGAGATCTTCAAGCAGCTCGCTTACGGCCGCAGCCAGACGGCCTTCTCCGAGGGCGGCCTGCCGATCGGCGCTTCCCTGGAGGACCTCGGCAAGGGCCTGCGTTCCCAGGTCGGCACGATGTTCAGCACCGGCGCGAAGGGCGTCCGCTACATGGAAATGGCCGAGGGTTATGTCCTGAAGATGGCTCTCGACGAGAACGACGAGGTCATCGGCTACAAGTTCGTCAAGCTCGGCAAGATGCTTGAGGATATCCGCCACGGCGTGGATCCCAAGGAAGCCTTCGAGAAGAACGTTGGCCAGTATGGCCGCTTCGACGGGGCCGCCAAGTACATTGACCCCCGCGAGGAATAATGCTGACAAAGCAAGAAGAAGGAGGACAAAACTATAATGGCTAACGATGTGATGTTTGAAGGCAAAGAGAGAAGAATGGCCAAAATAGAGAAGTGTCTTGCCGAGTATGGCCTTGCCAGCCTCGAGGACGCCCGTGATCTCTGCCTCAGTAAGGGTATCGACGTAGATAAGATTGTCAAGGGCGTGCAGCCCATCGCTTTTGAAAACGCCTCCTGGGCTTACACCCTGGGCAGCGCCGTCGCGCTGAAGAAGGGCGTTTCCTCCGCCGCTGAGGCCGCCGAGGCGATCGGCATCGGCCTGCAGGCGTTCTGCATCCCCGGCTCCGTTGCGGAGAACCGCAAGGTCGGTCTCGGCCACGGCAACCTGGGCGCCATGCTCCTGCGCGACGAGACGAAGTGCTTCGCTTTCCTGGCGGGCCACGAGTCCTTCGCCGCCGCTGAGGGCGCCATCGGCATCGCCCGCACGGCGAACCGCGCCCGCAAGGAGCCCCTGCGCATCATCCTGAACGGCCTGGGCAAGGACGCCGCTTACATCATCTCCCGCATCAACGGCTTCACCTATGTCAAGACCGACTATGACTTCTACACCGACGAGCTGAAGATCGTCGAATCCAAGGCCTTCTCCGAGGGCGAGCGTGCCGCCGTTAAGTGCTACGGCGCGAACGATGTGCTCGAGGGCGTGGCCATCATGAAGCACGAGGGCGTGGACGTGTCCATCACCGGCAACTCCACCAACCCGACCCGCTTCCAGCACCTTGTCGCCGGCACCTACAAGAAGTGGGCGCTCGAGAACGGCAAGAAGTATTTCTCCGTGGCTTCCGGCGGCGGCACCGGCCGTACGCTGCACCCGGACAACATGGCTGCCGGCCCCGCTTCCTACGGCCTGACCGATTCCATGGGCCGTATGCACGGCGACGCCCAGTTCGCCGGTTCCTCCTCCGTGCCTGCGCACGTTGAGATGATGGGCCTGATCGGCATGGGCAACAACCCGATGGTCGGCGCGACCGTCGCTTGCGCCGTGGCTGTCTACGAGGCCTGCAAGTAAGCCTTTCAAAGCTCCGGGGGCGGGGCGCGGTTCCTTTGCCGCGTCCCGCCCCTTTTTGCGCTTTTCCGCTTTTTGCTTTGGTCCTTTTTTTCGCCTTGCGGCGGCGCTTTGTTTCCTGTATGATAGAAAACAGGCTGCGCGGAAAGAATCCGATCATTTTTATTTTCTGAGATGAAACTTTCTTTCCGCCTGCCGCGTCTTTCCTAATATCAGCAAGAAAACACACCGCGCCGCTGAGCGCGGAAAAATATGGAGCTTGAGGTGTGAAGCAGTGAAGGTTCAAAGAGAAAAGCATTACAAAAAGAAAAATCTTCTGCGCCGGCGGATTTTGATCGTCTGTTCCGCCGTGCTGATTGTCGCGGCGATCGGAGGAGGCGCGGTGCTGGCGGGAAGCGCGCTGGCGCAAAACATTGTCGCGTCGGATTCTTCTTCCGCCGTGTCCGAGCTGCCGTCCTCGCAGGGCGAAGATCCCGCCGCGTCGGGCGGGGAATCGTCCGATGCCGCGCCGGAATCCGCCGGAGATACCGTCTCGCAGGCGGACGCGAGCGAACCGGCCGCGTCCGATGCCCCCGTTTCCGAAGCGGGGACGGATTCCTCCGCTCCGCAGGCCGTGGAGCCGGGAGATTACAGCGACGCCGCGTTTATCGGGGACAGCCGTACCGAAGCCCTCAAAACCTACGGTTTGCTGAAAAACGCGACGTATTACACCTATAAGGGACTCAAGGTTGATACGGTGTTTACCGAAGCGTGCATCGACGAGGGCGGCACCAAGATGACCGTCATGGATGCGATCTCGCTGCATCAGTACAACCGGATTTATATCAGTCTCGGCGTGAATGAGCTGGGCTGGGTCAGCACCGATATCTTTATTGAGGATTACGGCAAGATCATCGACACGCTCAAAGAGACGCAGCCAAACGCGACGATCTATGTGCAGGCGATTCTGCCCGTTTCCCAGAAGAAGTCCGAGCAGGATAAAATTTACAACAATCCCCGCATCAATGAATTCAATGCCCTCCTGGAGCAAATGGCCGCCGACAAGGGCGTTGTCTATCTTCCCGTGAACACCGCCGTGATGGACGAGACAGGCAGCCTGCCGGTGGGCGCTTCCACAGACGGCGTGCATCCGAATATCGACTATTGCCGCAAATGGGTGGCATATCTCGATGAAAATTCCTGAGATCTCAATTTTTCCAATATTATGCAGACAGAAAGGCGGAAACCAACATGAAGCTTCGTTTTCTGAAAAAAATCGCCGCGGCGGCCGCGGCCTGTGTCCTTGTCTTTGCTCTTGCGTCCTGCTCGTCCAATGAACCGGCGGGCGGAAATGCGGACGTTACCCTTGATCCCGCCGCGCTGGCAGACAGCCTGCACGACGGCCTGACCTTCCAGGATCAGCTCACAGCTCTGGAAGGAGATGCGGCCATGGGAATTTACAGCTTGGATAATACAACGGTAGCACAACTGAAGGTATATGTCAGCACCGGTGCGACGGCGGAAGAAATCGCCGTGATCGAGACGGTGGGCGGCGACGCGGTGAAGACCGTGCAGGACGCCATGGAGAAGCGGATCGAGGATCAGAAGGCCGCGTTTGAGAATTACCAGCCGAAGGAGATGACCAAGCTGGAAAATCCGCTTGTGGAGACGCGCGGCAAGTATGTGATTCTCTGCCTTTCCGACGATAACGACGCTGCCCGGGCGATCATCGACGAGGCCGCGGGGGCGTAACGCGCACAAATGGCACATGACTCCCTCGCCCGGTTTCAGGCGTATGTGGAGGAGCATCAGGCAGAGCTGTACCGTCTGGCATACAGTTACCTCAAAAACAGGGAGGACGCGTTGGACGCGGTGCAGGAGTCGATCGTCCGGGGGATCGATCATCTTCCCTCCCTGCGGGATGAAAGCCGCCTGCGTGTCTGGATGACACGAATCCTGGTCAATGAATGTCTTTCACGACTGCGGCGGAAGCGTCCGAGCGTCCCGTTGGAAGAATGGGACGGGGCGGAGCCGGAGCACGACCGTGACGAGCTGTGGGATCTCCGCCGCTCGCTCGACACGCTCGACCCGAAGCTGCGCACCGTAGTGGTTCTGCGCTTTTTTGAGGACAGAAAGCTGGAGGAGATCGCCCAAATCACCCATGCGCCGCTGAGCACCGTCAAAACGCGCCTTTACAGGGCGCTGGCGCAGCTGCGCCTGCATTTAACAGAAGAGGAGGCGTTGTCATGAAAACAGACAGAGAGAAGCTGGAAGCGCTCAAGCAGGAATATCTGGAAACCCCGATTCCGCCGGAGCTGGAATTTGCCGTGCGCGCACCCTTTCTGAAAAAGAAGAAAAGCCATCTGCCGCAGCAGCTTTTGTGCCTGGCGGCAAGCGTATGCGTTCTGTTTGTGGCCGCTCTGAATCTGAATCCCGCCTTCGCGGCGGCGGCGGCGCAGGTCCCGGTGCTCGGCAGCATGGCGCGCGTGCTCACCTTTACCGAATACCACATCGAGAGCGAAAGCCAGCTGCTCAACGCCCGCGTGCCGGAGATCGACGGGACGGATTTCCCGGATCTCGAGGAGCGCATCAATGAGGAGATCCAGCAGAAGATTGACGCGGGCATGGCCCAGGCCCAGGAGCGCGCCGCGCAGGAGTATGAAGCGTATGTCGCGACGGGCGGAAACCCGGATGAGTTTATCCCGGTGACAATCACCTTCGACTATGAAGTGAAGTCCTGCACGGACGACGTGCTCTCCTTTGAGCTTCAGCGCTTTGAGGTGCGCGCCAGCTCGTTCACGGAGCTGACGTATTACAACATCGACCTGAACACGGGCGAATCCATCACGCTCGAGGATCTGCTTGGCCCGGACTGGAAGGACAAAGTAAACGCCGTGGTCAACGCGGCGATCGACGAGCATCCCGAGTTCTATTTCGCCAAGGATCAGGGCGGCTTCACCGGCGTTTCGGATAACCAGCGCTTCTACATCAACGAAGCCGGAAACCCCGTCGTCGTATTCCAGAAATACGAAATCGCCCCCGGCTCCTCCGGCGTCCTCGAATTCGAAATCCCAGATTGAATCTGGACACATGACGCGCAAGCAACGGGCATGCCCGTTGCCCGGCTCGCAGAAATACGTCGCCCCCTTGACGGCCTGTACCGCCAAGGGGGCTTGTTTTGTGTCCCGCGCTGTTTCCACGGAGAAACACGGCAGGTGTGCTGTAATTTTCAGCTTTCGGATGATTCACGCGCAGGTTTTCGCCGCGCTTCCGGGATGCGCAGAAAATCCGCACGCCGCTGAAAACAGCAGCCAACCTTCCCCGCTTCTCCGGGACAGAAACGCGGGCGATACAGCAAGGCCCTCCTGCGACGTGAGATCGCAGGAGGGCCGACGTCTTTCCATAAGCCGGGCGGCGGGTACGCCGCTTGCGCGAATTGCGTGCAGGCTCAGCCTGCTTATTTGCAGAAGTGGTCGATGTAGCTGTCGATGGCCTGCTGGATGACTTCGATGGCGCGTTCGCGGCCGTTTTCCTCGTTGACGACGGTTTCCTTGCCCTCGAGCGCCTTGTATACGCTGAAGAAATGCTTCATTTCCTCAAAGATGTGGGGCGGCAGCTCGCTGATGTCGTGATACATGTTGTAGGTCGGATCGTCGAAGGGGATCGAGATGATTTTCTCGTCGCGGCGGCCGTTGTCGAGCATGGAAATCATGCCAATCGGATACGCGTGCACGAGCGTCATCGGGGCCACCGGCTCGGAGCAGAGCAGCAGCACGTCGAGCGGGTCGAGATCGTCGCCGTAGGTGCGGGGAATAAAGCCATAGTTGGCCGGATAGTGCGTGGAGGTGTAGAGAATACGGTCCAGTTTGAGAAGGCCCGTCTCCTTGTCCAGCTCATACTTGTTCTTGCTGCCCTTGGAGATCTCAATCACGCACATGTAATCCTCGGGTGTGATGCGTTTGGGGTTGATGTCATGCCAGATATTTGTCATTTTTGATTTCTCCTTCCAGCGCGCCCGCGCCAACTTTCAAAAGCCTGTGCTTTTTTAAACTTTTCTATTCCTACTATACTCTGTTTTCACACACCGCGCAACTGTTCTTCTCCGCCGGTTGGCGAAGAGGATTCAGCGCGGAGCGCGGCGGGACAGCTCCATCGCCGCCGCGCGCAGGCGCGGGTAAGCGTAGGAGAAAAACTGCCGGTAGGATTCGCAGAACAAATTCCGCCGGAACGTGCCGTCCTCGCGGCGCGGCTCGCGGTAGCGCTTGCAGCCGTTTCCGCACAGCCCGCGCCATTCGCAGGTTTTGCATTCCTCGTCCGGCACGAGCGACTCCTCAATAAAGCGCAGTTCTTCGCGCTTCTGATAGATTTCCTCAAAGGAGTTGTCGTTGACATTGCCGAGATAATAGCGATCCGTGACATAAAAATCGCACGGGTATACGCCGCCGTCAGCCTCCACCACATTTTGCAGGCTGCACACGCCGGACATGCCGCAGGATTCCGGCGGGATGCCGAGCAGCATCTGCACATAATTGTCAAACTGCCGGATGCTTACAAACTCACCCTTTTCGATATCCTGCCACCAGCAGTCAAACAGGCGGCAGAGAAAATCCCCGTATGCCTTCGGCGTCAGCGAATAGGGATGCGATCCGGGCGTTTCGCCCAGCGGATCCAGGCAGGGGATGAATTGCAGATACCGCAGCCCGCGCCGCCGGAACGCACCGTACACCTTGCCGATATTCCGCGCCGTGCGCGCGTGCACCACCGTGAGGATGTTGAAATCCACTCCCTCGCTTTCCAGCAGCTCAATCCCGTGCTGAACGGCGGAATAGGAGCTTTTCCCGGCCTTGGTCAGGCGGAACGCGTCGTTCGTTTCCTTCGTTCCGTCGAGCGAAACGCCCAGGAGAAAACGGTTTTCGCGGAAAAACTGCGCCCACTCGCGCGTGAGCAGCGTGCCGTTTGTCTGCAAGGCGTTGTGTACCGGCAGATGGCGGGTGTTGTATTTTTTTTGCAGCTCCACCGAAAGGCGGAAAAAATCAAGGCCGCGGAGCGTCGGCTCCCCGCCCTGATAGGCGATCGTCACATCGTGCTCCGCGAAGGAGAACACGCGGCGCATCATATTGTCCAGCGTTTCCTCGGTCATCATGCCGTAGGAGGCTTGCTCGCGCTTCTGCGTCAGGTCGCAGTAAAAGCAGTATTCACAGTGCAGATTGCACTGGCCCGAAGCGGGCTTTACCAGGAGATTGATCGGCGGCAATGTGTTCACGTCCTTCCCCGAAAGTAGTTTTATTATACCCCGCTTCGGAAGGACGGTCAATCCTTATGCCTTGTGCTCCGCCTCGCGCTGATATTTCATCCGGGTTGCCATGCCGCCCCGGATATGGCGCTGCGCCTTGTTCACGTCGAGAATCTGCTTGACGCCGCGGTATAAAGCCGGGTCAATGCTTTTGAGCCGCTGAGCCACGTCCTTATGAACCGTGCTTTTGCTGATCCCGTACCGCTTGGCGGCCGCCCGCACGGTGGCCTTGTGCTCCAGGATGTAATTTCCCAGCTCCACGGCCCGTTCTTCCACTACGACGCCTTTCAATGGCAACGCCTCCCCAAGTCTCGTTTGTCCCATGTATATGCGGGGAGCGGGGGAGGTATGCGGGAAAGCACGCAGGGGAGTTAAGGGACGCGGAAAGAATGAGAAAGCGGACGGGGAAACAGAGGGCGCGGAAAGAACAGGGGGAAGGCGGGAGTTATTCAGTCAGAGACGACAACGTTGGGATTGTGCTCCCGGATCCACGAGAGGACAGGGGAAAGATCGTCCTGGTGCCTGCCGCTGAATTCCAGCGAATGGCGGCGGCCCGTATCCGTTTGGATCACCAGCGTCGTGACCAAATAGAGGGCTTGCTTTCCCCGCACGGTCTGGACGCTTGTGATGGTTTCCATCGGAATCAGGAAAAGCTTTCCTCCGTACCGGCAGATCAGGCAGTCCGGGAAAAGATGAACGTCACCGGAAAACAGCTTGTAAATGGGGTGCGGCTTGGCGAAGGAAAGCCAGATTTTTTCCTTGCGCTGATCCGGCAGCTTTTCAAACGTTTGCCGGAACGGACGGGATCCCAGGAAGAACGTCCGCAGGATGGCCGCAAAGAACAGCGCCACGGGGATCAGAAAGGAAAACCAGGGCAGCATCCGCACGCCGGCCAGATATCCCAGCGGAAACAGGAGCAGAAAACAGCAGATGAGAATGCGCTTTTCCTCCTGAATACAGTAGTTCATGACCGGGTTCGTGAAACGGGGCTGTGTGTTGGGGTAGGTGTGCTTCGGTTCCGTTTCGGGCTTGGAAGGCTCCTGCGTGGTTTGAAAATCAGGGTTGTTCCCTTTGAGCAGAGAAAGGCGAATCTGGCCCATATTGTCCAGAAGAGCCAGATAGGAAGCGTTTGCCTCAGCCGTAAGCGAAAGGCGGCTGGCCGTCGAGGAACGCCCGTCGCTGTCCTTGGCATGGGAAAGCATGAGGTTGACGGAAACCGGGCCGGGCGCGGCGTAAAAGGCAAGCCCGCGTTTCCCGTCCGGCCGCTGAGAAGCCGAAACCGGGAAGGGCGAGGAAGCCTCTCCCTCCAGTACGTTCAGCACCGCGCGTGAAACGGGCTTGTCCTCAGCGGCCAGAAAAATCAAAGCCGCGTCCGGGTGCCGGCGGATAAATTTTTTGCTTTTTCGGTGGGTGCGCCACTTGTCAATCTGAATAATCAAAAACAAAAGAAGTGCCAGAACCGCCAGAATGATGATAATTTCCGTGGTGGACAGCGGTTTGTCCATCCATTCCCGAATGGCGTTCATGTGATGTTCTCTCCCTCCAACGGTGATGCCATGCGTCAGCCGGAAATGCCGAACAGCTCGCGCGCGTTGCGCACGCCTGCTTCCAGCACCTCGGCGGCGGTGATGCCGCGCACCTCCGCGATTTTGGCCGCCGTGTAGGCGATCATCGTGGAATCGCACCGTTTGCCCCGGAAGGGGACGGGCGCCATGTACGGGCAGTCGGTTTCCGTCAGCAGACGGTCCAGCGGCACCTCGCGCGCGACCTCCAGCGGAACGCGGGCGTTCTTGAACGTGACGGCCCCACCCAGACCAATGTACAGGCCCAGGCTGACCGCTTCCCGCATCATCTCCACGCTGCCGGAGAAGCAGTGCAGCACGCCGCGCGGGCGATGGCGGCGGAGCAGCTCCATCGTGTCGCCGTGCGCGTCGCGGTCATGGATGATGACGGGTAAATTGTGGGCAGCGGCCAGTTCCATCTGCGCGGCGAAAGCGGCCTGCTGCACCTCGCGCGGGGCGTTTTCCTTCCAGTAGTAGTCCAGCCCAATCTCCCCCACAGCGACGGCCTTCGGATGCGAGAGCAGCTGTTCCACCTGTTTCAGCCAGTCCTGCGGAGCGTCCAGAAGATCCTCGGGATGCAGGCCGACGGCGGCATAAACGTGCGGATAGCCCTCCGCCAGCGCGATGCTGTCATAGCAGCCCTGCAAGCTGGCCCCGCAGTTGATAATGCCGCACACACCCTTGTCCGGCAGGGAAGCCACAACCTCCTCGCGATCCGCGCGGAAAGCGTTGGCGTCATAGTGAGCGTGGGAATCAAAAATTTGCATGGGATATTCTCCTTTCCCGATAAAAATGAAAAAGCGGGGGACAGCCCGCCGCTCCCGTCCGGGTTCTGCGGTGCGGCTGTCCTCCGCGTATGGTTTGGGTCAGTGAATGGACGATCCGGCGGGCACACCCTCCAGGAAGATGACGCGCACGTCGTCCTCGCCCGCGTCGGCGGCCAGAATCATGCCTTGGCTCTCCACGCCGCAGAGCGTGGCGGGCTTGAGGTTTGCCACCAGCACAACGGTGCGGCCGATCAGATCCTCGGGCTTGTACCATTTCGCGATGCCGGAGGCCACAGTGCGCTCTCCTTCGCCGTCGTCGAGCGTCAGCTTCAAAAGCTTCTTGGCCTTTTTGATCGGCTCGCAGGCCACGACCTTCGCGGCACGCAGCTCCACTTTTGCGAAATCGTCGATGCCGATCTGCGCCAGACCCTCGATCTTCGGCTTCTTCTCCGCCGTCTTTTCCTCCATCGGGTTCGGGATCAGCGCGTTGAGCGCTTCGATCTCCTTGTCCACGTCGATGCGCGGGAAAAGCGTTTCGCCCTTCTCCACCACAGCCGAGGCGGGCGTTACGCCCCACACGGCAGCGGACTCATACGTCAGCGACTCCGCGGAAAGGCCGAGCTGCTTCTGGATCCGGGGAGCCGTGTCCGGCAGGAAGGGGGTGATGAGGATCGAGACAATGCGCAGGGATTCGCACAGGTTGTACATGACGGCGGCGAGACGGTCGCGCTTTGCTTCGTCCTTGCCGAGCGCCCAGGGCATGGTCTCGTCAATATATTTGTTGCTGCGGGCGACAAGCTTCCAGATTTCCGTCAGCGCGGCGGAGAACTGGTAACCGTCGATCGCCTTGTCGCACTTTTCGCGCAGGGCGGAGGCCATGGCGATCAGCTCCTCGTCGATCGGCTCGCTCTCGCGCTGCTCCGGAATATGGCCGCCAAAATACTTCTGCACCATCGCCGTCGTGCGGGAAACGAGGTTGCCGAGGTCGTTCGCCAGATCCGAGTTGATGCGGGCGATCAGAGCCTCGTTGGTGAACACGCCGTCCGCGCCGAAGGGGATCTCGCGCAGCAGGAAATAACGGATCGCGTCCACGCCGTACCGCTCGCAGAGGATATTCGGGTCCACGACGTTGCCCTTCGATTTGCTCATCTTTGTGCCGTCGCCAAAGAGCAGCCAGCCGTGGCCGTATACCTGCTTCGGCAGCGGCAGATCGAGAGCCATCAGCATGGCGGGCCAGATGATCGTGTGGAAGCGCACGATCTCCTTGCCGACAAAGTGCACGTCGGCGGGCCAGTACTTTTTGTAATCGGAATCATCGTCTGAGCCGTAGCCCATGGCGGTGATGTAGTTGGTCAGTGCGTCCACCCACACATACACAACGTGCTTCGGGTCAAAGTCCACCGGGATGCCCCAGGTGAAGCTTGTCCGGGAGACGCACAGATCCTGAAGGCCCTGCTTGATGAACGAGATCATCTCGTTTTTGCGGCTTTCGGGCTGGATGAACTCCGGATGCTCCTCATACAGCTTCAAAATGCGGTCGGCGTACTTGGAGAGACGGAAGAAATACGCTTCCTCCTCGGCCCACTTGACCTCGCGGCCGCAGTCCGGGCATTTGCCGTCCTTCAGCTGCGTTTCGGTCCAGAAGGACTCGCAGGGAGTGCAGTACCAGCCGTCGTATTTTCCCTTGTAGATATCGCCGCGATCGTACAGCTCGCGGAAGATCTTCTGCACGGCCTTGACGTGGTAGTCGTCCGTGGTGCGGATGAAGCGGTCGTTGCTGATGTTCAGCAGCTTCCACAGCTTCTGGAAGTTCGCGACAATCTTATCGACATACTGCTTGGGGGTCACGCCCTCGGCCTCGGCCTTTTGCTCAATTTTCAGGCCGTGCTCGTCCGTGCCGGTGAGGAACATCACGTCGTACCCCTGCATTCGGCGGTAGCGGGCGATTGCGTCGCTGGCCACGGTGCAGTAGCTGTGGCCGATGTGCGCGTTGCCCGAGGGATAATAGATGGGAGTCGTGATGTAGAACGTCTTTTTCTCCATAATGATGAACCCTCCAACAGATCGGAATTTTTCCGGGGATGCGGACGCGGCCCGGCGAA
>DVGZ01000093.1 GCA_018712435.1 Candidatus Caccousia avicola
CGTCTTTTTCCCCAATAGCGGCTGCTTTCTGCGTCAAAAATGCTCGGAATCCGGCAAGGATTCCTGCGCTTTTTTCCTGGAAACCACCTCGCTCTGGGAAAAAATCCGGCATTTTCTCTATTTTCAAACAAACCCAAGGAAACGCAATATGCTCTTTATTATACACTTTATCGCACTAAAAGGCAACAGTGCGGTAGTTTTATTTTATCACACCGATGTCATGACGGTAGTGTACGCCGTCCCAGTGGATTTTACCCACCGCGGCGTATGCTTTTTCCAGGGCCTGCGGGAGCGTATCGCCCAGCGCGGTCACACCGAGAACACGGCCGCCGTTTGTGACGAACTTCCCGTCGCGAAGCGCCGTTCCAGCGTGGTAGACGACCGCGCCGTCCACCTGGCCGTTTTCATCCAAACCCTCGATCGCGATCCCCTTCTCATAGTGGCCGGGATAGCCGCCGGAAGCCATCACAACGCAGGCGCACGCTTCGTCGCTCCACGCGATCGTCAGATCGGACAGACGCTCCTCCACAACCGCCATCACAATGTCGACAAAATCCGTTTTCAGACGCGGCAGCACCACCTGCGTCTCCGGATCGCCGAAGCGGGCGTTATACTCGATCACCTTCGGGCCGTCCGGGGTAATCATCAGGCCGAAATACAGGCAGCCCTTGAAGGGACGGCCTTCCTTGTTCATGGCCTCGATCGTCGGCAGGAAGATCGTCTCCATGCACTCCTCCGCAATCGCGTCGGTGTAATACGGATTCGGGCTGATCGTGCCCATGCCGCCGGTGTTCAGGCCCTCGTCGTTGTCGAGCGCGCGCTTGTGATCCTTGCTGGACACCATCGGCTTGACGCAGTGACCGTCCGTGAAGGCAAGAACGGAGACCTCCGGGCCGGTGAGGAATTCCTCCACCACGACACGGCTGCCGGACGCGCCGAACACCTTGTCCTCCATGATCTCCTTCACAGCCGCTTTCGCCGCTTCAAAATCCGGGCAGATCAGCACGCCCTTGCCGAGCGCCAGTCCGTCCGCCTTGACGACGATCGGGAAGCGGTTGTTTTTCTCGATCCACGCGATCGCTTCGGCAGGCTCGGAGAACACCTCATACTGAGCCGTGGGGATATGGTAGCGCTTCATCAGATCCTTGGAAAAGACCTTGCTCGCCTCGATGACGGCGGCATTGGCGCGCGGACCGAAGGCCGGGATTCCCTCCTTCTCCAGCGCGTCGACCATTCCGGCCGCGAGCGGATCGTCGGGCGCGACAAACACCAGATCAATCTTCTTTTCCTTCGCGAAAGCCACGACGGCGGGAATATCCATCGCGCCGATTGCGACGCACTCCGCGTCCTTCGCGATTCCGCCGTTGCCGGGAGCGCAGTACAGCTTGCCGGTGCGGGGGCTTTCCTTCAGCTTGCGGACGATGGCGTGTTCACGGCCGCCGCCGCCAATCACAAGAATATCCATGAAACGGTTTCCTCCTTCTTCACAGAAAAGGGCTTCCCGCCGCAGAGTGAGCCGCGCGGGCGCGCTCCGGACGGGAAACCCCGGCGTATTGTGGTTTAGTGATGGAACAGGCGCAGGCCGGTGAAGGCCATGACCATGCCGTACTTGTTGCAGGTGTCAATGACGTTGTCGTCGCGGATGGATCCGCCCGGTTCCGCCACATACTGCACGCCGCTCTTGCGGGCGCGCTCGATGTTGTCCCCGAACGGGAAGAACGCGTCGGAGCCAAGGGAAACACCCGTCATGGTGTCCAGCCACGCGCGCTTCTCCTCGCGGGTCAGCACCTCGGGCTTCTCCGCGAAGAACTGCTCCCACACACCGTCGGCCAGCACATCCATATACTCGTCGGAGATGTAGACGTCGATCGTGTTGTCGCGGTCGGGACGGCGGATGCCCTCCTTGAATTTCAGGCCGAGCACCTTCGGATGCTGGCGCAGATACCAGATATCGGCCTTGTTGCCCGCGAGACGCGTGCAGTGGATGCGGCTCTGCTGGCCCGCGCCGATGCCGATGGCCTGTCCGTCCTTCGCGTAGCAGACGGAGTTGGACTGCGTGTATTTGAGGGCGATCAGCGAAATGATGAGGTCGCGCTTGGCGTCCTCCGGCAGATCCTTCTTCTCCGTGACGATGTTCTTCAGCAGCTCCTCGTCGATTTTCAGCTCGTTGCGGCCCTGCTCAAAGGTCACGCCGAACACGTCCTTGTGCTCCACGGGAGCCGGACGGTAATCGGGATCGATCTTCACCACGTTGTAGGTGCCCTTGCGCTTCGTTTTGAGAATTTCAAGAGCTTCGTCCGTGTAGCCGGGCGCAATAATGCCGTCCGATACCTCGCGCGCGAGAAGCGTTGCCGTTTCCTTGTCGCACACGTCGGAGAGCGCGACCCAGTCGCCGTAGGAGGACATGCGGTCCGCGCCGCGGGCACGGGCGTAAGCCGTCGCGATCGGAGAAAGCTCCAGATCATCAACAAAATAAATCTTCTTCAGCGTGTCGCTCATCGGCACGGCCACAGCCGCGCCCGCCGGGCTGACGTGCTTGAAGGACGCGGCAGCCGGAAGGCCGGTGGCTTCCTTCAGCTCACGCACGAGCTGCCAGCTGTTGAACGCGTCGAGAAAGTTGATATAGCCGGGACGGCCGTTGAGCACCTCGATCGGCAGTTCTCTGCCGTCCTGCATGAAAATCCGGGACGGCTTCTGATTCGGGTTGCATCCGTATTTGAGCATCAATTCCTGAGACATCCTGATTCCTCCATCCAATCGAATTTTCTTACTGGTTCTTGTTGCGGATCTCCGTCTCCCACTTGCCGGTTTCGAGATCGATGAAGCGGGTGAAGAGAGAAATCTTATTGTCCGGATCCAGCGACTGCCAGATATCCTCCGTAAACTGCGCGAGATCGCCGCACACGGTTACCGGGGTCGGCTCTCCCTCATAGGAGGGCAGCGGATTGCCGTCTCCCATGTAGGTGTGGATGAAATGGCCCTCGCCCGCCTTCGGCTGCGGATACTCAAAGAAAAAGCGCTGTGCCGAGGAGTCGTCGTTGTCATCGCTTTTGAGGATCGAAAGACGGTACGCGCCCGTCTTGTTGCAGACCACGCCGGAAATGCGGGGGGTGAAATTCGGGCCGTCCGGCTCGAAGGTGCGGGTGCGCAGAGCATCCTCCCACGTTTTGCCCGCCGCCAGGAAATCATAAATCGTGTCGGTCTGATCGCCGTTCGTCACGATCGTGGTATCGTCGAGCACACGCACCGCGTTGTAGATGACAAGGGACGGATCCTGCATCTTGCTCTCATCGAACGCGCGGGTTCTCAGATCGTCGCCCACTGGCTCAAAAACGCGGTTGCGGCTGTTTTCGCTGCGCCCCATGATAAAATACGCGATAACGGCCTTTTTCCCATCCTCGCTGCGGCCAATCAGGATGCCGCGGCCCGGGTAGCTTGTCGAGGCGATCTCCGCCTTCATATCCTTTCTCTTCATACGCTTTTTACTCCTCCCTGCAATGCACCACGCCGTTTTCCACCGAAAGCCTGCCCTCGCAGAACAGAGCAGCCGCCTTCGGAAGCAGCTTCCATTCCGCTTCTTCCATCACACGCTTTTGCAGCGTCTCGGGGGTATCCCCATCCCGCACCTCCACAGCGCGCTGGAGAATGATCGGACCGCCGTCGCACACGTTGTTGACGAAATGGACGGTCGCTCCCGTCACCTTCACGCCGCGCCGCAGCGCTTCCTCGTGGACGCGCAGGCCATAGAAGCCTTCCCCGCAGAAGGAGGGAATGAGGGACGGGTGCACGTTGATAATTCTGTTCTCGAAACGGTTGACCACCGTCTCGCTGATGATCGTGAGAAAGCCCGCAAGGATCACCAGATCGGTTCCCGCCGCTTCCAGCTTTCCGATCAGCGCCTCGTCATACGCTTCCTGTGTCGGGAACTCACGCCGCACCAGCACATCCGAAGGGATCCCCGCCTGCTTGGCCCGCTCCAAAGCATACACGCCGGGCTTGCTGGCCAGAACGAGGGCGATCCGCCCCTGCGGGATCTCGCCCCTCTGCTGTGCGTCGATCAGCGCCTGCAAATTGGTTCCGCCGCCGGAGACAAGCACCGCGATGTTCAGCACAGGATCACGCCCTCCTCGCCTTCGACCACCTCACCGATGAGGTACGCGTCGGAACCGGAAGCCTTGAGATCCGCCAGAACCGCGTCGGCCTCCTCCTTCGGCACCGCCATGCACATGCCGACACCCATGTTGAAGGTGTTATACATGTCGCGCTCCGGAATCTTGCCCTGCTGCTGGAGCAAAGAGAAGATCGGAAGCTTCGGGAAGGACGCCAGCTCGATTTTCGCGGTGAGCCCGTCCTTCATCATGCGCGGAATATTCTCATAGAAGCCGCCGCCCGTCACATGGGAGATCGCGCGGACGGTATGGTTTTTCAGCACAGAGAGAACCGGCTTGACGTAGATCTTCGTCGGAGTCAGCAGCGTTTCGCCCAGCGTCGCGCCCAGCTCCTCCACATAGAGGTTGACGTTCTTCTCGCTCAGGTTGAACACCTTGCGGACCAGGCTGAAGCCGTTGGAGTGAACGCCCGTGGAAGCCAAACCAATCAGCACGTCGCCCGCCTGCATCGTGCTGCCGTCCAGAATCTTCTCCTTGTCGACAATGCCCACGGTAAAGCCGGCCACATCATAGTCGTCGTCCGGCATCATACCGGGATGCTCCGCCGTCTCGCCGCCGATCAGGGCGCAGCCGGACTGCACGCAGCCCTCCGCCACACCGGCCACGATCTGCGCGATCTTTTCCGGCACGTTCTTCCCGCACGCGATATAATCGAGGAAGAACAGGGGCTGGGCGCCGCAGCACACCACGTCGTTGACGCACATTGCCACCGCGTCGATGCCAATGGTATCGTGCTTGTCCAGCAGCATGGCAACCTTAAGCTTCGTGCCCACTCCGTCGGTGCCGCTGACCAGGACAGGCTCCTTCATGCCGCCGATTTCCGGCTGGAAGAGGCCGCCGAAGCCGCCGATACCGGACAGGACGCCGGGAATGTTGGTACGCTTCACATGCTCCTTCATGAGCTCTACGGCCTTGTAGCCGGCGGTTACGTCGACGCCGGCCGCTTTATAGCTGTTGCTGTAGCTTTTCTCGTTCATGAATCCGATTCCTCCCGTTTTCGTTCTGCGCGCTTACAGCTGCGCGACCTTTTCCTGCAAAGCGGCGTTCTTCTTTTCCACGCCCTCAGCCATGCTCTTTTTCATTTCCAGCAGGCGCGCGGCAAGACCCTCGTCGGAGAGAGCCAGCATCTGGGCCGCCAGGATCGCGGCGTTGTCCGCGCCGTCGATTGCGACGGTCGCCACCGGGATCCCGCTGGGCATCTGCACCGTGGCGAGCAGAGCGTCCAGGCCGTCGAGGGTGGAGGACTTGACCGGGATGCCGATGACCGGCAGGGTGGTGTGCGCGGCCAGCACGCCCGCCAGATGCGCGGCCTTGCCCGCCGCGGCAATGATCACGCCGAAGCCGTCCTTCACGGCGTTTGCCGAAAACGATGCGGCGGCGTCAGGCGTTCTGTGGGCGGACATCACGCGGACCTCCACCGGGATTCCAAACTCCTTGAGACGCTTGATGGCGGGAGTTACCACCGGAAAATCGCTGTCGCTCCCCATGATGACGGCTACCTT
>DVGZ01000094.1 GCA_018712435.1 Candidatus Caccousia avicola
CTTAGACAAAATCCTTTTGAAAAAGAGGATTCCTGTAGTTTCGCACAAACAAATCCCCATACTTTTAGATGATAATACACCGGCCGGAAAAAGTCAACC
This sequence comes from Candidatus Caccousia avicola, assembly GCA_018712435.1. Taxonomy (GTDB): domain Bacteria; phylum Bacillota; class Clostridia; order Oscillospirales; family Acutalibacteraceae; genus Caccousia; species Caccousia avicola. The sequence continues at coordinate 100 of DVGZ01000094.1, forward strand.
AAGAGCCGGAATAATTTCTGAAAAAAGGGCAAAAACGGCGCTTTCTCCAAAGAGAAAGCGCCGTAAAATGAAATTTAATTTCAAGTGACGTACGGCAGCGGATCCACGCGCGAGCCGTTGACATAAATTTCAAAATGGCAATGCGCTCCGGTCGAATTGCCGGTGCTGCCCACGAGAGCGATCGTCTCGCCCTGGTTTACCTTTTGTCCCACAGAGACCAGCAGTTCACTGCAATGCGCATACAGCGTCTGCATGCCGTTTCCGTGGTTGATGATCACGCGGTAGCCGTAGCTTCCGGAGTAGCCCGCCGCCGTTACCGTTCCGCTGTCGGAGGCGACAATCGGCTTGCCGTACGCGCTTCCTCCCGAGATATCAAGGGCCGCGTGGAAGGAACCCCAGCGGTACTCATAGTACGTTGTGATCACATGCAGCGAAGGACAGGGCCAGATAAAGTTGCCCGTACCAACGCCGGAATTCTTCGGCCGTTCCTTGGTGCCGGTGACTACCACACGGTCCACCGCGGGCGTCAGAACCGTTGTGGACACATTTTCTCTCGATACCTCAACGCCGTTCACATAGGTAACGCGGTCGACGCATTCCTGCACACCCTCGCTTCCCTCGGTGATGACCTGGCTATAATCCGTATACTGGGAATCGTCTGTCTGCGTAATGGTCTTATACGGCAGAGCTTCCTGATACGTCTCTGTTTTGACAATCTGCACTTCCAGGCGCGACACCGCCGTCTGGAGCGTGAGCACGTCTCCAATATGGATCATGCCATCCGCCACACCGGCATTCAGGCTGTCAAGCTCTTCCAGAGACATGTTGTTTTTCTGTGCGATATCAAACGCCGTATCGCCTTCCTGTACCACATAGGTCACGGCTTTTTGAGACGTTGCGGTCAGCTCGCTTTCCATCTCCTGGGAGCTGATAACCGTCGAGGTGGGAAACAGTCCCGTCACACTGTCCACCGTCTGCGCAAATACAGCGGTCGCGTCCTCGTCGTCCCCCTTCGCCTCGTCCAGAATTCCTTCCAGAATATGGCTGAGATCGGCGCTGCTCTTGACCGCGCCAATCAGCTCGCCGTCAATATACAGGCCGGTTGCTTCCTCGATAATGCCATCCGACTGCTCAATGATCTTGTTACAAACCGCGTCGGCCACCGTATAGCTTTCACTGCCGGAAACAGTGAGGGAAAACACGGGCGTCATGGACACGCTTTCGTTCTGCTCGGATGCGTCGTGAACCATGCGCTGGCTCACCATCTCGGTCGCCTGCTCAAACACCTTCTCATTCTCAATCGTCCCGATCATCTCGCCGTTATAGGTGAGATTGAGGCCGAATTCAAGGGAATTCCAGTAGCGCACCGTCGCCAGCAGAACACAGATCGCCGCGACAGGAGCCGCGATATTCAAAAAGGTGCACCAAATATTCCGATGCCGGATCACGCCCTTCCCCGCCACGGAGAAGGATTCCTTCACCACGGGCAAAGCGCCCTTTTCCTTCGCGGTTTTCAAGCGTTTGCCGGCGATGGAAAAGCCTTCCCGCACAGAACGCATCTCCCGCAGAAGCTTTCCGACCCAGCGTCCCCCCGTCGCCTGCCAGACACGGGACAAAAAGCGTCCGACAGGACGCAGAAAACGGGCTGTCCGTCTTTTCCAGCGCTTGAGAATCCGCATCGACTGAATGCCAACCAGATACAGCGTGCGCGACAGACGTACCAGTCCGACCGTTGTTTTTTTCTGAGACAAATCCTTTCGCTCCCTTCTCCTTGCCGGGAAACAGGCTTTCCGGCACAGGGGCTTTCTCGCATTCAATAAAGTTACAGCTTTGTAATCAATGTATTTATCATATTACAAAGATTACAATCTTGCAACCCTTTTCAAAATTATTTAACATTTTCCACGCGCCCAGCGCGCATGGGATGGGACATTGTTTTCATCTGCCGGTCAGCGAAATTTTTTTGAAAAAAGGGTTGACAATGCGATCCCGATATGCTATCCTAGTGCTCGTAAGTTAGTTTAAGCTAACTTAACAGCAAAGCAAGCGAACGGTGCTCGCTTTTTTCTTTCCCAATAAGTTAGTTTACACTAACGCAAGGAGGTGCCCTATGCGCTTATCATTTGAGGAGACATTGGTTTCCCATGCGGCTCCGGTCCTGGCCGGGATCAAGCCTGCCGCTCTGCTTTCTTTTTCCAGAAAAGCATACCCTCAGCTTCCCGCGATCGCGCGGGCATACTCCCGCCGCTTTCAAACAGAGGGTCTTGTATTGGAAACGGTTTGCCGTTGCAGCCAGCACTTTCTTCTGCTTGTCTACAGACCTCTGCTTCTGAAACAGAGATTGGAAGAAAAGGAAGTGCGCAGCTGTTTGAATCGCTTTGGCTACCCGCAGGACTCCCTTCCCCGGATTCTGCATCATCTGCGCCAGCGTCTGCGGGAAACAAACGGCTTTCCGCATGAAATCGGACTGTTTCTGGGGTATCCCCCGCGCGATGTGCTCGCATTCCTCGGAGAGATCTCCGCGCCGTGTTTGCTGTGCGGCTATTGGAAGGTTTACTTCGATGTGGAGGAAGCCAGGCGGCTGTTTGCACAGTACGACCACTGCCGCGAAACGTATTGCAGAGCCTATGAGGAAGGGCACACCGTTTCCCAGCTTCTCAGCCTGCCCCTTTTCGCAGCATGAGTGAAACATCATTTTAGAAACAACAGGAGGTTTTGTATGAATCAGATTGCTGTCATTTACTGGTCCGGTACAGGCAACACGGAAAGCATGGCGCATTCCGTGGCGGACGGCATTGCAAAGGCCGGAAAGGAAGCCGTACTGAAACAAGTATCGGAAATCTCCGCGGCTGACGCGGCCGCTTATGACGCTCTCGCTCTCGGCTGCCCCGCAATGGGCGACGAGGTGCTGGAAGAAGGGGAATTCGAACCCTTTTTCTCTGAGCTCGAAGGAAGTCTTTCCGGTAAAAAGATCGCCCTGTTTGGTTCTTACGGCTGGGGCGACGGCCAGTGGATGCGTGACTGGCAGGACCGTGTGACCGCTGCGGGAGCCGTTCTGTGCGGCGGAGAAGGTCTGATCGTTCAGAACGCACCCGACGGCGACGGGGTTTCCCAGTGCGAAGAACTGGGCGCCGCTCTCGCCGGAATGTAATTTTCCTTTTTCCTCTTTTGATTGTATCCTCGCGGCTCCCCGCCGGATGGCTGCCGGTTGCAGGTTTTTTCGTTGCCGTCCGGGCCGCGATTTTGATCTCTTTCCTCCCTCCATAATACCCCGTCACTCCCCTTTGGGATGTGACAAAAAGCAGGCAGACGTTTTACAGCGTCTGCCTGCTTTTTTGCCCTTTTCTTCCTTCCGCTTTTCCCGAGTCGCTCAGATCTCAAGCGTTTTCATAAAGAACGGCCAGATCATCCTGCGTCAGTTCCCAGCTGGCGTCCACACACAGAATCTTCTGGTTTCCGGCCAAAAGCCACCTCTCGTCTCCATCCGGAAAGGAAGCATAAAATACGTTGTCCACAGGCAGGGAACCGGCGGACTCTTCGTTCCACGATACAGCGTCGTCCGTCAGAAGCTGATCGATACACCAGGAGGAAAGACCGAACAGACGCGGCTCATACACCCGATACTGAAGAAAATTTTCTCCCGGATACATCTCATACTGGCGTACATTCTGGAACGACAGCAGCGGAGAGGTGCTGCCATCCCAGAGATCGTCCCAGCCGTCGCTGGACGGGACGCTGGCAAGAGACTCCGCGCGGACAATCTGACGCGGTTCCGACGGCGTCTGACGCAGCCATCCAGTGGCAAACGACATCACAACGCCAACCACAAGCGCCATTCCCACATCCACCAGAATCACGGCGGTACGGTTTCCCCAGCGGGAAACTCCTTCCTGACGCAGCTGCCGCCGCAGAGAACCGAGGGCCGCGATCATGACGAGGATACAGGAAGCATACAGGAGAAAATAAGCAGCAGGCCCTCCCTGTCCCGAAGCAAAGGATCCAATGACATAACCCGCCAGCAGCAGCAAAACCAGCACCAGAAAAGCGTTGTCGAACCGATAGCAGAACCGGCTGGCAGCGCACGGGCCGCCATGTGCCACAGAACGCGCCGATCGCAGAACCCACACACCGTAGGCCAGCAGATGCACCAGAACCATGACAAATGCAAGCAAAGTCACGCACACAGAAAACAGCGAGTCCGGTTTACTCAAAAAGGCAATCGCTCTCGATCCCCGGATCGACACAAGGGAAATGAGGATCCACAGCAAGAGAAGAAGTAAAACACCCAAAGGAAGCAGATAGGATTTGCGCACAGAGCGCCGGATCGTCCGCAGGCGAACCGCTTCGTCCGTTTCCAGAGGAACGGGATCCGTCTGATCGGTGCGGTAGATCTGCATCTGAGTCCAATCGCACACCTTTTCCCAGCCCGCTTCTTCACAATACTCGTCCAGCGTCCGGGAAGCCGAGGTAACCTCGGGATCAAACGCCGAAAGCTCCGGCAGATAGGTCACGGCGTAGGACGTTGCACGCGGATCTTCCCGGCGGTATTTCCAGAAGAAATTCCCCACCTGCTCAAGCTGCCAGCCACGCCGCGCCATCCGCTCCAAATGCTCCTCCAACGCCTGATATTCAAACAACTGATACGATTCCATCCGATACTTATATAGTTTTTCTTTCATTGCTCTCCCTCCTTCCGCATCCATCGCCGGTAATCCTCCACGCGGGCGCACAATCTGCCGTATTCCTCCTCCAGCAGCCTTTGTCCCTTTTCCGTCAAACGATAACTCCGTTTTCTTCCGACCGCCGCCATTTCCTCAATCATGCCATCGTGCAGAAATTGATCCAACAGATGATAGAGCGTGCCGGGGCCTACGGTAACGCGCCCCCCTGTGACAGCCGACACTTCTTCCATCACATCCGCTCCGCAGCGTTCCTCCCGCAGACTGAGCAAAATATAAAACATCTGCTCCGTCAGCGTCTGGAATTTTTCCCTTGGCATTCGCACCACCCCCTTCCGCACACTTTTGGACCGGTGCACCGCGCCCACTCGGAAAGCCGTTTCCGCCGGCTTCACGCACAGGCGAAACCATGATTTTCTCTCGAAAAAAGCATGTTCCAGCGGAACCTGTACGGCGCAATATCGAATATCGTTATTTCCATCTTTACTATATCATCGAATATCGATATTGTCAAGCAAAAGCCTGCATAAAAAAGAATCCCCGAAGCCGAAGCCCCGGGGACGAAGTCATATGATATCAGGATTCCAGTTCGACTTGCTGCTTCTCCTTCAAACCCTTTTCCTGCTTCTTTCCAAACCGCTGCACCAGGCCAATCAACTGGCCGGAGAGCGCCACGGTCAAAAGCGAGCACAAAAGCCGCTCCAGCGGGATATAGCTGATGGAAAGCAAAAGGACTATCAAGTCGGTGATCAGGTATGCCCATTGAATGTTCCAGTGTGTCAGGTAGGAAATCACCATCGCGAGGGCGTCATCCCCTCCCGGTGCGCCTCCCGCACGCACACTCAATCCGACGCCAAGGCCGACAAACACCGCGCCAAGCACAGCGGCCAGCCAGGGAAGCTCCGCGAGCTGGGGCCACAAGGGAGGAAACTGCTCAAAGACGGCATAAAACAGAGAAAAGCCGCCGCCCGCCACCGCGGAGGTGATCAGGAAATCCTTCCCCAACAGCTTCCATCCCGCCGCGTAACACAGGATGTTCATCACCAATCCTGAGACAGCCGGCGACAGGCGGAACCAGTGCTGCAAAAGCAGCGTCATACCGAGAACGCCGCCCTCGGTGACATTCGAGAGCGCATGGACATTGTACAGGCCGAAGGCGAGAATCGCGCTGCCTAACAAGGCTTGCGCATAGCGCTTCAGCTTACCGGGGGTAAACACAATAACACATCCTTTCCCCCTCATCTTACCATACGGCAAAAGCTTTGACAAGGGGGATCGCTCCCGGCAATCAGGAGGTCTTTTTCGCGCTGGTTTTTGCAAATTCTTCCAGGCCTTGTCCCTTCAGCACACGTTCCAGCATTTCGGGCAGGCGTTCCGGCGCACAGGCAAAGCAGGGAATTCCCATGGCGGCAATTTTCTGCGCCGTCTGTGCGTCGTAGTAGGGTTTGCCGCCGTCCGCAATCGCCAGCAGCGTGACCACCGTCACGCCCGACAGCTTGAGCTCCTCCAACCGGCGCAGCAGAGCGGCACGGTTTCCTCCCTCCTCCAGATCGGAAATGAGGAAAAAGATGGTTTTTCCCGGTTCCTGCACCAAGCTCTGACAGTAGGCAATGGATTTTGCAATATCCGTACCGCCGCCCATCTGGAAACCGAACAGCAGATCCACCGGATCCGCGCACAGCGGCGTGAGATCCATAATCTCCGTATCGAACGCCACCACATGGGTCTGCACCGCCGTCATGGAAGCCAAAATACAGGCCATCACGGAGGAATACAGGATGGATTCCCCCATGGAACCGCTCTGATCGATATCCAGAATGATGTTCCAGCGGTTGATGCGGCTGGATCGGTCGAAAAACCACACCTTTTCCGGAATCACAACGCCGAGATCCGGGTTATAATGGCGCAGGTTCCGCTGGATGGTGCGGGGAAAGTCAATCGCGGCGGCAGAGGGCAGCGGGGAATGTGCGCGCCGGTTGAGAGCGGCTGTCACCGCCCGGCGCAGATCCTGCTCTAAAAGCCGGTTGATCTCCTCCACAATCTTCCGGATGAACCGGCGGGCCGATTCCTTCGACTTTTTCGGGATCTGATCCTTGAGCATCAGCAGCGTGGAAGCCAGATTCAGATCCGGTTCCAACCCGTCCAGCAGCTCCGGTTCCAGCAAAAGCTGCTTAAGCCCCTTGCGCTCCACCGCGTCGTTCTGCACCACCGCCACCATTTCCGGATCAAACAGGCTGCGCAGATCGCCCAGCCACTTGGAAATATGCGGGGCGGACGGGCCATGCCCCGCGCCGCTGCGCTGCCCGAAGCTTTCATCGGGGCCGCCGTAGATCGCGGAAAGCGCGCTGTCCATCAGCATGGCCTCCTGCGAAAGAGGAGACGCGCCCATTCCCTCAAAGGATTGCTGGCTCTCGGTACCGAGAATCAAGCGCCAGCGGGTCTTTGGATCGTTCCACTCCATGTGCGTTCCCCCTCAAATATCGTCAAAATCAAATTCATCCAATCCGCTGAGCGTTTCCTGCTCCTCATGGGTCAGCTCCTGCATCACCTGTTCCGCGGACTCTCCGGCATTCACACCCCAGATCTCCCCCAGATTTTCCGCGATATCATTCTTTTCAGCCGGCGTGAAATCCGCAAAGGCACGCCGCAGAAACACCAGAGCACGGCGGAATTCTTTGTCGTCCAGCGTACCCAGATAGCTGTCCAGATACCGCCACAGCGACAGTCGGGCGATCAATGCGTAGCGGTTTTTGGAGGCAAGTCCTTCAAACCAGCCCGCTCCCAGATCAGCGGGCACGCCGGGAGACAGCCGGCGGGACACCTCCCGAGCCAACAGCTCCTCGTCCGCCTGGCCCCGCTCCAACAGGGTAGCCATGGCAAAGCCGGAACAACGCGTGTTGAGATCGTCCCGATCGGAAATTCTGCCGAGCAGCTCCAGCCAAGGCGTTTCATCCAGAAAATCATGGTGCAGCGGAAGCTGGTTCACCTGATCCATCGCCGCCGTTATCACCGGGGCCGTTTTGGTATCGCATTGGCAGGCTTCCTCCATCGTCAGGCAGGCGCGCAGATAGAGCTGCCGGAGCAGCGGAACCACCGGAGCGGTATCAAACCGGCGCAAATCGCCGTACCGCACCACAAGAGACAAGCGCTGCGCTGTCTCCGCCACCTCGCTGATCGCCGCGGCATCCACGGAAAGCGTTTGCAGCACTTCCAGCGCATGACGGGCGGCGGCAGGCATCCCGCACAAAAACGCATCCTGGAAAATCGCGGCCGCGTCACGGATACTGGTGCTTTTCTCCGCTCGTTCTTTCAGGGCAAAGGCAGCCGCACCCTCGATCGTATCTCCCAGCAGGGCCGACTCCACGATCTCAATCTCCGCTTCCGGCGTCCAGCGAAGCTGCCAGTATTCTCCCCAGTTTGCCCCCTCCTGACGGGAAGGAAGCAACGCGGCAAACGAAACTCCCAGCACCCGCAGACGGTGCAGGAAAAAGGAACGGCGCAGATCCAAAATCGCTGTGGCGGGATCCTTGATATTCAGACGCTCGCGCAGATCCAAATCCAGATTTTGCAGCTCCAACGTCCGGTATTTTTCCAGCCGCAGCTCCTTGACCTGCCGGTAAAAGTCGTCCTGCACGGAGGTGCGGCTCACCCCCTCGGGCAGCGCGCCGATCCGCCGCCCGATCTCTGTCTCTGCCACAGCCACAGCAAGCTCGGAAAACGCGCCGTGGCCCATCGTGGTAATGGCGGCGTCGCGCAAATCCTGAAGGCAGGGATACCGGCTGCCGCGCATGGCACACAGCGTCCCGGCCAGACGCACCGCTTCAATCACCTCGGCGGAGGAAACCAGATTTCCCGCCTTTCGATGCGCGGCGGCAAGGCTGACCAAATACCGCCCAGCCAAGCCCGCGAGATTCCCCCGGTTCCATTCCTCCCACAGCAGTTCAAAATAAGCCGGGGCTTTGTTTCCCGCTCCATAGCCGGAGCGAGTGGAAAGCCGATAATAGGAATAGGGCATCAGCGTGGAGGCGCTGTCCGTTCTGGGAAGCGTCCGCTCCTCCTCCTCGGTCATCACGGGCCCTTCCCGCAGGCCCGTCACATGAAACGCGCCGCAGACGCAGAAGATCTTCTCCTCCGGTACACCGCTTTCCACAGCCTTTTGGATAACCCGCTTCATATACGCTTCGCGCACGAGCGTTTCGGCGGTGCGCAGAGGATGATCCCGAGCCGTTTCCCGAAGCTGCTCCCCAAACATGTGAAAGGCCGCGCTGGACTCCTGCCAGCCCTCTATCTGCTCGAAGTTCCGTTCCCAGAAGGTGTCGTGATCTTCCCCGGTCATCGTTTCCAGCTGCCGGTATACCCACTCGGTACTCTCCTGCACATCCGGCTCTGAACGCTCGGAATGCTCCTCCCGCTCCGATTCCGTCTCCCCTGTCTCTTTCGACTCCTGAGACTCCTCCTGCTTGGTATCAGCCGGTTCCCTCGCTCCTTCCTCCAAAGCCAGAAACACATCGGAGGGAAGATCCATGAACCGGCATTCCACCTGATGCTGGTGAGCCCAGAGAATCGCCTGAATTTCCGGCGAATAGCAGGCAAAGGGATACAGGATGGTGCGCACCGGCGGCTTTTTGGTATAGGCAAGAATGGCCGCGGGAAACTGCGTTTTCGGGTGGCAGAGCCAGTGCATCTGATCGTTGAGATCGCTTGGCCCCTCTACCAAAACAAGCTGGGGCTGGCATGCGTCCAGCGCCTGCCGCAGATGGTAAGATGCGGAGGGAGACAGATGGCGCACGCCAAACAGCACCGGCCCGCCCATCACGGGTTCAGCTCCCGACAGGCACGGTACAGGGGAAGCCACGCGCTGCCCCGCTTTTTCATCACATTTTCCAGATACTCCTTCCAGGAGACCTTATCCTTTTCCTCATCCTTGACGACCGCACCCTGCAAGGCGGCGGCCAGATCCTCGCCGCCAATCTCGCCGCTGCCGAAGCTGCCCGCCAGCGCCATCGAATTGGCCAGTAACGAAATTGCTTCCGCTGTGGAGAGAACGCCGCTCGTTCCCTTGAGCTTCTGCTTGCCGTCCAGCGTCGCGCCGGAGCGCAGCTCGCGGAAAATCGTGACCACCTTCTCCACCGTATCCTCATCCGGCTGCTTCGCATGGAGATCCAACCCGGCGGAAAGCTGCGCCACACGGGTACGCACGATCTCCATCTCCGTCTCCATATCGGACGGCGTGGGGAGCACCACAATGTTAAAGCGGCGCTTCAACGCGGCGGACATCTCATTGACGCCCTTATCCCTTGTGTTTGCCGTGGCAATCACGGAAAATCCCTTTTCCGCCGGAACCTCCAATCCCAGCTCCGGTACGCTCAGCCGCTTTTCGGACAGAATCGAGATCAGCGCGTCCTGCACCTCGCTGGCACAGCGGGAGATCTCCTCCAAACGCGCGATCGATCCGGTTTCCATGGCGCGGTAAATGGGGCTTTTCACCATGGCTTCCGGGCTTGGCCCCTTCGCAATCAGCATGGCATAATTCCAGGAGTAACGGATCTGCTCCTCGGTGGTGCCCGCCGTTCCCTGCACGACCTTGGTGGAATCGCCGTTGACCGCCGCCGCCAGATGCTCGCTGAGCCAGGATTTCGCCGTGCCCGGCTCTCCAATCAGAAGCAGCGCCCGATCCGTGACCAGCGTGGCGATGGCGATCTCAACCAAACGGCGGTTCCCCATGTATTTCGGCGTAATCTCCACACCCTTGACGGACACACCGCCCGTGATGTAAGTCAGTACCGAGCGGGGAGACATTCTCCAACCGGTGGGAACCGCATCCTGTTCCGCCGCAATCAGCGCTTCCAGTTCCCGCTGGAACAGCTCCTCCGCGGGAAGCCGCTGCACATTTTTCTCAGCCATTTTCTTCTCCTCCTTCTCTCAACTTCCGCTCGTTTCTTCTCCGGATGGCTGGTTTTCCCATTCGTGAATACGGGCCGCCGCCATATTTTCTTCCCAATAGTTGTGACGCAGATTGATCTTTTTGTTTCGCACCAGTTCATCCATCTTTCGAAGCTGAGCCGCCTTTTCCTTCGGAGGAACCGGCAGAGTATTCAGCAGCATCATGCATTCCGGAAACGAAACCTGTCCCTGTTTGAGAAAATACCGTACCACAAAATCATCCCAACGATCCCAGCCCAAAGCGTTCAAAATCCGAATCCATTCGGCCGCGCTGTAAACGCTCAGGGTGCTCATCGTCTCCTGGTATACATAAGGAACCACCAGCTTGGAAAGCCCCGGAATTTCCTGCCGATCGGAGAGCACGGCGGCCAGAGCGTCGTCCATATCCTTTCCAAGCTGCGCCAAAAGCTCAAACCAGCGCACATCCAGACAGGGAACGGGAACGCCCATCTCCATTTCCCATTCGTTTCTCAAAGACGCTCGGACCATGAACCGATAACCATTCTCCTCCCGGTTCCATTTCACACGCATCAGGACATAGCGAATGAAAGAAAGGCAATCTTCCTGCACCGTCTTTTTGAGAAATTCCCGCTTAAAAAGACGTTCTTTTGCCCACTCATAGCTCTCCGCGCTGTCTTTTATGAGAAGCTGTGCGGCAAAAGCGGGAACCAGATACGCACCGCCCTCGCGCTCGTACAGCTCCACCGCCAAATCGCACAGCTCACGATCGCCCCGGCCCATCACGGTCATTGCAAGCACATAGGGCAGCGACACCGCAAATGGCGGCTGGGACGGGTTGGAAGAGGAAACAGTATAAAAGATCAGATCGCGCAAAGGATCGATGCCAGGCTTTTTCCCTTTTCCATCCGGCTCTCCAAACAGCTCAACCGCCTCACGGAAAATATCCGCGATCCCCGGCCCTGTTTTTCCGATCAAGGCAAGGAACAAGGCCCGGAAGCGTTCATTCCGCTGGGAATCGGAAAGCTTTTTGCCGGTGCGCAGATTCTTTATTTGTTCCTGCGCAATCGCCGCCGTCAACCGGCTCGCCATGGCCGTTTTTTCTCCCAGCAGATAAGTAAAGGCCTGTACCGGATTCTTTTTGCCCAGTGCAAGGAAATACTCCTCCACCTCCGGCGTTTCCTGCTTCACCAGAATCTCATGAGCGCAATCTCTGCTTTCCCCTCTTTTTTCTGTCTGGCACAGCTCCAGCAGAAGCGGCGTGTTGTGGGAATCGTGGCACAATGCCCGAATCAGCTCTGTGCGCACTTCCTTTTTAGACTGCGGCAGCTGAGCGAGATAAAAATCATTCTCCTTCTCTCCCGCCAGCTCCTGGATCAACCGTACCCGCCGGACCATGCCGCCTTTTCCTTCGGGGTCAAAACCCTCCTTCAGAAGCGGGATGATTTTCTCCCCCTGCTCCTTCAGAATCTCGGCGTTCTGATCGGCCATATCCACATAGCCGTCCCCCAATCCCTCGATCAGGGCAGGCAAAACGCGGTAATCGGAAAAATACTCCGGATGCTCTTTCCGAACATCCGCCACCAGAGAAAACCGTCCGCTGCCGGTTCCGGTGAGCGCTTCCAGCAACGGGTGAAGCTGCCCATATGAGAGAGGGCGCAGCGTCCCCACGCCGTCCGTGGGAAGAGGGCTCAGATCTCCTTGGCACCCTGTACTTCCCTGTGTGTAGACAACAGCGTCCACCAGAGCGAGAACATCCAGCAGCGCTCCACCCCTTGTTTCCTGCGGGGCGGCAAAAAGCGCATCGACTCCCGCGGTGATTTTTCCAAACACCGGACTGGCCGCGGCCAGCGGGGCCAGCGATTCGCGCGCGCGTTTCAGACGGAAGTCCTCGTCCAAAAGGCCTGTACCCGCCACAGCGGTATGTTCCAGACGCTCTTTGAGATCAAACAATGGCTGCAAATTCATCTTTTCGCCCTCCTCAATACAGCAAACGGACAATCTGCGAACACGTCACGACGCTGTACGGATGCAGGCAGAGCGACCGATCGCTCTCCTCATAAAACAGCAGGCCAAACAGCGCGGCGCCCGCCGGAACGCCGCCCGGAACCTTGGCAAGCCGTGCGGTGCAGGCGTGATCCTCTCCGTCTTCCGTACGATCCCGCAGGACAATCCGTCCTCCGGCGGGATCCTCCAGCACAAACTGTTCTCCCACCATTCCCACACGTCCCACGGGAACCAGCACAGGAACATATTTGGGCAGGAGCGTATTTTTAATCTGCGATTTGGTCAGCTTTACCGCCGCAGCCAGTTCCGGCTGTGTCAAAGAGAGAAGTTTCGCGCGATCCTCCTGCGTGACAGGCAATGACGCGGCGCTTTCCCAGCGGATACGGCGGCATCCCTCACCAGGATAGTAATACAGCGTGGGGATCTCCATACGCTCAAAAAAGCTGTCTTCGGCTTTTACATATTTCAGCGCCTTGTACGGACGCAGATTCAGCGTCTGATCAATACGGCCTGTATCGAGATCGATCCAGAAAGCGCGTTCCACAAACTCACGCCGCGCTTCATCCTCGGACACGTCAAAGGAAAGCTGTACCAGCCGGGCATTCTCCTTATACGAGCCGATGGCGTGCAGATCCTCCAAACGCCACACGCCCCCCAGCGCTTCAAACAGAACGGAATCCTCAGCGGAATACTGACCCGCTTCCAGCTTGTTCTGCAAAAAGCTTCTGCCCTTCTTGATGGTGGAGCGCAGCGCAATCAGGATCCGCAGCGCTTCGGCATACGCGCTCTCCGCCCGCTCCGGCGACTGCTGAATTTCGCGCACCGCCAGCGCAATACGGGAAAAAGCAATCTGCGGCCCTGTCAAATAATAGTTGCCCAGATCCTTTGCCAGCTTTTCATAGGTTTGCGCGGAGCTGCCGGCCATACTGGCAAGACCAGCATGCAAAAGCTCCTCCGCCATTTTTTCCGCCATATCCAGGCCTTCCAGCTGACGGGCCAGCCGTTTGGCCTGCGCTGCCGTATTGGTTTTTTTGGGCTTTTTCGGCGCTTGGGCGGCAGCTTCCTTTTTGGCTGCCTTGGCCGCCTGCTTTTCGCGTTTGTCCACAATGTCCTGCGGGATCGCAGCGGTTTCAAAGTTTTTGCCTGACAACTGCTCAAACATCAGTCCCAGCGCGTGCTTACACGGAAACTGACGGCTGGGGCAGGAGCACCGGCAGATCGGGGAATCGGGATCGGCCCAATCGATCGAAACGCGGTACGGCGTCTTTCCGCTTCCCGCACACTCTCCCCAACAGACGGATCCGTCCTCCGAGCGGTGCAGACCGGAGAATTTCCCTCCACGGGAAAGCTTACGCCCATTTTCCGCTGCCGCGGGATTTGGGGCCTGACGCAGAATAAATTGCTCGGTGAGTTCCATAAAGCACCTTCCTTTGCAGAGACTTGTCCATATTTTATTATAAAAAAACAAAAATCACAACCATAAATTTTTATCAGAATGTCAACAATTCATTTTCCTGTCCTGCCAGTAGACAGAATGGGGAAAGCATTGCGAAAAACCCTTTTCTGTGATAAAATGATAATAACGCAAACACGATTGAAATAGACTGTTCTCTGCCGCTTCGGATAAACGAAAGCATCTTTTCATAGAATGAAAACACTGTTCTGCAAAACGAAGGAGGGATTCTGTGACCGCTCTTTTGCTGTTGGCGGCCATCGTCATTTTTGCCTGTGTGCTGGGAAATCGTGTTTCCCAACGGTTCGGCATTCCGACACTTTTGGCCTTCATCCTGCTCGGCATGCTGTTTGGCACCGACGGCCTGCTGCGCATTGACTTCGACAACTATCAAATCGCTGAGGACGTCTGCTCCGCCGCTCTGATCGGCATCATGTTTTACGGCGGTTTCGGCACCAACTGGCAGGAGGCGCGGCCAATCGCGGTACGGGCTTCACTGCTCTCGTCTCTCGGCGTCGTGCTGACCTCTCTGTTGACCGGTCTGTTCTGCCGGTATGTCCTGCATTTTTCCATGTTGGAGGGAATGCTGATCGGAGCCATCCTTGGCTCCACCGACGCGGCCTCCGTGTTTTCCATCCTGCGTTCCAAACGGCTCAATCTGAAAGGCGGAACGGCCTCCCTCCTGGAGGTGGAAAGCGGATCCAACGATCCCTTTGCCTACATGATGACCGTCATCCTGCTCTCCGCCATGCAGGGAGAAGGACTTTCTTTGGAGAGCATTCTGTGGACCGCCGGAACTCAGCTGATTCTGGGACTGCTGTTCGGCGTACTGATTGGAAAGCTTGGTACCCTTCTGATGCGCCGCTTTCCCTTCGGCAGCGGCGGACTGGACGCCGCCTGCCTGCTGGCGCTCGCCCTTCTCTCCTATGCCGTCCCCACCATGCTGGGAGGAAACGGCTATCTTTCCGCTTATCTTGCTGGGCTTCTGCTGGGCAACGCGGATTTGCCAGGTCAGCGGAGACTGGTACACTTCTTTGATGCCACAACCGGCCTGATGCAGATGCTGATCTTTTTCCTGCTTGGTCTTCTCAGTTTTCCCTCCCGTCTGCCGCAGGTGCTCCCCCTTGCGATCCCTATCGCGCTGTTTCTAACCTTCGCGGCACGCCCCGGAGCCGTTTTTCTTCTCCTCTCCCCGTTTCGGTGCCCGGTGCGTCAGCAGCTTCTCGTCTCCTGGGCCGGGCTGCGCGGCGCGGCCTCCATTGTGTTTGCTATTTTGGCTGTCAACTCTCCCGCTGTACTGCAAAACGATATCTATCATATTGTATTCGCTGTCGTTCTTCTGTCCATTTCCTTCCAGGGAACGCTCCTGCCAGCCGCCGCCCGCCGGTTGGACATGATCGGCACCGGCGAGGATGTCATGCGGACATTCAGCGACTATGCTTCTGAAACGGAAGTGGAATTCATCCAGCTCAACATCACACCCGGCCATCCCTGGGAGGGCAAGACTCTGCGGGAGCTGGCTCTGCCTCCCGGTCTTCTCTGCGTGATGGTTCTGCGCGGAGAAGATCCTCTCACTCCCCGCGGAAAAACTATTCTGCGCGCCGGAGATTCCGCTGTACTCTGCGCCGCCTCGTTTGCCGGGCATGAGGAGGGCATTACACTTTCTGAATTCCCCTTGACCGAAGGGCACCCATGGGTACAAAAGCGAATCAGTAATCTGGGACTTCCTCCCCATGAATTGATTGTCCTAATCCGCCGGGATTCAAAATCCTTTGTACCTAACGGCGGGACTCTGCTGAAAAGCGGAGATCGGATCGTGATAGGAAAAAGCTGAACCGTGTATAAAGCGTATAAAAAAGCGGTGGGATAGTTTTGCTAATATCGCCTTTATTGTCCCATGCGCTCGTTAT